>CAYUTA010000073.1:0-10688 GCA_964447605.1 uncultured Oscillospiraceae bacterium | reverse complement strand
GTGTATGCCTTGCGCACGGAGTGTGAACGTTACAATTCCCGCTTCAAGGCCGCCGCACAGCGCGCCGAGAACGCTGCCCTTCCCGCCGAGCACAACGATGATAAACGCCTTGAAGCTGAACGTTGCGCCAACGGTCGTGCTGATCGAATAAAATGGAACAAGCAGCGCGCCGGACAGGCCGACCAGGCCGATGCTGATGCCAAAGGCGAGGTTATAGATGCGCTTCTGGTTGATGCCCATGAGCGTCGCGACGTTGCGGTTTTGCGACGTTGCCCGGATGGCGCGCCCGATCTCGGTCTTTTTGAGCACGATATACAGCGCGACTGTGGAAATGAAGGCGATTGCAAACGAGATCAGCTTCGGCACGGAGATGAAGATTTCTCCCGCTTCCAGAACGCGGCCAGAATACGCGGTGCTGGCCGTCAGCGGCGTCGCGCCCGCGATGCTGAGCATCAGGTTTGTTAAAAAAATACCCAGCCCGGCCGTAAACAAAAGCACGCTCAGCGGTTCCCTCGCCGTTTCCTTGGCCAGCAGATTGGAAATAACGGTGGATTGCAGCAGATAACCGGCCCAGAACATCAGGAAAAAAACGATGAACATCACGATGTAGGGGTCCAGGCCCGTCAGGCTCAGGATATAATAGGCGATATACATGCTGACCATCAGCAGTTCGCCCTGGGCCCAGTTGATGATTCTCATAACGCCAAACGCCAAACTCAGGCCCACGGCAATGGTTGCATATACCCCGCCTATGAGTAGCCCATCGATCAGTGCTTGCAAATACAGGTTCATGGTTTGCCCTCCAGAGATTTTGAAAGGAAGTATGCCAAGGTTTTATGGTGCGCGTCGATTGTTGCAACGGTTGGATTCACTGGCAGACCGGTTGATTACTTGTGATTATAGAGTAAAGATACTGCCCGGTCTGTCGTTCCAACTGATTGGTAGTGTACGTTACAATGCATTGTGGACTATGCTTCCTCCAGATGCATGCGGTGTGAATACGCGTCGAACACCTCATATTCATCCGCCGCGCGCTTGCGATAAACCACCCAGCAGGTGATCTGCCCGCACACGCGGTGGGCAATCGTATTGCCGCTTTGCGGATCAAAAAGCCTGCATCCGCTCTCCTCACAGTGGGTTATGACGGAGGCTACATCCTCCTGCAAAATCAGCTCCGCGTCCATGCGCGCGCTGCATTCGGGCGCAATGACAAGGCGAATTCCGGTAGGCGGCTTAATGGCGGCCTCCCCGCCTTTTTCAGAGTGGAATTGACGATACAGCATCCGGCGGTTCTCGCGGCGCTGCCAAAGCCCCGCGGGCGGACGGTGGAAGCCGTCGAGCGCAAACAAAATATCCAGCACGTGCGCGCAGGCTTTGCCGGATGAGGCAAAGATATCCCGGCAGTTAGAGCAGTAGGTAATATAGGGCAGCTCGCTCAGCCCTGTTCGCTCAGCGACGATTTTTTGCGTAAGCGCGCGGTTTGCGGCATAGATCTGCCCGCCGTAGCTGCAGCAGGCCGCGTCGCCCTCCGCGAGCGGAAGTTTCTCGACGCAAATCCCGCAGTTTGTCATAAGCTCGCGCACCGCCTGCCGTGTCTGCAGGGACTGCCGCGCCGCGCACGGGTCGAATACGGCGGCCTTCATCGTCTGCATGCGGGCTGCAAATCCGTTTGTCCCCGTGCGCGCGAGATATTCGTACAGGGAAATGCAGGGGATGCCCCCGTCGGCGCCGGACAGGCTGTTGAAACAGGAGGGACAGGCGACGATCAGAACGGGACGGCCGAGCGCCTCCCATTCCGCGCGTATCGCGCCGCGCTTGCGCGCATACAGATCCATATCGCCCGCCCACATGGCCGGTATCCCGCAGCAGCGCAGCAACAGCGCCGTATCCGCACAAATATCCTTCAGCAACGCATACGTTTTGCCGACATAATCCACATTGGACGCGCCAAGCTGGCAGCCCGGGAAAAACGCATACTTTGCGGGGCTGGGCGAATCGCGGTGTGTAAACGCATAACGGTCCGCATCCGCCAGATCGTTAAGCCAGAAGGCATGAAACGCCGGCGGCAGCAGACCCTGCTCAAACAGCGCCCGCCTGCTTTGCAGCAAATAGGCCGAAAGATCGACGCCCGCGGAGCACACATTTGTGCAGCGCCCGCACAGGTTGCAGGAATTGACCGGACGCATGGCAGGCTTTTGTTTAAGCGGCTGGTCGGGCAGCAGCGTCGTTTCCACATCCTCTTTGAGCTGATTGGGATACAGTTTATACATGGCCAGCATCTCACAGTGATCCACACAGGCCGTGCAGTCGCAGCGGACGCACCGACAGGCTTCCTGCACCGCCTCGTCCGCGGTATAGGCGCGACCGTCCGCGGGGACGATGGCGGACGCGGGGACCAGCTCCCTGGAAGTGACGGCCGGCTGTCCGTAGCGGTCGTCCTCCTGAGCGTCCATGCGCGCGCCGGTCTTTAAAAACCACTCGATCCGGCTGCAAACGCCAATGCCCGCGGCAATCCGCGCAACGGGCCCGTCCGCATCCGGGCAGTAGAAAACGCGGTCGCCGCAACCGGAAAAAGATTCGCCGGACGATACAAGCACAACGTCCGCATTGGTAAGCGCCGCGTCCGCCGGCCCGCTTTGGCAGCAAACGGCGACGTTTTCCGCTTTAAGCCGCTCCGTGACCTCCGAAACGAGCGTTTCGTTTACAAGCGCGCGCAAGAGCCGGTCTTCCAGCGTAGCCCCGCGCTCGTAAACCGTAACGTCATATTTTTGCGCGGCAAACCGGACCGCGCAGGCAAGCCCGGAAAGGTCTGCGCCAATGACCGCGATGCGTTTTTGTTTCGGCGGCAGGTTAAAGGGCGCCCTTCTGCGGTCGCTGCTGTGCGCGAGGCAGGCCCGCTCAAGCAGGGGGAGCGCGACGGGTGCATCCGCCTGCTTACGGACGCACGCGGTTTTGCAGGGCGCTTTGCATAAAGTGGAAACGACCAGCGGAAAAACGGCTGCGTCGCGATACTGGCGCAGGGCGGCGTCGAACTTGCCGCCCTGCATGCGCGCGATAAACAGACGGATATCCAGGCCGAATGGACAGGCGTTCTGGCATGGCGCGGGGTTTCCGTGGATACAGCGCGCAAGGCTGGTTTCCTGTGCGATCAGGCCGTTTTTGTCAGGCGTATGTTTCATTGGATCAAACCGGGTTGTTTAGGCAGTCCTCGAGCTCATCATATAGATCCGAGCCGAGATAGTACGGCTCCGGCGGAAGGACCTCCTCGTTGCGCGCGAGGCGCGCGAGCCCCGCCTTCACCTTTTCAGGATATGCCGGAAGCTCATATATGCGCACGCCCACGGCGTGATAAATGCCGTTGATAACCGCCATGTGCTCGGTGCTCTGAAACAGTTCCGCAAGCCCGGCCGACCCGAACGGACCGCTCTCACGGGGCGTTTCGATGAAATGGATATGGAGGTTGTCCGGAATATCCTTGATGTACGGGAGTCCTGCGCGCAGCATATTGTTGTGCTTTTGCACGTCGTCGTAATCCTCGCTCAGCGCATAGCCGATGCAGTGCGACATGCCGCCGTAAGCCTGTCCTTCTGCAGCGAGACGGTTGCCGATTATACCCGCGTCCGCCCACATGCTCATCTCCAAAACGGTGGTTTTTCCGGTTTCAGCGTCCACCGCGACCTCCGCCATGCATACGCCGTACATCCCCGTGGGGCTGGGGTCGCCCATGCCCGTGTTCGGGTCAATGGCAGAAAGGCCGCTGCCGGTGAGGTCATGCACGCCGGTGTATTTGGTCGGAATCCCCTCGGCGGTCATTTCGTCATAGGCGCGGTAAGAGCCGTCCGGCTTGCGCATGGCCGACAGCAGCTTTTCGGCCGCATCGATGACGGCGTTTCCGCCCATGAAATGCGAGCGGCTGGCCGCGGCGATGCCGGAATCCGGGCATTCCTTGGAATCGTTCATGTGCAGCCGTACCTGATCCGGCCTTAGCCCGAGCGGCTTGAGAGCCTCGAGCGTAAGCACGAGCGAACCGATGTCTCCACCCTGGCCCATATCCTCCCAGGTATTGTAGTTTGTAACGGTATTGTCCGGCATCAGCTCGAGCGCAACCTCGCAGTGGTCGAACGGACCGACGCAGGGCTTGAACATGCTGCATACCACGCCCACGCCGTGACGCACCCTCGCGGTGCCGGCTGCGGCCGCGCGCCGCTTGATTTCATAGTAATGCGGTCTTGCCGCGTCCATGAGCTGCTGAAAGAGGTGTTCGTGCAGCGGGAAGCCGTTGACGGTCGTCTGCCCGGGCCCGATCAGGTTCTGATAACGGAATTCGAAGGGATCGACGCCGGCCTTTTCAGCCAGCATGTCCATCATGGCCTCCATTGCGGTTCCGCTCTGCGGGTAGCCATAGCCGCGGTATGCCACGCCGACGTTGTGGTTGGTATACGCCGTGCGGATCATGCCGC
Source organism: uncultured Oscillospiraceae bacterium (assembly GCA_964447605.1). Lineage (GTDB taxonomy): Bacteria > Bacillota > Clostridia > Christensenellales > CAG-138 > CAYUTA01. The sequence continues at coordinate 6,228 of CAYUTA010000073.1, read as the reverse complement.
GCACGTTCGGGATGTCATACGGCCCGCCAAGGGTGGCGAATTTCTGCATCAGAGAATCCGCCATCTCGCTGTATGCGCCGTGGTCGATGCCCGCGTCATATTCGAGCGCGGTGATTTTTCCGTTCTCGTCGCAGGCAAGGCGTCCGTTGATGTGCGCGGGGGTCCGTTTACCGGAAAAGTGCATGAATTCCTCATAGCTCATGACAAGGGAGACCGGCCGGTCGACGGCCATGGCGCAAATGGCGGTGATGGCGTAGGAGGCGGCGTTGGTGGACCAGCCAAAGCTGCCGCCGACCCCGTTGTGGACAAAGCGGATGCGCTCTTCCGGCAGGCCGATGCCCTTTGCAATCACAGCGCGGCCAAGCTTGATGGCCTGCGATTTGCAGTGGATGGTCATGATCCCGTCCTCGTCGAAATACGCCTGCACAATGTCTCCCTCGATGCTTAAATGCGGCTCGCGCGGCGTGCGGAAGCTGCCGGAGACGGAATAGGCCGAGTCCTCAATGATTTCGTCGGCGGCTTCGCCCTTGACGACGGGCTGCACGATATACATGTTCGGACTTTCCGCATGGATCCGGATTGCGTCGGGCACGACGGCCTCCGGATAGCTCAGGTATTCGGGCAGCTTTTTGAGCGTCACCTTAACCCGGTCGGCGGCTTCGCGCGCATGCGCGGGCGTATCCGCAACCACGGCGGCAACCGCGTCGCCATACCGGTAAATCCGGTCGCTTGCGAGGATAGGGCGATTTGGAGTTTTAACCAGCGCGCGCTTATGCCCAAGGTATTGATTGATGAGATTGTTGCCCTGTACGTCCCCGGCCGTCACGATCTTTACCACGCCGGGCAGCGTTTCGGCTTCGGAGCAATCGATCCCAAGAATTTCGGCATGATGCGCCGCACGCGGCTGCACGAGCGCGATGTGCAGCGTATCGTCCGGCATTTTGAGCGCAACGTCCTCGCCGTAATCCAGCAGGCCGCAGACCTTGGCAAGCGCGCTCGGACGCGGCAGGCTTGTATCATAATAGGAAGCGTTTTCGGGATGCTGATAGGTGATGTCCGCAACCGTCGCGTCGCCGCGCATCACCTTTGCCGCGGCCATCACCGCGTCGACCAGCGGCTTATAGCCCGTGCAGCGGCAGGCGTTGCGGTGCTTCTGGAACCATCCGCGCACCTCTTCGCGCGTGGGCGACGGGTTTTCGAGCAACAGGCCGTAGGCGGATACGATGAACCCGGGCGTACAGAAGCCGCACTGAACGCCGCCGTATGTAATCCACGCCTGCTGGAGCGGGTGCAGGTTATTCGGCGTGCCGATCCCCTCGATGGTGACCACGTCGGCGTACTCGTCGACGGTTTTCATCTTTCGCGCACAGCTGCGCGCCACCCTGCCGTCGAGCAGCACGGAGCAGGCGCCGCACACGCCGGCGTGACAGCCAACCTTCGTGCCGGTCAGCCCCATCCGGCGCAGTACGTCCGCAAGGGAATCCTTTTCAGGCTCGCAAACAAACATCCGGTTTACGCCGTTGATGTGCAGCCACATTTTTCTCAGCTTCATATTGATTCACTCCTTATCGTTGTAAGAATCCATGGTTCAGGCGTTTTTGCACGCGGGCCGTTGCGCCGCCATGAGGTAATAGCCCGCCCTTGCCGGGCGCAGCGCCCGCCGGTCCACGTCCGGAAAACAAAGGTTCCGCGGCTGGCCGTCCAGGATAGCCTGCCCGATATATGCGCTCAGCGCGTCGCTATGGTCTTCAAAATCCGTTACGCGCAGGCCGCAGGCGTTTGCACGGGCGATAATGGTTCGCTTCTGCTCAAACCGGCCGGCGGCATTGGGCAAAACGAGCTCCGCGCCGCGTGCATACAGGTCGGAACAAAGCAAAAAACCGCCGGGCCTGAGCACGCGCACGCATTCGGCGACGGTTTCTGTGGGGAAGCGCGTCACCGACAGGCAGCATTCCAGCAGCACCGCGTCAAAACTGCCGTCGTCTTCTGGAAGGTGCGCCGCGTCCGCGCGCCGTACCCCTGGGACATTCGCCCCGTTTTGATCCACCCCGCACGCGTCGTAGCCAAGGCGGAGCAATCGCGCCGTCGTGTCGCCGCGTCCGCAGCCAACGTCCAGCACGCGCATGCCGGACGCCAGATTGCCAAGCGCGAGCAGGCGCAATGTCAGCTCTGTGCCGCCGGGATGAGGGGCGATGCACGCATTCATTTCCATAGGCCCTGATAATACGCGCAGAACGGAATCATCCTTCCGCCGGCGTATACATGCAGGCTGCATCTGCGCAGCCGTTCCAAATCCAGATTGTACGCATCCTGAAACGCCATTGCCGTAACCGTAAAACCATGTTCCCGCACGTTTGAAAGAAAGCCGTCGAGCGTTTCAAGGTTGCCGGGCGCATCGATGTGCGCCGGCCGCGAATCAAGCGGCGTGCGCTTCCAGCGTTTGACGACAAACCGGCGGTTGGCCGCCGCGTCCTTTTTCTTGCAGCAGCAGGAAGAACCGCTGTGCAGCGGATGCAACGTGCCGTCCGGTCGGACGACAAAATCGCCATGCAGTCCGCAAAGCGGGTGATCGCAGGCGGAGGGCGCGAGGTCCTCTTCGCCGACCAGGCCCCCGCTTTGCCGCACAATGGCGTCGATCAGCGCGTCGAGCGTCAGATGGCCGTCCGCGCAGGGATACGCGGGAACCCGTCCCATAAAGGCGACGGGCTGATAATGCACCCCGCGCACATATGGCGAGCGGGAAACGCCGAACCGTAGGATCGCGCCGATCTGCCGGTCGTTCACGCCGGGAACCAGCGTGGGAACCAAAACAACGCCGAGCCCGGCCGCGCCGCTGGTTTCAATCGCCCGCTGCTTTACGCTTAATAGCGGCCTGCCCCGCAGGACGCGGTAAACTACGTCGTCCACGCCGTCGAATTGCAAAAATACGATGTCCAGCCCGGCTTCGGCAAGCCGCTTTGCGTAACCGGGCTCTTCGGCAAGGCGGAGGCCGTTTGTATTGAGCTGGATGGTGCGGATGCCGGCCTCCCGCGCGCCGGAAATGAGCGCAGGCAAGTCGTCGCGCATGGTCGGCTCGCCTCCGCTGAGCTGCAGCAGCGTATCGCCGCGCGACGCAATGTCGCGAATATCCAAAAGCAGTCGGTCAAGAGCGGGTTCGCAGCCGGAGGAGGCGTCCGCAAAGCAAAAACGGCAGTTCAGGTTGCACCGGCCGGTCACCTCGATCAGTGTGCAGCAGGTCTTGCTCTGATGCTCGCCGCACAGGCCGCACGCGTGCGGGCAGCCGGACGTTTCCGGCAGGGTCCGCGGCGCGCCGTTGCTCCGCCATTTGTTAAAATCGCGTTTCCCATGCCAAAACAGCGTGGAAACCGCGCCGTGCTGCGGGCAGCGGCTCTCAAAGTATATCTCAGAGTCCCGCCGCACATATTCGGCGGGAACCCGGGCCTTGCATACCGGGCATACGCCATATGTCCGGTGAAGGGGAACGTTCATTTATCCTCCAGCTCCATTTCCACCTGCGCCATTCGGCCTCTGGCCAAATCCGGGGTAATATAAACCTGGCCGCACTGTGGACAGCGCGGCAGTTTGACGCGGAACGCATGGCCCAGATATTGCAGCGTTACGGTCTGCTCAACAAGGGGTCTGTTGCATTGCAAGCAGAGTATGGAAGAGGGTGGCAGCCGCGTATCGTTCAAGGCGCATATTCCTCCAGCAGTTCCATTGCACGCAGGTACACGGCCTCCACCACCCGTATGTCAAGCCCACGACAAAAAAATTATCACTTCCGACAAGGGGCAGAACGCTTGATTTTACAGGCTTTTTCTGCTTCTTTTTTGCGCTCAGCCTCAAAGAAGTCGCGTAGCTTCTGCCTCTCGTCGGGGAGAATACAAGTAAAACTGCCGGTGCCCGTCCGGCAATAAAAGGCTGCTTTCATAGTCGCCCTCCTCGTTAGACCACGGTATCAAAAATGTCTTTGATTTTGTAGACTATTTCAATGCGCTTATCAGGGAACACATACACCTTTTCGATGAGCGTGTCCGTAATGGCGGTGTTCAAACCACCCGCTTTTGCAATCTCCTGAATGATCGCCTGCCGCTGGACTTGTTCCGCGCGATGCTCCTGCGCCTGTTTTGCCTGTGCCGTAATGACGGCATGGGCGCTTTTTACTTTTATCAGTGAAGCGTCCAGCACTTCTTTTTGCGCTTTGTATTCCTCACCGTTGATTTCACCGGAAATGAATCTTTCGTACAGTCTCATTTTATCGTCCTGTATGGCGGTGATCTGTGTCTCATATTCCGGCAAACTGTCAGAAGTGGGTGTGCTATTCTGCGCTCCTTTACCGCTTTCGCCGCTAACTTCAACGAGCTTTTGCAGCACATCGAAGATGAGTTGTTCCAGCTCCGCAATCCCTATTTTCATGCCGTGGCAGCACATGGAGCTGTCCGCATCGGAATGGCGGCAATGGTAATAGGGCGTTTTCTGCATGACGCGGGAGAGAGAATGGTCACAGCAGCCGCAAAGGATTTTACCTTTCAGCAGATAGTCATGCTGCTTTTTGCTCGGGATGGAATAGCGCCGGATGCCTTGTTTTGCCTGCTCAAACAATTCGCTGGAAACAAGCGCCGCATGGTGGTCGGGGATAATATACCACTTGTCCCTGTCCTTTAAGCGGCTTTTGGTACCGCCGACCTCCAACACGGAGCGTTTACCGATGACATAGGTTCCGGTGTACCGTTCATCGTCCAGAATACGCAAGACGGTGGAACTGCTCCAGATGCCGCCCGTGCGGGATATATCGTGGGTGCGGTTGCCCCTTGCGGCTTTGTATTCGCCAGGTGTGGGGATAGACCGGCGGCGCAGCTCCTTTGTTATCTTGGCGGCTGTCGTGCCTTTGGCGGCAAGCTCAAAGATAAGCCTGACAACGGCGGCGGCTTCTTCATCCGGCTCCATACGCCCATCTGCGCTTTTGCGGTAGCCGTAAGGACAGATTTTGCTTTGATACTCGCCGCGTTCCATCTTTGCGTATTTGGCGCTTTTGGTCTTGACAGACATATCGCGGCTGTAATACTCGCTGATGAGATATTTGAACGCCACGTCCATGCCGCCGGTATCGCCCTTGAAGTTGCTGGAATCAAAGCTGTCGCTGACCGAGATAAAGCGGGTGTGGAACAGCGGGAACACACGCTCTATGAAATAGCCGACCTCCAGACTGTTGCGTCCGAAACGCGAAAAATCCTTGACTATGATGCAGTCCACTTTGTTTTCTCGTACCATCTCGATCAGCTCCTGCACGGATGGACGCTCAAAGTTCGTACCGCTGAATCCGTTGTCGATAAACTCCCGGATTTCGGCATTTGCCGCTTCGGGCATAGACAGGGCAAACTCATTCAGAATCAGCTTTTGGTTTTCAATGCTCAGGCTGTCGTATTTGGAATCTTCCAGCGAGAGCCGGATGTATAGGGCAATCATATATGTCTGCATGGTCTGCTCCTCTCCCCGTATTCCTCAAACTCGCTTTGAAAGCGGAAGCGGACGCTGATCTGTTTGTCGTGAGAAACCTCAATGCGCTCAATCAGCCTGTCGATCAGAGCGGCGGTCAGCTCCGGCTTTTTGCGGATGTCGCCCAAATCATCGGACAAGCCCTTTTGCCTTTTTTGTTGAAGCTCTATCGTTTTACTGCTTCGCTCCAACAGGTTAAGCTCGTTTTCGGCGTCGGATATTTTCGCTTCATATTGTTTTTTGAAGGAAAAATATTCTTCGCTTGAAATTACGCCCTGCACCAAATTTTCATACAGCCCACGAATCCGGCTGCGATACTGCGCTATATCCTGTCGGCATACGCCTAATTTTGTGGAGACTGCCTGCCGTTTCTTTTCCCGCTGTTCATCGTCCGCAAGCAGCAGCGCGTATTGACCGAGGGTGGTTTCCATCTGCGTCTGCATAATATCCAGCAGCACCGGCATCAGCCTGTCCTCCCGAATGGTAACGCCGAGGCAGCTATCCTTTGCCACGCGGCTGTTGGTAAGACAGTGATAGATATATACGTCGTCGGACGTTTTGCGGCTGTTGCGCTGACGGTGGAGAGCCGTTCCGCAATGGGCGCAGAACGCCTTGCCTTTCAGCAGGTTTGGCGTGTAGGCGTTGACGGCGCGGTTTTTGCACTTACCGGCTGTCGTATCCAAGATGCTTTGAACCTGAGCGAATAGTTCGCGGCTGACAATGGCTTCATGG
>CAYUTA010000072.1:0-10689 GCA_964447605.1 uncultured Oscillospiraceae bacterium | reverse complement strand
ACGCAACCGGCGTTGCGATCAAATAGTGCGCTCCGGCCACTGCGGTCAGCAGCCAAAGCGCCAGATAATCCACGGCAAAGCCCGCAAACGCCGCCAACCCATAGCGCAACGCCTGCCGGACAAGGCCGTCGGGATACCGCTCCAGCCGGAATTTTTTCTGTTCGTGCTCCATGCTGCATAGTATAGCATAAAATTCGCCGACATTTTGAGGCGATATATTCTCTTAAAAACGATCAGGAGGAGCCCGCATGGAGACAGCTATCGCGCTGATGATGTTTTGCGCATGCTGCTACTGTACCTATAAAACGAGGTTCGTGCAGTTTTGCAGGCTGCCGCAAGCGCTGCGCGGCGCGATTAAAACCAAGGGTCCCTCCAGCGGCGTATCCCCGTTTTCAGCAATGGCGACCTCGCTTGCCGCCACCATCGGAACCGGCAATATTGCGGGCGTTGCCGGCGCGATCCTGCTTGGCGGCCCCGGCACCGTATTTTGGATGTGGACTTCCGCGCTTGCCGGTATGGCGGCTAAATATACGGATATTTACTTTGGCATGCGCTACCGCACGCCGGGATGCATCGGACCCATGGCATATATGTCGCGGGGATTGCCTGCGCGTATGCGTAAGCTGGCAAACGTGTATGCAATCAGCTGTATGTTCGCCTGCCTGTGCATGGGCAATCTTGTGCAGGTCAATGCGATGGCGGAGGCAGCCCGAACCGCGCTCGGCGCATACGGCTTTGCCGCGGCCGATACACTGTGGCCACGGATTGCGCTGGGCGTTTTAATTGCCGGTATCGTTGGAATTGTGCAGCTTGGCGGCGCACAGCGGGTCGGCCGCGTGGCGACGCTGCTCGTTCCCGCCATGAGCGCCCTCTACATCGCCGGCGCATCCGCCGTCATTGCCATCCATCACCGCGCTCTGCCCGCCGCGCTCGCCGCAATCTTTTCCGACGCACTGCATCCACGTGCATTTCTCGTCGGGGTCGCGCGCGGTACGTTCACGCACGAGGCCGGGCTGGGCACCGCGGCTATCGCACACGCAGCGGCAGAAACAAGCAATGCGCACCGCCAGGCGCTATACGGTGTATTCGAGGTGTTTTTCGATACCGTCATAATTTGCTCGCTGACCGCGCTCGCCGTGCTGACAAGCGGCGTGGGCCTGCAGACCGGCCCGGAGGCAAAAAACAGCGCGCTGGTTATCGAAGCCTTTGCAACGGTGTTTGGAGAGCGCTCCGCGGCGCTCGGCATTGCCATCTCACTGGTGCTGTTCGCCTTTTCCAGCATCCTCAGCTTTTCCTACTACGGCGGCGTGTGCGCCGAATACGCCGCGGGCAGGACGGGCGTACGCGTGTACCCCTATGTGTTTTTGCTGTTGCTTGTACTTGGCTCCGTGATGCGCGTATCGCTCGCTTGGCGGCTGGCGGAGTGGGCCAATCTGACGATGGCTGTGCTCAACATGACCGCCATTGTGACGCTGCTGCACCGGCAATGCGCCGGAGTCGTGCAAAAGAAACGGCGCGTCCGGGCATGAAAGCAACCGGGCGCGCCGTAAAGATGGACGCTGGTTTTACGCCGTGGCCTTGTTGGCGACCTCAACGAGCTCCTTGAATGCGCTCATATCGTTGACCGCGAGGTCTGCAAGCACCTTGCGGTTAACGGTTACGCCAGCCAGTTTAAGGCCGTTGATCATGCGGCTGTACGTCGTTCCACACAGGCGCGCGCCGGCATTGATGCGCGCAATCCAGAGCCGGCGATACTCGCGCTTCTTCTGTTTGCGTCCGACATAAGCGTACGCCATTGATTTCATAACCTGCTGCGAGGCCGCGCGGTACTGCTTGCTCTTCGCGCCATAGTAGCCCTTGGCGAGCTTTAACACCTTGCGGCGCTTTTTAACGGCATTGACTGCTCTTTTAATTCTGGCCATTTTTCATTCCTCCTCAGCTATACGGGATCAGTTTGCGGATCTTCTTCTCTTCGCACGCGGCAATGAAGCCGGTTTGACGCAGACCACGCAGGCGCTTGGTGGACTTCTTGGTCAGAATATGGCGCTTGTATGCCTTATTCCGCTTGATCTTACCCGACTTTGTCGTGGAGAAGCGCTTGGCTGCGCCACGATGCGATTTTAACTTTGGCATGGTTGATGGTCCTCCTGGTTGATTACTTACTTCTTATCGATTTTTGGTGCAAGCACCATGAACATGTTTCTGCCTTCCATCTTTGGCGGACGTTCCTTGACGGCGCTTTCCTCCACCATTTCAAAGAAACGGTTCATCACATCGATACCGATGTCGCCATGCGTTATCTGGCGGCCGCGAAAGCGGATATTGACCTTGACCTTATTGCCGTCCTGAAGGAATCGATTGCACGCCTTGGCCTTGACCTCCATGTCGTGCAGGTCGATGGTTGCGGACAGGCGAATCTCCTTCAATTCAATGATTTTCTGATTCTTGCGCTGCTCCTTTTCCCGCTTGCTCATTTCAAAGCGGTACTTGCCGTAGTCCATCAGCTTGCAGACCGGCGGGTTGGCGTTGGGCGAAATTTTCACAAGATCCAGATTCCGCTCCTCGGCCAGCGCCTGTGCGTGCCGGTTGTCCACAATTCCGAGCTGGTTGCCGCTTTCATCGATCAACCGCACTTCGGCGTCGCGGATTTCCTCATTGATCATCAGATCCGTGTTAGCGATGGCAGAACACCTCCAAATAAAAGTAGTGGGTGCAAACAGTCTTGCACCCACATCATCTACAAATACGCTCCCAAACAGGATTCAAATTGTAACGACCATGCCTGGCGTCTGCCGGCAGGTGAGAAGCGGGCGCTTCTGCTTGAATGTTACTATTATATTGTCCTATACGCCCACTGTCAAGGATTATTTCATGATATCAGTCAAGCCTCGTTCACTCCTCCGCGTCGAATGCTTCCAGCCTGCTCCCGGCCGGCTCCGGGCGGCTGTCCCCATGCCGGACGAACAGCATCGTTATAAACGCCAGCAGCACAAATGCCGTGGCGTAAGGAAACAGCGTCGTCAAGCCCACATGGTCCATAAGCAGACCGGAAAACCACGGCGTAACCGTCTGCGCGGCCATGCTTGCGGTGTAATAAAAGCCCGTGTACTTACCCACGTCGCCCCCGCGCGAAAGCTCCACCACCATTGGGAAACTGTTGACGTTGATGGTAGCCCAGCCGATGCCCGCCAGCGCAAACATGGCGTTCATGAGCATGGCCGGGCTGCCCTCGCGCAAAAACGAAGCGAAAAGAAACGCCGTAGCCAGCATGACAATGCCGCCCAAAATGGATTTCTTCCGGCCGATTTTGCCGGCCACCATGCCGACGGGCAGATAGGATAGGATGGCCGCGACGTTGGCGATCATCAGCGTGCTGTTATAGTCGAGCGCAAGCACCTTTCCCGCATAGACGGAGTATTTGGAGGTGACGGCATTGTACCCCATAAACCAGAACACAACCGAGGCCAGTATCAGCAGCAGGCTTGCCAGTTCGCTCCGGCTGAGCTTCTTTTGCGCGGCGGCGTCCGCGCCCTCCGCCGCGCCGTCAATATGATAGCGTTGGCTTTCCGTCTCCATCTCCCGCGCAAACCGCGGTTCGTCCACCCTCCAGAGGAATACCGCCAGCGCGATGAGCATAATGCCGGCTACAATGGCAAAAAACGTCGTATAGCTCATCAGTGAATTTTTCACGCTGCCCGTGGCAAAGACCATGCCGAGCCCCAGCACGACGATGCCGCCCGCCGTGCCCATGAGGTTGATGACGGCGTTCGCCTTGCTGCGCAGGGGCTTGATCGTAACGTCCGGCATCAGCGCCACCGCGGGCGAGCGGAACGTCGCCATTGCGATGAGCACAATCAGCAGCATGCCCAGAAACGCAATCAGCGTGCCGGGGCTTCGCTGCGTCTGATCCCATGCATACGCGTGGCGGGCGGGAACGACATAGTTGATATAGTCCGGGTTCGTTACAAGCTTTCCGTCCAGCTCGACCTGCGCGGTGATGGCGCAAAATTCCGCTTCGGTGAACGTCTCCTCAAGCGTGTAGGTCGTGCCGTCCGGCGTTTTAAGCTCCCGGCCACCCTCGGATTCATAGAGTACGCCAAGCGCGGCGGGATCGTCGATAGCGGAGACGTCCGCTATGTTTTGCAGCTGCCTGTTGTCGACAAAAGACAGGCAAACAAGCGCCACGGCGGCGACAACCGTGCCGATGATGATAAACGGCGTACGGCGGCCGCGCCTGCTCATGCACCTGTCCGACAGCGCCCCGAACAGCGGCAGCATAAACAGCGCGAGCACGTTGTCAATGGCCATGACGATGCCGCTGTTTGCCTGCGACATGCCGTATTTATCGGTCAGTATCTTTGGAATGATGGTATCGTAAGCCTGCCAGAACGTGCAGATAAGGAAAAAGGCAAACCCGACAAAGAACGTGCGTTTGTAATTCAGCTTCATAAAAATTCGGCTCCCATCCGTGCGCATGCGCGCCGCTTATTCCATTTGTTATATCCGGTCGGTTTCATACTACCCTATTGCATGGCCAATGGCAAGCGCATAGGCTGCAATCCGACGAAAAATTGCATGTACATTCGCACGTGCGGCGGTTATAATGACAATATCTTGATAAGGAGCCGCTTGGAGTATGTGCGAATTTCTGCTTGCCGCTGTGATCCTGGCCGGCGCCTGGATATACGCCGTCGCGCCCGGCAGAACGTGCCCCGGGCAATGCGCGCCGTTTATGGGCCGCACGTTCGCGCACCGCGGGCTGTATGCGAAAAATCAGAGCGTGCCGGAGAATTCACTGCCAGCGTTTCTTGCCGCCGTAGAAGCCGGATACGGCGTGGAGTTGGACGTGCAGCTGACGCGCGACAAGCAGGTGGTTGTATTCCATGACGACACGCTCCGGCGCGCGTGCGGCATAGATGCGCGCGTGGACGCTTATACCTATGCGCAGCTTTCACAGTTCTCCCTGTTTGATACAAATCATCGCATTCCATTGTTTTTCGACGTGCTTGCAACAATCGGCGGGCGCGTTCCCATCATCGTTGAGCTCAAGGCCGGAGGCGACTGGAAGACGTTGTGTGAAAAGACCCGCGGCATGCTTGGCGATTATCACGGGGATTATTGTGTCGAGAGCTTTCATCCGCTTCCGGTGCGCTGGTTTGCAAAAAACGCGCCTTCCGTTTTGCGCGGACAGCTATCCGAAGCATATCGTTATTCGCGCAGGTTTCTGCCCTGGCATAAGGCCGTTATGATGAGCCGCCTGTTAGCCGATTGTCTGACGCACCCTCAATTCTTAGCCTACCGCATCGGGCCAAAGTGCCTGTCCGCACGCACGGCGGAATGGCTCGGGGCAATGCGCGTAAGCTGGACTGCCCGTCCTGAAGACGACTGGGCGGAGCTCATGCGCACGTCGGACTGCATCATTTTTGAACACTGCCGCCCCGCGGCGCATTTTGCCAAGAACGACACGGCTACGCCCCTGCTGCTCGAGCTGGAACCGCTGATTAAGCCCGCGGAACACATCACCGCCGCCACCCCCAAAACATAACGGAGCGCCCTCGCTGCAAAGCGTCGCGCGCGGGGTTTTCATCGTTTGTCCGCCGGTTGGGAGGCGTACGTTTTTTTGGCGGAAATTTTTCCATAATTTACCATTGGTAATTATTGCCTCATTTTTTTACAATGAAAAAAACCGACATGCACGGGACGCGGCGAAGGCGCGCTTGCAATGCGCCGCGCTTTGCAAGCGCGGCACTCCGGTTTTACGCTTTTCATTTGGAGGTTTTTGTCATGAGCGTCTACGGCTACGCACGCGTATCCAGCAAGGATCAAAACGAAGCACGGCAGCTGCATGCGCTCGGGGCGTTCCCAGTCAGCCGGGAACGGATCTATATCGACAAGCAAAGCGGCAAGGACTTCGCCCGGCCGCAATACCGCAGCCTGCTCAGGCGCATGCGATCCTCCGACACGCTGGTTATCCAGTCCATCGACCGGCTTGGCCGCAACTATGAAGAAATACTCGAGCAGTGGCGTATCCTGACCAAGGAGCGCGGCGTGAGCATTGTGGTGCTCGATATGCCGCTGCTCGATACGCGGAAAAAGGAACGCGATCTGACGGGCACCTTCATTGCCGATCTGGTGCTCCAGATACTCAGCTATGTTGCCGAGACCGAACGCACATTCCTCAAAAAACGACAGGCAGAAGGCATTGCCGCGGCCAAGCAACGCGGCGTCCGCTTCGGCGCGCCGCACAAGCCCGTTCCCGACCTGTTCTGGCAGCTGTACGACAGATGGGCGGCCGGCAAGATTTCAGCGCGCGCGGCCGCGCGTCAGCTCGGCATTACGCATGATACGTTTCTGCGCTGGTGCCGGGGCGTTAATCCCGGCGTCAAATAAAAATCTTTGCGATTACCCTTCTATCTCACCGGAAAAAACGGTTTCTGCAGGCCCGGTCATATATACGTGGTTGTCTTTGGCCCAGTCAATGTGCAGCGTGCCGAGCGCAATGTGCACATTGGCGCTGCGCGCGGTTTTGCCGTTGAGCACGCACGCGACCACCGCGCCGCATGCGCCCGTTCCGCACGCGAGCGTCGGCCCGCAGCCGCGCTCCCAGGTGCGCATCTCAAGGTTCTGCGCATCGAGCACATGTACAAAGTTGACGTTCGTGCGGCGAGGAAACACCTCTGCGTGCTCGATTGCCCTGCCAAGCCGCATCAGCTCCTCCGCGGTCGGATCATCGACAAATACCACCGTATGCGGCACGCCGACGCAGACCGTGGTATACCGCACGGCTTTCCCCAAAACGACCAACTCCCGGTCGATACAGCGGCCCTCGCCCGCCACGGGGATCTCATCGCATTCCAGAAGCGGCTCGCCCATGTCTATGGTCACGCACGTTACCAGGCCGTTTTCCACCGTCAACTCCGGGCGCATGATGCCTGCAAGCGTTTCAACGGTAAACCGTGTCCTACTCACGATTCCGGTTTCAAACACATACTTGGCAAACGCGCGGATACCATTGCCGCACATTTCGGCCTCGCTTCCATCGCTGTTGACAATGCGCATACGAATATCCGCGGCGTCGCCTGGCAGCACCGCAAGAATACCGTCCGCGCCAATGCCGGTATTGCGGTTGCAAAGCCGCGGCGCAATCGCATTATAGTCCAGCGTTTCGCCATGCGTGTGGTCAAAGAGGATAAAGTCGTTGCCAAGGCCATGAACCTTTGTAAAATGCATAAAATTGCTCCTTTTTCATAACTGAACGCCAATATTTTCCGCAGCACGGCGCGGCGCATATCAGCCCAGAATTTCCAAAAACGCCTCGTCGGCATATCCGCGCACCGCTTCTTCAAACTGGCGGAACGAGGCCAAAAACCGGTGTGCGTCACCGGTCAGCTCCGCGCCGCCGCCGCCCTTTCCGCCCGTTACCGAAGCCAACAACGCAAACCCAAGGTTCTCCTCGGCTGTTTTAATCATCTTCCACGCCTTGGAATACGCCATATTCATCGACAGCGTCGCCTTGCGCAGCGAATGCAGTTCGTCAACGCGCTCCAGCAGTTCCGCCACGCCCGGGCCAAAGCATTTCTCTGTTCCATAGATGCGTATGGTGATGGTGTAGTGCAGCTGTTTTCCCGGCATGGAGCGCCGCCTTTCCATTCAATTTATTGGTACAATCCGCCTGCCGCGCAGGATTGATGGCAAAACCCTATGCGGGAAAATCGAGGCGTTCCCCACCCTTTCTGCCGCCATGTAACGAGCCGCGCAAGCGCAATGTTTTCGCAGTCTCCACCGAAACCATTGCCGCGCCGCCTTATGGGTATGATAGCAAAATTCATAAAGGGTTACGGCATCTTCTGCCGTCCATTTCGGTCGTCGTTCACCGGCGGCAAAGGTTGGGCGCCGGTGATCCGCCCCAAGCGTAATGACCGCTGTACGGACATTATAACATACGAACAGAAACCGTGCAAAATGCAAGCGCATTGAGCTTTAAAAAAACGGTCGAACTCCGGTTGAAGGCGGCCTTGTGCAATGCAGCGCTTTCTTTTGCAGAATAACCCAAAAATGAAATTGCCGGCGACTATCACAGGATGCGCGGGGATATACTAGATTTGGCATGATATCATGCCGGGAATATAAAAAAAGCGAGGCGGACGGGATGCCCAACCAACTGAAAGGTGAAACCAGCCCATATCTGCTGCAGCACGCGGAAAACCCCGTGGAGTGGTATCCGTGGTGCGAGGAGGCCTTTGCCCGGGCAAAGGCGGAGGACAAGCCCGTTTTTCTCAGCATTGGCTACAGCACCTGCCATTGGTGCCATGTCATGGCGCATGAAAGCTTTGAGGACGAAAAAACGGCGGAACTGCTCAACAAATATTTTATCGCCATTAAGGTTGATAAGGAGGAACGCCCGGATATCGACAGCATCTATATGTCGGTATGCCAGGCTTTCACGGGCAGCGGCGGCTGGCCTAGCAGTATTTTTATGACGCCGGATCAAAAGCCCTTCTTTGCCGGCACCTATTTCCCCAAAACGACCCGTTATGGCACGATTGGTTTTCAAGAGCTTCTGAGCGCCATACACGAAAAATGGACGCATGACCGCCCGCCGCTGCTTCGCTCTGCGGATACGGTGGTCAGCGTGCTGGCTCAGCAGCGCGGCGGAGACGGCGCGGCGGATGAAAAGCTGCTCGACACGGCTGTAAAAGCATACAAAAGCAGCTATGACAAAGCGTTCGGCGGATTTGGAAACGCGCCCAAATTCCCCACGCCCCATGCGCTGCTGTTTTTAATGACCCAATATGACAAGCACGGCGACACGGACTGTCTGGACATGGCGGAAACCACGCTTTTGCAGATGTACCGGGGCGGGCTGTTCGACCATATCGGCTATGGTTTTTGCCGTTATTCCACCGACCAGTACTTCCTCGTGCCGCATTTTGAAAAGATGCTCTACGACAACGCACTGCTGATTCTCGCCTACTGCAAGGCGTTTTCGGTAACCGAAAAGCCCTTTTACCGGAACGTTGCGGAAAAAACCGCCGCTTACATCCTCCGGGAGATGACCGCGCCCGAGGGCGGCTTTACCAGCGCGCAAGACGCCGACAGCAACGGCGAGGAGGGAAAATACTATGTGTTCGAGCCCTCGGAGATCACCGCTCTTCTCGGCGAAAAGACAGGAGAAGCATTCAACCGGCACTATGACATTACGCCGGAAGGAAATTTTGATGGGAAGAGCATTCCCAACCTGCTTAGGACCGACCCAGTCCGCCGGGAGCTTGACCCCTGCCTGCCGGGGGTATACGCATACCGGCGCGCGCGCTGCAGACTGCATTTGGACGATAAGATTCTCACCTCTTGGAATTCCCTGATGATCGCGGCAATGTGCCGCCTGTACCGTGTGACCGCAAATCCGGTGTTTCTGGACGCGGCGCAGAGGGCGCGGCGTTTTCTCGAGGACCGTCTTTCCCGAGGGGACGCCCTGTACGTCAGCTTCCGTAACGGGAAGCGCGGCGCAAAAGGCTTCTTGGATGAATATGCCAACGCTGTTTTTGCATATCTGGAGCTGTATGGCGCGACGCTGGAGGAAAGCTGCCTCGAAAGTGCGCAGCGCCTCTGCGACAAGGCCCTGACCGACTTTTATGACGGGGAATGCGGCGGCTTCTATCTATATGGAAAGGACAATGAAGCGCTGATTCTCCGGCCAAAGGAAACCTATGATGGAGCAATCCCCAGCGGCAATTCCGTCATGGCCCATAATCTCGTCCGCCTGTTTTATCTCACGGGCGATGAAAAAATGGGGCTGCTGCTGAAACGGCAGTTGGATTTTCTGTATGCGGAAGCACAGCGCCACCCATCCGGATACGCGATGTTTTTGGTTGCGCTTTCCGATTATTTGGAACCTCCGCAAAAGATCACCGTGGCGCTGAAAGATGCGAAGGATTTGCGTGATTTGCCTCTCCGGACTTCGCCGGACGCCATTGTTCGGGTATTGCGCCCGCCCACGTCGGAATATCCATTGAAGAACGACAAAACGACTTATTACGTCTGCCAAAATCACGGCTGTATGCCGCCTACGAATGAATTGGCCTTTGGCAAAGACCGCTGAGACAATCCTATGGTACTCATACGATACTGATTCAAAAGCCCGTGCATCGCCGGCGACGGAGATTAACAAATAGCTAAGAGTGAAAAGTGAAGAGCTATTTGGAGAAACTCCTAAATGCCACGTTTGACCTCCGCAAGCAGATGCTCCGCATGCCGGGCAGGACGCCCGTCCGGCGCTTCCGTCCGTTTGGAAAGCGGCAAACTGCGTCTGTCCGGATTACGCCGTCCTCGCGCCACCCGACGATGCGCCGCTGCCGATGGCAGGATAAAGGCGACGACGCTGTGTGCCGTCATATCATTCGCCCGCCCTATCGCCGCACCGCACTGTAAAGCGGCGCACGCCCGCTTTCCCTTCATGCCGCTTGCCGTGGTGTTTGGCGGCAGTTGTTCTTTCCCATCCGCTTATGACCGTTCCGTACACGCTGACGCAGCTTGCCTTGGCAAAGCAAAAGCCGCCGCCGGGTCGCGGCGCAATAAGAAAACGGTTTTCGCCGTCGATACGGATACCGCACATGGTACGAAACAGCCACTCGCATACCGCGCCCTTGGAATAGTGGTTGAGCGAAGCAATTCCACCCTGCGCCCGGACGC
>CAYUTA010000071.1:0-11907 GCA_964447605.1 uncultured Oscillospiraceae bacterium | reverse complement strand
AACACTTTTTTCATGATGATTCCTCCTACACAAAATATAAATAATCTTTATGTTCCATGTAATCTTTCTTGAATAGATTGTACCATATCTCTTGCTCGTTTTCCCCTTCATTCGTGGTGCGCTTATAGATAGCCATTTTCAAAAACAAATAGGGTTTGGGACACTTCCCAACAAGCAAATAAAACGGAAAGGGTTCCCGCTTCCTACGCTTGCTCTCCCAAAAGTTACGCCAAAAAGGTCGGAAAGGAATGGAACGAAAATGATAATTGAAAAATGTTCCACGAAAGTTTGTGGTGCCCAAATGGTGCCAGACTTTCTAAAACCACGCGGTAAAGTGTTATAACGAGAAATAAGAAGATATGCGAAAAACCCTTGATTTAAGCCACTTTGCGGCGTTGCATATAAAGAGATATAAAGGCTTATAAGACGTTTTAAAGGCTTTTAATCGATAAAAAAGCAAGCGAAAAACCGAAAAAGTGCAGGAATTTCTTTTTTTGCCGCGCAAGCCACGGCCGTTGTTCGCGCGCCGAAAGCGACGCCGTACGCACCGGGCCATCCGCCGGCTGGGCGCGCGCGGCGTTCCCGGCCCAAGGAGCCGGCCGCACCGTCCGGCGGGAAACCGCTTTTGCCAAACAAGCCGGGGCCGCCCGCGAAAAACGGACGGCCCCGGAACTGCATAAACAGATTTTCAAATGATCCGGCAGACGCCTGCCGGGCTGCGCTTTAAATCAGATCAGGCCCTGCGCGATCATGGCGTCGGCCACCTTGAGGAAGCCCGCGATGTTTGCGCCCGCCACGAGGTTGTAGCCCAAGCCGTTTTCTTCTGCGGCCCTGGCGGAATGATCGTGGATGTTCTTCATGATCTGGTGCAGCTTGGCGTCGACCTCCTCGGCCGTCCAGCCGTAACGCATGGAGTTCTGGCTCATTTCAAGCGCGCTGGTCGCCACGCCGCCGGCATTGACCGCTTTGCTCGGCGCAACGATCATGTTTTTCTGTTCCATCAGGTAGACCAACGCATCGTTGGTGGTGGGCATGTTGGCCACCTCGATGTAGTATTTCACGCCGTTGCCTGCGATCTTTTGGGCCTCTTCCAGATTCACGTCGTTTTGCGTTGCGCACGGCATGACCACGTCGGCCTTCACGCCCCAGGGCTTTTCCCTGGCGTAGAAGGCGCAGCCGAACTTATCGGCATAGTCCTGCACCTTGTCGCGGCCGGAGTTGCGCATGGTGAGCAGGTAGTCGATCTTCTCCCCGGTCACAATGCCGTCCGGGTCGTAGATATAGCCGTCCGGACCACTGAGCGTCACGGCTTTGCCGCCGAGCTCGGCGATTTTTTTGGCCGCGCCCCAGGCCACGTTGCCAAATCCGGACAACGCAAACGTCTTGCCCGCAATGGAGTCGTTTTCGTGCTTGAATACCTCGCAGGTATAGTAGACCGCGCCGTAGCCGGTGGCTTCCGGGCGGATCAGGCTGCCGCCGTAGCTCATGCCCTTGCCGGTGAGCACGCCGTTTTCAAACGCGCCGCGCAGCCGGCGGTATTGGCCGTAAAGGAAACCGATCTCGCGGCCGCCCACGCCGATATCGCCCGCGGGAACGTCGATATCCGGGCCGATATGGCGGTAGAGTTCGCTCATAAACGCCTGGCAGAAGCGCATGATCTCCGCGTCGGACCTGCCGCGCGGGTCAAAGTCGCTGCCGCCCTTTGCGCCGCCGATCGGCAGGCTGGTTAGGCTGTTTTTAAACGTCTGCTCAAAGCCAAGGAATTTCATGATGGAAAGGTTCACCGAGGGATGGAAGCGCAGGCCGCCCTTGTAGGGACCGATTGCGCCGTTGAACTGGACGCGGTAGCCGCGGTTGACCCGCGCGTTCCCGGCGTCGTCCACCCATGTGACGCGGAATTCAATTGTCCGCTCGGGCTCCACCATACGCTCGAGCACCCCAAGCTTTTCATACTCGGGATGCCTATCCACAATGGGTTCAAGCGAATGAAACACCTCTTCCACCGTTTGCAAAAACTCGGGCTCGTTTGCGTTTTTCTTCCTGGTTTCCTCGAGGACTCTCTGAATATACGCGTTCATGAATTGCCTCCTGAAATAATAGAGTTTTTCGACCTGTTGATTCAATCATAATGCGCGCGGGATATGATGTCAACCGAGACAAAAAATATATTCTTGTGTTCAGACGATTTTTGTGGTAATGGCGCCATGCGCATGGACATATCATGGATTAGTGAACCGTATGCAGAGAAAATACGGGGACCTATCATGACAGCAGGAGGATTGGCAATGGACGTTCAGACAAGCTTATTGGGGCTCGACACGCGGCTTGGCAGCGTCGTTTCCCAGGAGTTGATCGCAAGTGAGATTCCGCTGCCGGACGGGCGTGACGCCGCAAGCGTGCTGAGCGCCTATGCGCGTGTATTCATTGAGGAAGCGGAGTGTCTTAACGACACAATCCGCGCGAGCGGACGGCTTGAGCTCGTCTGCGCGTGCCAGACGATGTCCGGCGAGGCGTATGGCTTTACCGCGCAGTCGACATTTACCCATACGCTTTCGCTCGAGGGGGTACGGCCTGGAATGAGCGCGCATGTCGGCGCACAGGTGCTCGAGTGCTCCGCCGCGCCCGACGCGCTGCGGCTGAAACTGACGGCGGTGCTGGAGCTTTCCGCCTTTGTCAGCGCGCCCGTAACCACGCCGTTTATCACGGGACTGTCCGGCGCGAGGGACGTGGAAAAGCGGCTTGCATCGCTCGACGTGCGCAGGCGGGTCAAGCTGGCGGAGGCAACGTTGCGCCTGCGCGAGGAGGCGGATGCAAACGGCGTGCTGCGCGTGCTGCTGTATCACGGAGCGGCGCAGGTAACGCACCTGCACTTCAGCGGGGCTTCGAACTGTGAGGCCGAGGGAAAGGTGCTCATTACGACGTTTGTGGAGACGGAATCCGGCGAAACGCAGACGATGCTCATCACGCTGCCGTTTACCTGTTCGTTTGACGCGCAGTATGCTCCGACCACATGGGCGAGCTGTTCTATTGAATCGCTTTCGGTCGTGGCGGCGGACGTGAGCTTTGGCGTTGTTGACGCGGAGGCGGTGCTGCGGCTTTCGCTGTTTGGCATCGAAACCACAACGTGCGACGTATTGCTCGACGCATACGACACGGACGCGCGTTTCAGCGTGAAGACGGAGCGGATTGACAGGCTTTGCTGCTCGGGCGCGGTACAGCAGGCGTTTTCCATACAGGAAAACGTACTCATCCCGCAGAACCTGCCGGATGCGATGCGCGCCGTTTACGCCACGGCCATGCCCGCGGTCACGGGATTGTTCGAGGCCGACGGTATGCTTGGCGCGGACGTGATGCTGCTGACCTGCGTGGTCTACCGCTGCGACGAGGGCAGGCTGCATTCATTCTGCGAGGACATTCCCGTGCAGCTGCGCTTCGACGTGCCGTTTTCACCCGATGCGCAGGTGAATGTACGCGCGCTTTCGGTGCTGGCCAGTGGAAGCGGCCGTGCGCTCACGGTTTCCTATACGCTCGAGGGGGCGGCCGTGCTCTATGCTACGGAACCCGCCGCGCTGGCGACGGAACTGACCGAATGCGCCGAACCGTGTCCGTACAGCGGCATTTTGATCTATTGTGCGGATGCGGGCGAAACGCTGTGGGACGTGGGAAAACGCTTCCATGTACCGCTCAGCACGCTCAGCGTCTGGAATCCCGAGCTGTGCGAGCCGCTTGCCGAGGGGCAGGCCGTGGTGCTGATGCGCTAGCGCGGCCGTGCGAAAGCGGCCGCCCGGAGACGCGCATGCAGGGCCGGCGGGGGAAACGGGCTCTGTTCCGAACGGGCACGCATGCAGCGAACCGGAGAATACGCAAGAGCCTCCGCCTGCCTGCCCATTCCGTACAAAACGATGCGGGAGGTCGTAGAATCCATTAAAAGCGGCGTAGCTTTCCGGGACGATCAATAAAGTAACCGGGGAAAAAGGGTCTGGTTGTGGGCGGGGACGGCGGGCGCGTCCGACGCCCACACCTTTTGTCTCCCGCCCGGGAGCGCATGGCCGGCAGAGGCGAAATGCCGTTTGCCGGCCTGCTGCTGCATGCAAAACCCGTGCCGCCGCGCGCGACCCTCAATTTGGAGACCTAAAAAAGTCCCTCCACCGTATAGACCGGTTCCCGGTATGGATAGGAACGGTACTGCGCGTCCGTAACGGGCGAATAGGTTTCCACGGCGACGCTGCCCGCCGACGGATCAAAAGTCAAAAGCCGAAGCTGGCCGCAGCGGTCGGTATAATGCTGGAAGTTGAAGAGCATGATATGCACCTTGCGCTCGGGCGCGCCGTCTCCGTCGTCGTCGAGTGTGTCGGTACGGCTGTAATGGCCGGGGATATGTCCGCAAAGCACCATGCGGACATTGGGGTTGGGCTCGATCACCGCGGGGTAAAGCTGCCTGCCGATGCGCGTCAGCTCGCCCTGCCGGTCCATAAAGCCGTGAAACAGCAGAATGGCAATATGGTTGCGATGCGCGGCAAGCACTCCGTTCATCCAGTCCACGGCGGCGAGCTCGGCGTTCCAGCCCGCGCCGAGGACCAAAAAATCCCGGCCTCCTGCGTGAAACGTGCTGTAAGCGGCTTTGCCGTCCTCAAAGGCCTGCCCTGTGGGAAGCGCGCGTATGTAGGGCCGGTCAAGGAACCATGCGTAGTCCTTTTCCCGCACGCCCAGCTCGTGATTGCCTGCGATGGCAAAATAGGGGATGTCGGAACGGAAGGCGTTTAAGCACCGGTCGACCGCCGCCCACTGCGCATTGTTTGCGCCGTGCTCCACCGCGTCGCCGGTCTGTACGGCCTGTACGATGTTGCGCTCCATGCGGTTGGCGGCGATCCATTCGCCCATAGCCGAAAGCGCGGACGGGTATTTGTAGGCCATAAGCTGCGTGTCGGACAGCCACAGCACGCAAAACGGCGTGGGCGCGGGCGTAACCGTGGGCAGCGGCGTGGCGGGGACGACGTCCGCCGTCGCCACGCCGCCGGGACGCTGTGCAGAGACGGGCGGCGGCGCTGTGGAAAGGGCCGCTCCGCCTGCGTCCGCGCTGAGACCGTCGGCGGGCCGGGCGGTGCAGGCGAGAAGAAACAGTACGGGCAGCAGGGCGTGGATCAAGGAAAAAATCAAGCGGTGAGAATGCTTCATAACGGGGTTTATTATAGTGGATACGGGTGGCAAAAGCAATGTCGGCCCTGAGACGAAGCCGCATCCAAGAATTCCGCCGCAGCGCTTCCCGTCCCAAACCGCGGCTATCGACGGCCTGTAATCTCTGATCAGGGAAAATTCGTTCGCGGCTACAGGGTAACGACGTTGAAATCCATGTCGTCAAGGTTTGCGACCAGCAGTTTGCCTTCCAGCGGCGACTCCCTTCCAACAAGCAACTTCACCGCCTCGGCCGCTTCCAGCGCCGCGCAAAACGCCGGCGTAAACGGCAGGCTGCTTTTGTCAAGCGGCGCGGCGTCTTTCGGATACAGCCGGTCCATCATGCCGGTTCCCGGCGGTATCACGGCCACCTGCGCCGTCCAGCCCCGGATCGCGCCGTGTACAAGCGGAATCTGCAACCTGCCGCACATCCTGCCGAGGAGCCGTCTGCTATTTATGTTGTCGAGCGCGTCGATCACAAGGTCATGACCCGCCAGAAGTTGCAGGCCGTTTTCTTTTGTAAAAAATGTTTCGACGGCGGTTACGGTTACATCGCTGTTGATCAGCGCCGCACGTGCTTTGGCCGCTGCCGCCTTGCTCCCTCCAAGGGTATCCCCGTCGCTTAAAAGCTGTCTGTTGAGATTGGACGCCTCAAATTTATCGCCGTCCACCGCCGTGATTTTACCAACGCCCAGGCGCACAAGGTATTCGAGCACATAGCCGCCCAACCCGCCGCAGCCCAGCACGCAGACCCGCTTTTTACGCAGGCGCAGCCATTCCGCTTCCGATATCGATGGGAAACAACGCATATACCGCTGGTTCATCATACGCCTCCTGCACGCTTCAGTCGCCCCGCAACGTGGAGATTTGCTATCGTTGCGGGGATTCTCCCGCGGCATGCCGCCGCCATACCGGAGTGGTTTATGATTATGTCATATTCCGTACCGCGATATGGTATATTCTCTCTCCGGTTTCGCTTCCCGCACCCCCCCATACGCTAAATATTGTCCCTGCAATCCGCCGGAAGCGTAAAATTTAGCCCATTTCAAGCGCCGGCGACGCTGAACCGGGTTAAATATGGCCGTTTCAGGCGTGCGTTCCCTTGTACGCCGAACGTAACGCAAGTAAATAACGCAGGTCCGCCATGAAGGGCTCGCCCTTATGCCGCAGTGCGGACGCCTCGAAGGTATCGAGATTTTTCCCGCGCAGTACGTTGGGCCGCCTTGCTATTATAAATTTGCCATCCGCCGCGCTTTCCAGCACAACGCCCCTGTCCCTCACGCAGTGGATCACCATGAGCTTGCCATGCCCATTGTTTTGCACGACGATTCCGTTATGATTGGTACGTCCAACCTGGTTTGTAAACACCAGGTCGCCCGGCAGCGCTTCGGCCATTGTGATCTCCGTGCTGTTGAGCCATTGCTTATACGTGCCGGAGCCAAACCGCTTGCCGGTATGCACCGTGCCGGATGCGTTGATAAAACACCAACGCACAAATCCGCTGCAATCCATGCCGCTTGGCACGCTGTCCTCACAATTCTGCCCGCTTACAATTTCAGCCGCATATCTGCCCCATTCCATATCCCAGCCCAGAGCCCGGGATTTGCCGCCCCATTGATAGGGGATTTTTCCCAGAAGTGAATAGGCTTTGAGCACAATCATCGTGCGGCTGAGATCCAAGGCCGGGGGCAGCGTTTCCAGAACGGCGTCGATCTCCGCGCGTTTCATACGGTTCGGACTGCGCCAGCTGCCGAGCGCGCCGGCCGCTTCCTCCAGTCTGGCGCCCCGCGCCTGTTCCGTGAGGTCCGGCTCGAGGGTCGGCGCAGGCGTTGCGGCAGGCGTGGGCTTCGGCCGCGGCGACGCCGTCTGTGCCTGCGCTGCCGCCGGGGATTCCGCCGCGGCCGGCGGTTGTCCTCCGTCCGCAGGTTCCGGCGTTGCAATGCTTATAATCACGATACTCGGCGGCGCGCCCGGTCGTTCGGTCGGCGCAATTCTCCCGCTGTCGGAAAGCCCGGCGCGCAGGAAACAACCGCCCCACATGAGCGGGGCAATGGCCGCTATACAGATGTAGCGAGCGCTGCGCTTTCCGGTCTGTCTTCTCATGCAAATTGACTGTTTTGCGAATCCTGCCCGCAGGGACTTGACCTGCTCCGCCCCGGCCGTCGTCCGTCCGCGTTAGAGCACAAGGCAAATCGCTCGACGCCGTTCCCGCCAAGGCGATTGCCCCTAAGGAATGAGGGTGGGCCCCGTGCATATACCGTTCTGCTTTTGCTGTTCAGACCGGCCGCGCCGGTTGCCTGGCTGCCGCGGGCATGGGAATCCGCTTTGTTTGTCCGGACAGGGGCCTTGCCTCATGGCCGCAGCCATTTTATGATATTATATCACTCCGCCGTGGGGTTGACAACATAAGCGGGCTATCTCCTGTTGTTGTACGGACGTTTTGTGCCGCACAGCCGATAGCGCGCGCTCCGACCCCAAATTGCTGTGGTGCGCAGGAGGAACGCCTGAAAACGCCCCCTCAAACAGGGGGGGGCGCCGCCCGGGATGCATACTATGTCCCCATGCGCCGGTGTGCGAACGTGGCCGCCGACGCTTGAACTCGCGCCAAAGAGCCGCTATAATCTGTATAGTGCCTGCTAGGCCTAAACGGATCGTGGTCTTGGTCTGCCCGCCGCGCAAGCCGCAGAAAGTTGGCAGGCAACAAAGCGTATCCAGGCGAGCCGGGCGGCCTGCCGGCGCTTTTGGGGCCGCGACGGGGCGGGCAAGAGGGGATTTTCGATTAAAAACCGCTGCAAACCGGCACAATTCGCGGCGACGCGGCAGAACCGAACCCATTCAGAAAGGAACCGTTATGGCCTATTATTTTAAGGAACCGTCCCATACCTTTGCCGAATATCTGCTGGTGCCGGGGTATTCCTCGGCGGAATGCGCGCCGCAAAACACCTCCCTTGCGACGCCGCTGTGCAGGCACCGCCCCGGGGAGCCCTGCCCGCTGACGATGAACATCCCGCTGGTATCCGCCGTGATGCAGGCGGTATCCGGCGAAAGGCTCGCCGCGGCGCTGGCGCGGGAGGGCGGCGTTGCGTTTATCTATGTGTCCCAGTCAATCGAAGCGCAGGCGGCCATGGTGCGGGCCGTCAAGAAATGCAAGTCCGGCTTTGTTGCGAGCGATTCCAATGTAACGCCAGAACACACCATGGCGGACGTCATGGCGCTGAAGCTGAGAACCGGGCATTCCACCGTGGCCGTCACGGCGGACGGCACGTCCTGCGGAAAGCTGCTGGGCATCGTGACCAGCCGGGATTACCGCCCCAGTCGGATGGATCCCAATACGCCGGTGCGTGAATTCATGACCCCGATCGATCGGCTGGTGTTTGCCCGTGAAGGCGTTTCCCTCAAGGAAGCCAATGACATCATCTGGGCGCATAAGCTCAACGCCCTGCCCATCCTTTCCAGCGAGGGCAACATGGCGGCGTTTGTTTTCCGCAAGGATTACGACGCGCACAAGGAGAACCCGCTGGAGCTGCTGGACGGCCACAAGCGGTATGTGGTGGGCGCGGGGGTCAATACCCGGGATTATGAAAAGCGGGTTCCGGCCCTTGTCGGGGCGGGCGCGGATATCCTGTGCCTGGACTCCTCCGAGGGCTTTACCGAATGGCAGGCCCGCACAATCGCCTTTATCCGCTCCCGCTACGGCGAGACCGTTAAGGTGGGCGCCGGAAACGTGGTGGACGGGGAGGGGTTCCGCTACCTGGCCGAGGCGGGCGCGGACTTTGTGAAGGTGGGCATCGGGGGAGGCTCGATCTGCATCACGCGAGAGGCCAAGGGCATCGGCCGCGGGCAGGCCACCGCCGTTCAGGATGTGGCTGCGGCCCGGGACGCCTATCTGAAGGAAACGGGCGTGTATGTGCCCGTATGCGCCGACGGCGGCATCGTTATGGATTACCACATTACCCTCGCGCTGGCTATGGGAGCGGATTTTTGCATGCTGGGCCGTTATTTTGCCCGCTGTGACGAGAGCCCCACCAGCAAGGTTTTGATCAACGGCAGCTATATGAAGGAATACTGGGGAGAGGGCAGCGCCCGCGCCCGGAACTGGCAGCGCTACGACAGCGGCGGCGAGGGCAAGCTTTCCTTTGAGGAGGGTGTGGACGCCTACGTACCCTATGCGGGCAGCCTGCACAACAACGTGGAGGCGACGCTGAGCAAGGTGCGCTCCGCCATGTGCAACTGCGGCGCGCTGACCATCCCGCAGCTAAGGGAAAACGCCCGGCTGACGCTGGTTTCCGCAGCCAGTATCGCGGAGGGCGGCGCCCACGACGTGCTGCAAAAGGACAGCCGCTATTTCCGTTCCATGGACTGATCGTATAAATGGCCGCCCCATGATGGCGCTTAGTCTGCGCCGGTTCACAAAACGTGCGCGGCCGGCCGACCCATGCGCTTTTGCGTGTTGGGCCGTGGCCCGGCGTGCGGGGGCGCATGCGGCTTCCATGCTGAAAAACGGGGTTTATAATTTCTAAGATAAAGGCAGACGGGAACCCGGGGGCGGATGAATCGCCTTAATTTGACAGGCCAGGGAATGGAAGGGCGGCATGAGGCAAGCCATCGTGCACATCGCGCTAATCGTAAAAGATTATGACGAGGCGATTGAATTTTACACTGAAAAACTGCATTTTACGTTGGTGGAGGACACTGATCAGCCCGAGCAGAATAAAAGATGGGTGGTCGTGTCGCCGCCGGGGTCAAAGGGAACGACCGTTCTGCTTGCCAGAGCGTCCAAGCGCATGCAGGAGCCGTTCGTCGGGAATCAAGCCGGAGGCAGGGTGTTCCTTTTTCTGGGTACGGATGATTTCTGGCGCGACTATCATGAAATGAAGGAACGGGAAATCGAGTTTGTCAGGGAGCCGAAACAAGCGGATTACGGAACGGTCGCCGTGTTCAAGGACCTGTATGGCAACCTGTGGGATTTGGTTCAGTTTAAAAAAACGCATGCAATGTACGAAAGAATGAGATAAAGCGGCGGCTGCCGTGTGGAGGGCTCCCTTTGGCGGACAAGGGGGCATATGCTCAGATAATTCCCCGTAGGCTCCCGGCCTTGCAGCGGCCCGCCGCCCGACGCATGGCGCAGACGGGCTCACCCCCTTCAAAATAGCGATACCTGTGGTCAAAGCATATGCTTTCTCCGCATAAAGTTCAGTGATTTTATCACAATAATAGGAATTATTCCTAATTATTTATTGAGCTCGGTTCGTGTTTGCCGCAGTCATGCGCGCCGCACCCGTGTTCGCCACAATCACCGTCGTGGTGTTCGCCGTGGTGCGCACATACGGCGTTCGGGTCAAAGCGAAGGCTTCCGTCAAGCAATGCCGCTATCGCCGCATCCGCATCGCCGGAAACGCCGCCAAAAACGCGTATGCCCGCCTCGTCAAGCGCACGCCGCGCTCCACCGCCAATGCCGCCGCAGATGAGCGTATCTACATGCAGCTTCTTTAGAATGTCCGCCAGAGCGCCATGCCCGCTGCCATTCGTATTGACCAGTGTTTTCAATGTTACCCGGTCGCTTTCCACATCGTATACACAAAACCGTTCCGTGTGTCCGAAGTGCTGGAAGACCTCGCCGTTTTCATACGTTACCGCAATTCTCATGTGTTGTTCCTTTCGGCTTGTTCGTTGTCGTTGTCCGTCTCCATGCAGCGATGACGGCGGCATCCGCCGCAGCCGCAATGCGTTTCTGCGCCGTCGCAAAGCTGATATTCACCTCCCTCTATAAGCAAAGACTTCCCCTCCACCAACGAGACGGACAGCTTTTTTCTGGCGTCGTTATAGATCTGCTGCACCGTTGTGCGGGCAATTCTCATATAGCCCGCGCATTCCTCCTGCGTGAATCCCTCGTGGTCGATCAGGCGTATGGCCTCATATTCGTCCACCGTCATGACTACGGCGCTGTCATGGCAAAAGCGCATACCTACCGGCGCAAATTCGGTGTTACGCGGCATACAGCAGACCTTTCGCCATTTTCTCGGCCTTGGCACGTCGTTCATGTCCTCCACTCTATTTTCGGCATATGCCGCTTACTGCTTTCAGAGTAGCACTGTATTCGACATATGTCAAGAATATAATTGACATATGCCGCTAATGAAATTATACTAAAATAAAAATAGAAGCGCGTATGGCACTCAAAGACTATTTTCCCGTTTGGGACAAACTGATGCTGGACGAGCGCGAGTTGCTTGCACAATCGGCAACCGAGAGAAGCGTACCCAAGGGGACGCTATTGCACAACGGCTCGGCGGACTGTGTGGGGCTGTTTATCATTCGCTCCGGCCAGATCCGGGCGTTTATTCTCTCCGACGAGGGCAAGGAGGTTACCATCTACCGCCTGTTTGAGCGGGATATGTGTCTGTTTTCCGCCTCCTGCATCATGAACAGCATCCAGTTTGATATCAGCATTGAAGCCGAGAAGGATACCGAGCTTTGGGTCTTACCGGCGGAGGTCTATAAAAAGGTCATGGACGGCTCCGCCGTACTCGCCAATTACACCGATCAACTTATGGCAACGCGCTTTTCAGAGGTCATGTGATTGATCGAACAAATCATGTGGAAGACATTGGGCGTTTCTTTCACTCGTTCCAGCTCCATAACTACTTCTCGCATGGCCGGCAGTTTGTTATCCACCGTCTGCGCAAAGCCGGGGCGCAACTACTACACAGACTTTGTGAATCGAACCCCCGAAGA
>CAYUTA010000070.1:0-12645 GCA_964447605.1 uncultured Oscillospiraceae bacterium | reverse complement strand
CCTTGACCACCATTCCTCATTTTTAGGGTTGACTTTTAATAGTTAATCTTTCCTTTGCCATCTCTTTTTTCTTGCGCGGCGCGGCGGTTTGCAATATCATAAGCGAATTCTCCCCGCCTGCGTCCCGAAACCGGAGTTTTCCGGCGGGCATATCGATATATTTAAGAAGGGGGCCCCGTCATGCCAAAGTTAAAACGGCCGCAACAAAAGCGCCCCGGCTGTTTGGAATAGCGGTTGTCTTTTGCTGTTTATCATGGGTTTGATTGGCGCCCCCACCCCCGCCAAAGGCATACCGTGGGATCGCGCGCCTGCGTGTCCGGCGTTGTCGGCCAGGGCAGGGCGAGCGTTTTCCATGTCTACAGCGCGTCCACCGCGGCGCGCTCCACGGCAAAGCCGTTTTGATACCGCTCGACATATGCTGCAAACCCTTCAACATCGGCGTGCTCCGGCGCAATGGTCTTCCCCGGCATGTCCGCAAACACGCGCGCGGCCAGATAGTCCTCCAGCGTCTCGCCCGCGGCCCGGCCATGCATATACGCCGCCAGCAGCGCAATGCCCCATGCGCCCCCCTCGCCCGCCGTTTCCATCACGGTGACCGGCACGTTCATGGCCGCGGCCATCATGCGCTGGCCCACCACCGGGGTTTTGAACAGCCCGCCGTGGCCGAACATCCGATCCAGCCGCACATGCTCCCGTTCGCGCAGCAGATCCATGCCGATTTTGAGCGTGCTCAGCGCGGAAAGCAGGTGTGCGCGCATAAAATTCTCCAGCGTGAACCGGCTGTCCGGCGTGCGCACAAACAGCGGCCTTCCCGTCTCAAAATGCGTGATATGTTCGCCGGAACAATAATTATACGCCAGCAGTCCACCGCAGTCCGCATCGCCCCCGAGCGCCCGCTGATATAGCGTTTCGTAAACCTTGGAAAGCGGCATGTCCACGCCGAACGCCGAAACCGCGGAACGGAACAGCTTCATCCATGCGTCCAGATCGGAGGTGCCGTTGTTGCAGTGCACCATCGCAACGGGATTGCCTGCCGGCGTCGTGACCATGTCGACTTCAGGATCCATCCTGGTAAGCGCCTGCTCCAGCACGATCATGGCAAATATGGACGTGCCGGCCGAAATATTGCCCGTGCGCGCGGCTACGCTATTGGTTGCAACCATGCCCGTGCCCGCGTCGCCCTCCGGCGGGCAAAGCGGAATGCCCGCGCAAAGCGTTCCGCTCGGGTCGAGCAGCCTTGCGCCAGCCTCGGTGAGCGTGCCCGCGGCCTCGCCGGCGGCAAGCACCTTTGGCAGCGCGTCGCGCAGCCTCCAGCCGGTTTTGGGCACGGACGGCAGCGCGTCAAACCGCTCCATCATCTGCGCATGGAAATCGTTGATCCGGCTGTCGATTGGGAACATGCCGCTTGCGTCGCCAATGCCAAGCACCCGCCGTCCGGTCAGCAGCTGGTGCACATAGCCGGACAGAGTGGTCAGAAATCGGATGTCGTTTACATGCGGCATTTTGCCGAGCATGGCCTGGTACAGGTGCGCGACGCTCCAACGCTGCGGAATGTGGAACCGCAGCGTTTCACTCAGTATGTCCGCAGCTTCGGCGGTCATGGTGTTGCGCCATGTGCGAAACGGCACAAGCAGCTTCCCGTCTGCGCCAAGCGCCAGATACCCGTGCATCATGGCGGATATGCCGATTGCGCCGACCGTCTTGAGCGGCGCGCCATACCGCTGCGACACATTGCCCGCAAGGTCGGCGTAGGCCGCCTGCAAGCCCGCGTGCACATCCTCAAGCCGATAGGTCCAGACATTGTTTTCAAAGCGGTTTTCCCAGTCGAAGCTGCCCGTTGCAATGGGCGTATGCGCCGCGTCAATGAGCACCGCCTTGATGCGCGTGGAGCCCAACTCAATGCCGAGAATGGTCTGTCCCCCAAGGATCTCCTGCCTGCGTATCCTGTTTTCCATATGATGAACCTCGTCAATCCGTCTCTGAATTAAGAATTGCCTGCATCCGCACGCCGTGGCCTTGCCCAAAGCAAACGCGCTTTCTTTATTGATCATATCCTAGCACGATTCTGCCGCCGACTCAAGCGCATATCACGGAAAGGGCCACTCCGCGCATATAGGGGATATCCATTGCCAAACCGCCGCCCTCATATATCGGGCAAGACGTAAAAAATCACAGTCATTTTTCATAAAATGACTGTGATTGCCGCAATTGTTTTTTGTTTAGTCCTTGCCCGGCGCCCCGACGGGGCAAACGTCCGCACAGTTGCCGCACTCGGTACACTTGCTGGGATCGATCTCGTAACGGTCTGCGCCCTCGCTAATGGCTTCCACGGGGCATTCGCCTTCGCACGCGCCGCAGCTGATGCAATCGTCGCTGATCTTGAATGACATGTACTGTTCCCTCCGTACAACAATTTTGTATTATTATAACATACCGGATCGAAATTGCAACTCCCGCCGCGGATTCTTCATCCGGGCGTCAATTTGCCGCCATGAACCGTTCGCCCTCGCATAAAACGTCCTCGAACCGCATGCTTTTTACGAGAGGCCGCCCTGGATACGCGGTTATTCCGATTTGGGCGCGCCGTCGGGGCGCGTGCCCTTACCGCCGCGCCGCCGCCGTCTGCGGCTCGGGCCCGGCTTTGCCTGCTGTTCCCCGGTCTTCTGCGCATCCGGTTGCCGCGCAGGCTGCTTATTGGCCGACTGCCGTACGACGGCGGCTTTCTGCGCGCGCCCCCCGCTTACAGCCTGGCCGACTGCGGCCTTTTGCTCAGCGTCACGCGCCTGGGCCGCGTTCTCGGCGCCATGCCCGCCGCGTCGCCTGCGGCGGTTGCCCTGTCGGCTGCCTCCGTTTTCCGCAGGCTGCGCCGGTCCCTGCAAAAATGGCGCCGCCGCGTCAAGCGCTCCATGCGCCCGCTGCTCCCGCTCGCGCCTGGCCTGCAGAACGGCCTCCGACAGGGGTTCTCCGGGCACGCCGAGCAGCGTATAGTGATATTCGCGCACATCAATCGACCCGTCGGACAGCGTCAGCCGCACCTTCGTGCGCTCGGTAAGAATGTTGTTCTCAACGGCATAGCCAACGCCGTCGGGCGTAAGCACCTCGCGGTTGACGCGCGGCATTTTCTTTTTCATCTCCTCATAGCCGGCCTGCTCATATTGCAGGCAACACATGAGACGGCCGCACAGTCCGGAAATTTTCGTGGGGCTGAGCGAAAGATTCTGTTCCTTGGCCATCTTGATGGAAACCGGGCGAAAATCGTCCAGAAACGACTTGCAGCATACGGGCCGCCCGCATGAACCGAGGCCGCCCAGCATCTTGGCCTCGTCGCGCACGCCGATCTGCCGCAGCTCGATACGCGTTTTAAACTGGCTCGCCAGATCCTTAACCAGCTCGCGGAAATCCACACGCTCGTCCGCGGTAAAGTAAAACACAACCTTGCTTCCGTTGAACGAATACTCCACGTCCACCAGCTTCATATCCAATCCATGCTCGGCGATCTTCCGCTGGCAGATGGCGAACGCGTCGTCCTCCTTGCCGGTGTTCTGCTCGCGCATGGACTTATCGCGCTCGCTGGCCAGCCGGATAACGGGCTTGAGCGGGGCTACGATCACCGTATCCTCCACCTCCGTGACGCCCTGCACCACATCGCCAAATTCCTGCCCGCGCGCCGTTTCCACAATCACGCCGTCGCCCACATACACATCGTATTCCACGGGATCAAAATAGTAAATGCGTCCGCTCGATTTGAACCGAACGCCGATCACCTTTGTCATAAACTCTCCTGCCATTTGTATTTCATAAAAAGCCGCCCGCCTTCCGCCCATACCCGCGCCCATGCGCAACAAACGGGCCCGTTGCTTCGGCGCAGCCGCCCGACGCGTCTTTGCGTCAGGCAAAACCGATCCGTATCCCGCCGAGCTTTGCCAGC
The DNA here is from genome assembly GCA_964447605.1 of uncultured Oscillospiraceae bacterium. Classification (GTDB taxonomy): domain Bacteria; phylum Bacillota; class Clostridia; order Christensenellales; family CAG-138; genus CAYUTA01. The sequence continues at coordinate 8,717 of CAYUTA010000070.1, read as the reverse complement.
ATAACGTCGAGCAGCAACCCCGGGCTTGCACGGAAACCAAGCCGCTTCTGCACAGTGCCCAACAGATCTATGATACCTTGAATTTGCGCATCTGTAAAGGCTGCGGCAATTCGCGCGCTCAACGCGCAAAAATCGGCGTTCAGCGCCGCCGAATCCGGCATGCCTCCGCGCCGCGCCAGCGCGTCGCGCGCAACGCTTTCCCATATGATGAGCAGTCCGCGCAGTTTTTCCGAATCCGGCCGGCGTTTACGGCCCTCGCGCGCCGTATCCTCGAGCAAAAGCGCCTCCGCCGGAGCAAATGGGCATGCCTCAAACAGCGCCCGCTCCAACAGGGCGGCTGCCTCCGTGCGAAAAACGGAACCCGTTTCCGACGCATACTCCAGCGCCAGCCCGGGCACGCCGTCCGCCGCGCGCGCAGACCGCCGCGCCACATCAGGCGAAACACCCTGCGCCGTCAACCCGCCAATCACCGTTTCAAGCGGGCGCGCGCCCAGCCGCCAGATCATGCAGCGCGACCGTACGGTCGGCAGCAGGCCGGATTCGTTGCCGGTGAGCAGAATCAGCGTGTCGGCGGGCGGTTCTTCGAGCGTTTTTAACAATGCGTTTTGCGACTGCTGCGCCATCTTGTGCGCGTCAGCGAGCAGAAACGCCCGCCTTCCGCCGTTGAACGCCTGCGCCGCGGTCACGGCCATCAACTCCCGTACCTGCCGTACGCCGACGGACGCGCCGGCCAGCGCGATAAAATTGGGACAGCCGCCCAGCCGCTCCGGCGCATCCTCTCCCAAGCAGTATACCGCCGCCGCGCGGCGCGCAAGCAACGTCCTGCCGCCGCCCGCCGGCCCGGCGACCAAAATCGCGTGCGGCACGCGCCCGCCCGCTATGCAATTGAGCAGCTGCTCGTCCCGGCTCATTCCTTCACAACCGCGACAGCGCCGCCTTGAACGCCGAACAGCGCCGCGCCATCCTCCTGTTCCCGCAATAAAAACCGCACCATTTCGCCTGAAAATTTCTCGCCCGGCATTGCCAGCGCAATCCCCGGCGGGTATGCGCCCACCGGCTCGACAGCCGCCCGGCCCTCCGCCCCGGCAAGCGGAACCCGTTCCCATGCGGCGAACACAGCGTCCCGGACGCTCAGCATCCGCTCCGGCACACGGCCGCAGACAGCCCATTCACCGGCGTTTTCATGCGGCCCGGACGCCCGCGTGCCCGTCGGCAGCGTAGCCAGCGCGGTAAGCAGCCGGACGTACCAGCCTGCGTCGTCCTCGGGCGAGGTGATCAGCACCAGCCGCTCGCGGTCGGCCATCTCCACAAACACGCCGGACCGCTCCAGCAACGCCTGCGCTTCATAGCCCGTGAGCTTGCGCCCGGTCACATCCAGCACCAGCCGCGTACGGTCACGCGCATGCACGCCCGCGCCAATATCCTCCGGCAGCAGCGCGATGCCGCCGATTGCGGCGATCTTGCCGCGCAGCGCGTCCATGCGCCGCACCTGTCCGCCCCAGTCCTGCCGAGCGGCCATGTAAACCGACCAGTCCAGCGAGGACATCAGCAGGTACGACGGGCTGGTGGTTTCAACCAGCATCAGCATGCGCTGCAGGGTTTCCGGCCGTATGCGGCACGCGCCCAGATGCAGGCTGGCGGCCTGCGTGAGCGCGTCCATCGTCTTATGCTGCGAATGCGCCCACACATCGGCGTATCCGCCAAGCGCAGCAGGCAAAGCGTCTGAAAACGGGAAATGCGCGCCATGCGCGCCGTCAACGAGCAGCAGCGCGCCGTGCGCATGCGCCACGCGCGACAAACCGGCAATGTCCGCGCACAGGCCGTAGTAGTTTGGGCTTGTAACAAGCACGGCCGTGGCGTGGGTGCGCTTAAGCTCCCGCTCGAGCGTCTCGGGCGTTGCCATGCCCCAGAGCCCAAGCGTCTCGTTATATGCAGGCAGCATGTATTCCACCGCGATTCCACGAAGCGCCGCGCCGGATACGGCGCACCTGTGCGCGTCGCGGCACAGCAGCAGGCGGTCCCGCCCCGTCAGCGACAGAATCATGGCCTGCACCGCCGCAGTGGAGCCGTTCACAACCAGAAAGGACGCCTTTGCGCCATATGCCTCGGCCATATTCCGCTGTGCCTGCTTGATGGCCTGTTCCGGCCGATGCAGATTATCCGTGCAGGAAAGCTCCGTCACGTCCCAGCGGACAAGGTCGCCGCGCCAAAATCCGCCCATGCCGCGGCCCTTGTGACCGGGCATGTGAAAGCGCGCAGCGTCGCTGAGCGCATATGCGCCCAGCGCCTCCGGCAGCGTAAGCTCGTCTACTTTTTCCTTGCGGTCTTCCATTGGGCCAACAGCTTTCCGGCAAACTCCTCGCTCGGGCTCATCAGGATCGTGAACCGCCGGCCGCCGGTTGAAACGGTCACGGCCAGCGTGTCGCGCCTGCGGTTGACGTAAAGCCAGCGCAGCTTGCCTGTATCTCGGTTTGTCCCGTCAAACGGACGAAGCGCAACGATATCGCACAGATGGACATTTTCGTCGTTGCGCATCTTTTTGCCCACAATGCGGTCGATGGTCAGCATGCGGTCGGTGAGCGAATAGCGGAACACAACCAGGCAACGCCGGTAAACCCAGTACCCAACGGCAATCAGCACCGCATAAAGCGCCAGCTGCACATACAGCCGCGGCAGTCCCCAAAGCGCGCTGAGCGCGTTGCCGGCCACAATCACGCCGATGACCAGCACAAGCATCAATACATACAGCGCGCCGTCCGAACGCACAAACTGGCGCCTGGGCGCCGCCTTTTCCATCATAACATGGTTTTCAACCGCACTTGCTTCCATAATTTTATTATAGATTCCGAGGCTCAAAACGTCAATCAAAGTCAAGTAAATCAAAGAAAACGGGTAAATTAACGAGAAAATGACTGGTATTTCGAAATAACCGCCCAAAGTGTTCATTGCAACCGCAATCGCATTCGTGTAAAATCATCGGGTAATGATCCTCCTTAGCTCAGTCGGTAGAGCAACGTTACGGTTTGATACCGACAAGCCGAGGAATCGGGAAAGAAATTTCCCGGTGACGCAAGATGAATAATCAAGCGCCAGAAATGCATAAAACTACATAGCGATCCTCCTTAGCTCAGTCGGTAGAGCATGCGGCTGTTAACCGCAGTGTCGTTGGTTCGAGTCCAACAGGGGGAGCCAAGAAAAGCCCGAAAACAGTACGTTTTCGGGCTTTTACATTGCCGTTTTATCTAGCTGTTCTGCCATTTTCATACTGAAAAGGCCGTTCTAATGAGCTTCAAACGAGAAAAAACGCTCACTGTATACCGTAAAAGCAGGAATGGTTCTTGCTAATTTATTCATTCGAGATCGCACTGAAAACTTCATAGCACCTCAATCACGATGGGAGCAATATGCCCCATCGATTTGTACCATTTTACGCAAGGAGGAACACCATGACCAACATCATCGCCTGTGTCAACCAAAAAGGCGGCACGGCCAAGACTACCACGACGGCCAATCTCGGCATTGGCCTAGCCCAAAGCGGCAATCGGGTATTGCTCATCGACGTTGACCCGCAAGGCTCACTGGGCATCAGCTTGGGGCATCCCCAGCCCGACGCACTGCCCGTCACTCTCTCTACCATCCTCATGAAACTCATTCGGAAAGAACCCCTGCAACCCGGTGAAGGCATCCTGCACCACCCGGAGGGCGTTGACCTTTTGCCTGCGAACATCGAGCTTGCGGGCATCGAAGTGGCGCTGGCGGGCATCATGTCGCGGGAAATGCTGCTCAAACAGTACGTTGCCACCGTGAAAAAGGACTATGACTTTATCCTGCTGGATTGCCCGCCGTCGCTGGGCATGCTCACCATCAACGCTCTTGCCGCCGCCGACAGTGTATTGATTCCCGTGCAGGCGCAATACCTTTCCGCCAAAGGCTTGGAACTGCTACTGCAAACTGTAAAAAATGTCCGGGCGGGTATCAATCGAAAGCTGAAAATCGACGGCATTCTTTTGACGATGGTGGATAATCGCACGAACTATGCCAAAGAAATCAGTGCCCTCATCCGGGACACCTACGGCGGCAAAATCAAGGTGTTTTCTACCGATATTCCCCTGTCCGTCCGCGCCGCCGAAATCAGCGCCGGGGGGAAAAGCATTTATACCTACGACCCGAAGGGCAAAGCCGCAGAAGCGTACAGAGAATTGACGAAGGAGGTGCTGAACATTGTCCGGCAAAGAGAGAAAGCTAAGTCTGAACCCATACGATGACCTGTTTAAGCCGTCCGAGGGCAGTGAAGAACGCGCCGCGAATCTTCATGAAAAGGTAAAAGAAATCCCACTATCGGAGCTGCACCCGTTCAAAAATCATCCTTTTAAGGTACAGGATGATGAGCGCATGGCGGACACCGTGGAGAGTGTCAAGGAATACGGCATCCTCGTTCCAGCCATTGCCCGTCCCCGTGAAGACGGCGGGTATGAACTGGTATCGGGGCATCGGCGCAAGCGGGCAAGCGAGCTTGCCGGACTGACGACCATGCCCGTTCTTGTCCGTGAACTGGACGACGATGCTGCCGTGATCGTGATGGTGGATTCCAATTTGCAGCGTGAAAGCATCCTGCCCAGCGAACGGGCTTTTGCGTGTAAAATGAAGTTGGAGGCCCTCAATCGGCAAATGGGGCGACCACCAAAAGAAAATGTGGGACAACTTGTCCCAACTTATCCGGGAAAACGCTCAACAGAAATTGTTGGCGAGCAAGCAGGCGAAAGTTACAAACAAGTACAGCGTTATATCCGCCTGACCGAGCTAATTCCCGAATTGTTGGATATGGTGGATGAGCGAAAAATCGCATTCAGTCCCGCCGTGGAATTATCGTATCTGAAGTCGGAGGAACAGACCCAGCTTCTTGACGCAATGGAGGCACAGCTCGCAACTCCTTCCTTGTCCCAAGCCCAGCGGTTAAAGAAATTCAGCCAGGATAACAAACTCTCCGAGGACGTTATGACGGCTATCATGAGCGAGGAAAAGAAAGAGGTTGACCGCATTACGCTCACAAGCGATAAGCTGCAAAAGTATTTCCCCAAGAGCTTTACACCGAAGCAAATGGAGGACACTATCTTTAAGCTGCTGGAACAATGGCAGCGAAAACGGCAACGGGACATGGAACGGTAGTAAAAAACGCTCTGTCTGCATTGGACGGAGCGTTTTCGTTCTTCTATCAATTTAGCTGACTGGAACAGTCTGTAAATCCTGCGCTGCCAGCCCCATAAGTTGTCCGGCATCGTCGCTGTTGATCCATAGAGACTGTACCGCTTTGGGTAGAATCACGGGCATACGGTCGTGGATGTCCGATACACTTGGCGCTGCATCCTGGGTAAGGATCACAAAGACAGGCAGTGGTTGGTCTTTTTCTTCCCGATACAGACCCGCCATATACAGCGTTTCCTTTTCCGGCAGGGAGATGGCGAACTTCTGCTTTTTTGTACTGCCGGAACGCTGCCATTCAAAGTAATAGCTGGCGGGAAGCAGGCAACGGCACTCCCGCATGGCTTTGGAAAACATGTTCTTTTCTGCTGCCGTTTCGCTACGGGCGTTAATGACCTTGCCGCCGCCGTTGTAGCGGGCAAAGCCCCATTGCATCAAGCGTGGTTTTCCGCCTTCGGCAAGAACAGGCACAACGTTGGTAGGGAATATCTCCCCCGTGTGGATTCGCTCATCATGCCCAAGCGCAGCAAGGATGGACTGAATCTCAAGATCATCGTCGGCAGTATAGTAGCGCCCGCACATGTCAGCTTACGACCTCTCCCACAACCCGCAATTCGTCACTTGGCTGGATGCGAATGGGATTGTATTTTTTGTTGAGTGAAATCAATTCAGTATCAGTATCCCCGCCAAGTAGTTTACAGTATGCGTCCCCGTTCAAAATGAAGATGCCGCATTTGCCTTTTTCGAGCGTAGGCGTTTGCCGCACAAAAACGATCTGTTGGTCGGTAAAGCGCGGGGTCATACTGTCACCGGAGATACGCACCGCAAACGTTGCACAGCTTGGCACGGTATCGTCCACATCGATCATCTCATAATGGTCACTGTCAAGAAATAAGCCGGTTCCGGCGGAAACGGGGAGATCGTATAGCGCGATTTGGCGGACGATGCGCCTTGCGGGGGCTTGCAGATACTTATCGTTGGATTGGAGCAGGCGCATGTACTCAACAAGGCGTTTCCGCCCAAGATCATTCAAAACTGACTGTCCCTGCTGCTCGGTGAATAACCCCACTACATCGCTGACCCCGTACAGATCGCAAAGCAGCACAAAGCATTGCGCATCGGGCAAGCTTCCGCCGCATTCCCACTTGGAGATCACCTTGACCGAAGCCGACACGCCGTGCGATTCAAGGAACTGGGAAACTTGTGCCTGCGTCAATTCGCAGTTCTTACGGAGCGACGCCAATGTATCTGCAATCTTCATATCTTCCACCTCAAAGTTATTGTATTCGTTTTCTAATGGGGTTTCAATAGGTTTTCGCAACAAAATCTATACTTAGAAGATATTAGTTATTGAAATCCATGAAACATGGATATACAATGATCGCGTAAGGAGAGGTCAATATGAGCGAGCGCACCATTCTGCACGTTGATATGAATAGCTGTTATGCCAGCATCGAGTGCTTCCATAATCCGTCCATCCGGGAACTGCCGGTTGCCGTTGGCGGGGATGTGGAAGCGCGGCATGGCATCATATTGGCGAAGAATGAGAACGCCAAACGGTACGGGATCAAGACCGGGGAGGCGCTTTGGCAAGCCCGGGAGAAATGTCCCAAACTCGTGATTATCCAACCCCATTACGATCTGTATCTCGGCTATTCACGCCTGGCTAGAAGCATCTACGCGGACTATTCCGATCAGATTGAGCCGTTCGGACTGGATGAAGCATGGGTGGATGTGTCAGGGAGTACGTGTCTGTACGGCGATGGTGTTGAGATCGCAGAGCAAATTCGGCAGCGGGTCAAAGACGAGTTGGGCATCACCGTATCTGTGGGCGTATCCTATAACAAGGTGTTTGCAAAGCTGGGCAGCGACTACAAAAAGCCGGATGCGGTGACAGCGTTCACACGGCAAAATTATAGAGATAAGATTTGGCCTCTCGCTGCGGAGGACTTGCTCTATGTCGGCAGGGCTACGAAGAAAAAACTGTATGATCGCGGAATTGAAACGATTGGGCAAATAGCAAACTCTGATCCGGCGCTGCTGCATAGCTGGTTTGGCAAGTGGGGTTATGTCCTGTATGCCTTTGCCAACGGTGAGGACACATCTCCTGTGATGCGGATTACGGATGATGCCATCATCAAGAGCATCGGTAATTCGACTACGACCCCGCGTGATCTTGTTAATGAACAGGATGCCAGCATCGTCTATTACATGTTGGCTGAAAGCGTTGCGGAGCGATTGCGGGATGCCGGCTTCTTGGCAAGAACGGTACAGATCAGCTTGCGCGATAACGGCCTGTTCTGGTTTGAGCGGCAAATGAAACTGCCGCGCATGACCTGCCTTGCTAGCGAATTGCACGATGCCGTCATGAAGCTGCTCCGGGCAAACTATAACTGGATGAAGCCGCTACGTTCCATAGGAATTCGGGCCACCGACCTTGTGACGGCAACATCTCCAAAGCAGCTTACGCTATTTGAGGATGAGGCAGAGCGGGATCGCATGGAACGATTAGAACGCACGGTGGACGATGTGCGACGACGCTTCGGACACTATTCAATTTGCCGGGCCGTCTGCACCATGGATCAGACACTGACCAACATCAATCCCAAAGACGATCACACGATTCACCCTGTGGGCTATTTCAAAGCAATGTGAGGTAAGGCGGTATGGAAGCAACGATAAGTCCCAAGGTCTATGTGGCGGTCAAGGCACAGTTTACGCCGGACGGGAAGCTCATGCCAATTTCGGTGACTTGGGAGGATGGACGTGAATTTGAGATTGATCGGGTGACGGATGTATGCCGCCGTGCCAGCATGAAGGCGGGCGGTTGCGGCATTCGCTACACTGTGGAGATCGGTGCGCGGAAAACCTATCTGTTCCTCGAAGAAGATAAGTGGTTCGTGGAACGGCGTGATTGCTGATACTACACCCACAATCAAAGCGTTTCAGTAACGGCATCTACGGATGTCGTTTTATTTTTCTGGTTTGAAGGGAGTTGAAAACATGGCCGTATTCCGTGTAGAAAAGACCCACGACTATACCGTTATGGCGAATCACCATTTACGAGATACCGCCCTGTCGCTGAAAGCAAAGGGGCTGCTGTCCCTTATGCTCTCGCTGCCGGATGATTGGCGCTATACGACGCAAGGGCTTTCGGCCATCTGCAAGGACGGCATTGACGGTATTCATTCCGCGATTCACGAATTGGAACAGCGCGGGTATGTCACCCGCCGCCGCGTCCGTAACGGCAAGGGGCAGTTGACAGTGACCGAATATACCATTTGGGAAGCGCCTCAGAATGCCGCTCCGTCGGAGCAGCCGCCCGCGCCGGAAACGCCTAAAAGGGAATTGCCTGCGTTGGAATCACCTAAACGGGAAAAGCCAGTCTTGGACAAACCAATCTTGGAAAAGCCTAGACAGGAGAATCCTAAACGGGCTTTTCCTGCACAGGCAAAACCCACGCAATTAGAGTGTGTATCTAAAATCATAACAACCATGCTTATGCAAGCAAAATGCGA
>CAYUTA010000069.1:0-12843 GCA_964447605.1 uncultured Oscillospiraceae bacterium | reverse complement strand
TCTGTATTTATATTCGACGCTTCACTCAAATATCCTTTTGGATACACACTCTAATTTTTGCTAACTGATAATTCTTTTTTGCAAAGTATATGGCCATAATTGAAGTGATAGATGCAATAACGCCGAATATTATCTCCAAGAAATGTTCGTTTATAAATTCACCCATTCAATTCCATCCCCTTAATCCTGGTCAAGCATTGTCAGTTATGAAGCGCAAAATTCTGTTTTCTTTCAGTCCGACAAGTTGAATCTCTGCCGAATATCGGGACCGATCGATTCCATAAAATGAAATACTGATAAACCAAATTATAGCATATAACGTATGAGTTCCATAAAAAAATTTAAAATAGCAAGCCGCATTCTGTCGAAATCGTATCCTTTATCAGGAACCTGTCCCGGCTCGATATAAACCGCCCGCGCGACCGCATTTAAAGCGTCAGGTTTTCAGATGCCATCATCCTGCAAATCCTCGCCGAGCATGCGGGCGATCTTGAGCCCGATGCTGATGCGGCATTGCTCCTCCAATTGCCCAATCTCCATACCAAGAAGCGTCTTGATTTTATTGAGGCGGTATTTCAGCGTGTTTTCATGGATGAACAGCGCCTTGGCGGTGGCGGCAAGCCGCGCGTCATGGTCAATATAGGCTGCAAGCGTATGCATCAGCGACGTCCCGTTGCTGCGGTCATAGTCGAGGATCGGCGCAAATAAATCGCGGTAATAGCTGCGCAGCACCTCATTGTCCTCAATCGACAGCAGCAGTGAATACAACCCGATATCCTCAAAGCAGGCCACCGGGCCCTGCGCGTCGAGCCGGCGCACACGGATTGCCTGCTGCGCCATGTGGTAGCTGCGCGGGATTTCCGCAAGGCTCCGGCACACCTTGCCTACGCCGATCCTGAGCGTGGAGTCCGGGAAGCGTTTTTGCATATACTCGGCAATGGCGCCGAGCAGCCTGCGGTAGCGGTCGCCGCCCTCGGCCGATTTGACAATTGCAACCACGCTTTCGCTGAGTCCTGTGATCAGCGTCTGACGATGCTCGCGCTCAAAACGTGCGCGCACAAAATCGACCAGATAGGCGCGCAGTTCCGCGCCGCCCTGCCCTGCGGTCTCCTCTTCCGGTTGGAACACCACGACAAGATAGCCCGGCGCGCGCTCAAAACCGAACGCCGCAAGCGACAACCGCTCATTTTCCGTCAGCGGCGTTCTGCCAAACAGCAGGCTGTCCGCAAGCGTATTTGCCGATTCGTTCTCGACCGCCTGATCGATGATTGCCGTACAGATATCCTTTGTAAATTCCACAAGCCGTGTTTCCCAGGGCGTAACAAACAGCGGCAGCTTGAGTTGGTCGGCCAGCCGCACGGCGTCCTCCGGCACCTTTGGAATATATCGGCCCGTATTGATAACGATGCCGGACACATGCTTTTTTGCGCAGCTCTTCACAAACTCCGTGATTACCGACGCAGGATCGCCGCCGATGCTGCTGCCTGTGATGATGACAAGCTCCTTACCGGAAAGCCAATTGAGCGCGTAAAGAATGCTGTCCGTCGCCTCTGCCACATATACCCAGCGCACAACGCGGTCAAGACCGTCCGCGCCGCCCAGCAGTTGAATGGACGTGGAGGGAAACAGATTCATAAGATCCATGCAGCGAAAACTCATCCGGGCGGTCTCTCCTTTTTGCATACGCGCACTGTCCGAAACGATAAAGAGATTTGTCGTCCTTGTACATATGATTTTTTACAAAATCATGCAACAATATTCAATGCTCTGGTAACCGGTTCCATGCCCGCCGTTTGGGGAAAACAGGGGACACGGGACGGACGGCGCGAACCAGATTATTCAATTCGACGACTTTTTTTACTATAGAGCATTCGGACGGGAAAATCAAGCCGCGATCGGGGCGGTCATAAGGAGGAAAGCATTCATGAGACAAAAAAAGGAACACACGCGCATGCGTATGCACGGGGCCAAACTCAACCGCGCGGATGTTTTCGTGCTGGCGTTCGGCGCAATGATCGGCTGGGGATGGGTCGTCCTTTCCGGCGATTGGATTGAAACCGCGGGAACGCTCGGCGCAATTCTCGGTTTTGTCATCGGCGGCGTCCTCGTGCTGTTTGTCGGCCTTGTTTATGCGGAGCTGTCCTCCGCCATGCCGGCGACGGAGGGCGTGCTACTGTTTTCAAAGGCCGCCCTGGGCAGCGGCATGGCATTTGTCTGCACATGGGCCGTCGCGCTGGGCTTCCTCTCCGTAATCGCGTTTGAAGCGGTGGCTTTGCCTACGGTCGTTACCTATCTGTTCCCGGACTATCTGAAGGGCTATCTTTACAGCGTCGCAGGGTATGATATCTATGCCACATGGCTTGCCATCGGCATCGGCGCGTCGCTGCTTGTGGCCGCCATCAACTATGTCGGCGTAAAATTTGCCGCCGTTCTCCAAATCATTCTTACCATTATCATTCTCATCATTGGCGCGTTCCTGCTCGGCGGGACGGCCGTAAACGGCTCCATCGCCAACATGGAACCCCTGATTGCCAGCGGTTTCGGCGGCATTCTGACCGTTGCGGTCATGACGCCCTTCATGTATATCGGCTTCGACGTCATCCCACAGGCCGCAGGCGAGATGGACATCCCGGCAAAAAAGATCGGGCGCATCCTCATTCTGTCCGTGCTCTTTGCCGTTGTCTGGTATGTGCTGATCATCGGCTGCGTGGGCGCAGATTTGCCGCATGCGGCCATGCTCAGCAGCACGCTTCCCACCGCAGACGCCATGCAGGCGGCCTTCGGCGGACGCGCGTTCATGGGCAAGCTTCTCGTCATCGGCGGCATTTCGGGTATCCTCACAAGCTGGAACGCGTTCTATATCGGCGCCAGCAGGCTTCTGTACGCCATGTCCAGGGAGGGCATGCTGCCCCGCGCGCTCAGCAGGCAGCATCCGCGTTTCCAAACGCCGTCCAACGCCGTCCTGCTGATTGCCGTGGTTACAAGTCTCACGCCCCTGCTTGGCAAGAACATGCTGACATGGCTCTCCAACGCGGGCGGTTTTGCAACCGTGGTAACCTATCTGATCGTCTCCGTCTCGTATCTGGTGTTGCGCAGGCGTCGTCCGGATATGCCGCGTCCTTTCAGCATCCGCCGCTGGCGCACGGTAGGCGTCGGCTCGGTTGTGCTCTGCGTCATTATGCTCGTGCTGTATCTTCCAGGTACGCCCTCCGCGCTCAACTGGCCCTATGAATGGCTGATCGTAGCCGCATGGACGCTGTTCGGGCTGGTGCTGTATCTGTATGCAAAACGTGGCCACGATCGCGCATAACTTTGAAAAAAACAGTAAATCATAAGCGTTTGTTGGAAGGAGACAAGCGTGTTTGTAGTCGCAGACATAGATTTCTGCGCAAAAAACTGATTAAATGGTTCTATCAAATCATGGAAACGGTTACATCCGGCTCTTTTGCCATTTTCGATTCCGGCAGAGCATGGTAAAAGGGGCGTGCCGGTCAAAAATCCTCGCATGGGTGCATTGTATTTATCCCGAAGCCTCCGCGACGCCTCCTGTTTTTCCGGCAACTATGCCTGGAGTTGGCAGACGCTGTCCTCCATCGTCACAGCATCCGGCATCGGTCCGGGTTGCGGCCGCAACAGCGCTAAATGGCGCGGTATCGGCGATTGCACCAACACATTCGTTCTTTTGCAGCAACAGGTTTTAATTTTGTGTCAGCCATGATCCGAATTTTCAGGAGAGGAGGCGGCGTGCCCAGGCTAGTATTCCGAATGGGCGACATCAATTGGACGGCTGGCGCATCCGCATGATATAATACTAGTTGGGAGGAAAATCAACAAATGGGTACATCCATTATTCTGTGTATCGTATATTTTGCGATTCTGATTGCAATCGGCATTATTGTTGGTAAGAAGACCAAAAATGCGCAGGACTTCGCCGTGGCGGGCCGCCGGATCGGCATGTTCATAGCGCTCTGCACAATCATCGCTTCCGAGTGGGGCAGCGGCAATGTCATGGGTACCGCCTCCGACGCGTATGCCTACGGCATCAGCGCGTATATCTTCCCGGTTTCGATGGGCATCGGCATCCTGCTGCTCGGCATCCTGCTGGCAAAAAAATACTGGAACATTGAAGAGATTTCCATGTGCCGCTACATCCGCAAGCGTTATTCCAAGCGCTGCGAACTGCTGGCCACGGTTCTGATGCTTCTGTCGATCATGCTCGTTACGGCGTCCCAGTTCAAGGCGGGCGGCCTGCTGGCCGAGTCCATGTTCGGCTGGTCGCACGTGCAGGCCGTCATTATCTTTGCCGTCATCGTCTGCGTTTACACAAGCATCGGCGGTCTGCTGGCCGTTGCATACAACGACACCATCAACCTGATTTTCGGCGGCGTCGGCCTGCTGGTGTGCCTCATCGCAGGCTTCTCCAGGGTGGGCGGCGTTTCGGGTCTGATGAGCGTCATGACGCCCGATCGCATGGATCCCCGTCCGTTCGGCTCCTGGATCTGGGCTGTTGATTACCTTGCCTCCAGCACCTTCGTCATGCTGGCCGTTCCGGAGCTCATTCAGCGCATTTGGGCCTGCAAGACCGAGAAGGTCGCGAGCCGGGCATGCATCGTCGGCGGCATCGTATACATCGTTCTCGGTCTCGTCAGCATGGCCCTCGGCCTCATCGCCTTCGTCCTGCTGCCGAACATCGATGCCGGCGCCGCAATGCCCCAACTGGTTCTCCACCTGTTCCCGTCCCTCTTCGGCACGTTTATCATCCTCTCAATCCTGGCCGCGCTGGTTTCCACGGCGGATACCATGCTTTTGATCTGCTCGACAATGATCGTCGAGGACTTTATTCTTCCGTTCCGCAAAAGCGAGATGGAAGAAAGCAAAAAGCTCATGCTCATGCGGGTTCTCGTGTTCGCCGTCGGCGCGGTCACGGTACTCTTTGCAACGGGATTCGACCGTGTGCTTGGGCTCGTTCTGTTCAGCTACTATGTCTACATCGGTATCTCCACCGTATTCATCTTTGGTCGCGTCTGGAAGGGCGCTACGGAGAAGGCCGCCTTCTGGAGCATGCTTACCAGCGGCGTGGCCGCCGGCATCTGGGAATTCACCGGCATGAGCTATCAGGTGACGTGGGCCACCACCGGCATCATAGCGGTTGTGTTCGCCATCGTCCCGTTCTTCGTCATCAGCCTGCTGGATAAATCCGGCAGGAGGAGCGAGCAGCTGCCTGAGTTGGCCTGAGCAAGCGAAATCCACCGGTTGCAGGAGTGATTGATCATGTCTAAGTTACTGTTACACGGCGCCTGGGTCTGCACGGAGCAGGAGGGCAGGCAGGTCGTCATCGGGGATGGCTACGTTGGTGTTGCGGGCGATAAAATTGCCTATGTCGGGCGGGAACGTCCGCAGGGCTACGAGCAGGCGGAATACATCGATCGCAGGTATGGCCTGATTATCCCCGGCCTCATCGATACGCACTATCACAGCGACTCTCCCGCAACGAAAGGTTTCTGTGAGGACTGCGGTACCTATGAGCTGGATGGCTCCATCCTATATGAGTATCTGACCGCCATCTATGCGGCCACTACGGTCGACGAATGGCGCGCGATCTGCAACCTCACGTTTGCCGAGATGATCGCGGGCGGTGTGACGACCTGTGTGGAGTTCAACTCCTATTTCCCCGAGGAACTTGGCGCGTTGCTTGGGGCGTGCGGCCTGCGCGGCTACATTGCGCCCGAGACCAACTCGCTCGGCGGCTACCCTTACTCGCCCGACGGCCGTACGGTATGCATTGAGCACAAGACCGGCGCGGATATGTTCAAAAAGCTTGAGCGGAACGTGCAGCTGATTGAAAAGCTGAACGGCGCCTATCACGACCGCGTCCGCGTAACGCTTGGCCCCACGGAACCGCCGGCCTGCCGGCCCGAGCTTCTGCGCGAGGTTCGCAAGCTTGCCGCCAGATACAAGGTGCCCATCACCATGCACGCGGCGGAGACCAAGATCGAGCGCCAATACATCCGGAGCGAATACGGCATGGACAGCATTGATCTGCTGGCGGAAAACGGCATTACAGGGCCGGACGTCATTCTGGCCCATACGGTGTTTGCCAACACGCGGGAAAAGAAAATCCTTGCCGAAACCGGGACGAACGTCGCCCATTGCCCAACCGTATACTTCCGCCGTGGACGGTACATGAATTCACTCCAGAGCTATCTCGACATGGGCATCAACGTAGGCATCGGCACAGACACCTTCCCGCAGGACATGGTGCGCGAGATGTATGTGGCGTCCTGCATGTCCAAAACCGCGGACTGCGATTACCGCAGCGCGCCCGGGGGGCTTGTGTTTTGCTGCGCAACGCAAAACGGCGCAAAGGCGCTGGGCCGTACCGATATCGGTCGGCTCACCGTTGGCGCCAAAGCGGACATCGCCATCGTGGACATGAACCGTTTCAACACCATCCCCGTGCGCGATCCCATCCGTGTTCTCGTCAGCTGCGGCGTTGCAGACAATGTGTCCGATACCATCGTAGACGGACGGTTCCTGATGAAAGACCGCGCGCTTGTAAGCATGTCGCGCGAAGCAGTCAGCCGCGAAGCATGGGCTGCTGCCAAAACGATCTGGGACAGGGTACCCAACCTGAACCGGCTCTCGCCGCTGACCTGCCCCATTCTCTGAGGCACGCGAGCCGGATTGCTCCGCCAGTCCAGGGGCATAAAAAAGCGAAAAAATTGCGAACATCGTCATTTGCAGCGACATGCGCGCTGCAAATGACACTTTTCATGCGGCAGGTCCGGCAGACTGCAATCGTCCGCGGGACGAGGCTACCTGCAAAAATTCTGCCGCTGCGGTTCCCGCCGGCAAACCGCAGTTTGTAGACGACCTGTCCAGAAGACGCCCCTCCGGGGATGCGTTCAAGTTCTGCGGCGAACCCGCAACACGAAAGGATGGCGATTATGCAGATTCAACTCGCCTGCGTTCAAATGCAGTCCGCACTCGGCAACAAGGCGGAAAATCTTGAAAAAATGTCCAACGCCATACGCCGGATAAAGCGGCTGTATCCGGATGTTTCCCTTATCATCTTCCCGGAATGCGCCACAACCGGCTATGAGTGTCCGGAATTATATGCCTCCGTTGCGGAGCCCTGGCCCGGCGGCGAGAGCCTTCGCGTGCTCTCTGCTCTGGCACGCGAAGCAAACGCCGCGCTGGTCTATGGCTTCGTAGAATCCGGCAGAAAGGACGGACATGCGGTGTTCTACAACAGCGCGGCGCTGATCGAACGCGACGGCACGCTCCTTGGCCGCTACCGCAAGGCGCATCTTGTAGAGGGCATGGAGACCGGCATATTTCAAAAGGGGGATGCGTTTCCTGTCTTTGACACGTCGTTTGGAAAGGTCGGCGTCATGATCTGCTGGGACGCCGTATTCCCGGAGGTCGCACGCATGCTGGCAGTGGCCGGCGCGGAACTGATCATTGTGCCGGAGGCGGTGGAAACCGGCATTGAGCGGGAATGGGACCTCGCGCTTGCCGCACGCGCGCTTGACAACGTGGCCTATGTCGCGGCCTGCAACCACGCGGGCACGGACCGTGCGCTGACCTATTTCGGCCGTAGCGCCGTCTACGCGCCCCTCGGCGAGGTCGTTGCGCAGGCAGGCGAGGGCGAGCAGATTCTCACCGCGACAATCGACTACGCATTGCTGCGCGAGCGCCGCGAATCCTTCTATATGCTCCGTCAGCGGCGTCCGTCTATCTACCGGCCTCTTACAGAGGAATAGCGTGTTCCGTTCCGGCGGCGCCGTCGCCTGCTTTGTCGGGCGGGCGCACACGCACCGGGCGGCTTGGGCACCCTCAAATGTTTAGCCGGGTTATGTTGTTCCATCGGGTGAAAAGCGCGCAAAACGCCTTCAAACGCCTGCGTCCGCAAGGCATTAGGTAAGGTAAGCGCGTCCCGCTGCGGGAGGGTGGAAAATGGGTGCAATGTGGAATCGCGGGGAATCGGCATTGCGATGCGGCTTCGTCTGCCTGCTAAGCTTGAAACAATACAGGCGCTTGGGATGGCTTTTGCAGATGATTTGCCGCCGGCCCGGTTTTAAAGCAACGGGCATTCAGTCCAGAAACTGCTGTTTTCCCGGCTATGTAATTCATCAATGCTATGGCTCGGGTTTCCAACGGCAGGCAGCCATATCGACCCTTCCATTCGATATGAGCGCAACGCCTTCCGCCTCAAGCATCGCGATTTGGATACCAGAGCACATGCCCCCGGCAACGGTTCCGTCCTCTTTGATTACTCGCTGCCAGGGCAGTCCGTCCGGGCAGCGGCGCATCGCCCAGCCGACCTGCCGCGCTGCTTGCGGATTCCCCAGCATGCGGGCGATTTGTCCGTAGGAAATCACTTTCCCGAATGGGATCTGTTCCACGATTTGATAGACGCTGCCGAAAAACGAGGAGTCGCTGTTTCGCGCGCGGTTCCATTCGGCCATGTTTTTTGATTCCCCCATCTCCGTCCTTATGTTTCCAAGGCTTTGCGCAGGCGCACATTCTATATGCAATACCCATGTCCCGATAGAGGGGCGGCATAAACGCCGCCGCCTATACCATGCACCTGACCGGCCCGGCGCCCAGCAATTTCACTGTCCCTTTCCCATCAAACTCCTATCCGACGTCGTAATTATATGGTATCATTATAAATATTAAAATAAATGTTGTCTACGAGGCGTGCGACTGGAATCCCATGTATTTTACGTACGGTGTCGTGAGACCGCATATCTGCGGCAGGAGGGCAAGCGAAGATGCGCCAAAAGGAAAAGACTCCGCTGCCGGACAATCAGAAAAAAATAGGCGTGCTTTCAAGCAGGGCCGCTGATAAGGACACGCGCTGATTCGAATATTTTTTGGAGGGTAAGACCTTGCAATATACATCTCATTATGAGTCTCCGCTCGGTGGCATCACGATTGCCGGCAATGGAGCAGCGCTGACCGGCCTGTGGTTCGACGGGCAAAAATACTTTGCCGATACGCTGTCCGGCGGGCATGAAGAAACGAGCCTGCCTGTTTTTAAGCAGGCAAAAGACTGGCTCGATTGTTATTTCCGTGGAGAAGCGCCCGGCTTTACCCCGCCGCTCTTTCTGGATGGATCGCCTTTTCGTCTTGACGTGTGGGACATCCTGAAACAAATTCCTTATGGAACGATCTTAACTTACCGGGACATCGCGGGCATGATCGCGCGGAAAAAAGGCCTTGAAAAAATGTCCGCACGGGCTGTTGGCGGCGCGGTGGGCCATAACCCCGTTTCGATTATCGTTCCCTGCCACAGGGTGATCGGCGCAAACGGCAGTTTGACAGGTTATGCCGGCGGCGTGAAGAAAAAAATCGCGCTGCTGGAACTCGAGCAGGTCAACATGAAGCGTCTGTTTGTTCCAAAAAGGAGATCTGCGCTGTAGGCACGCCAGGCTCGAAATTGCCCGCGGAGGTTTTTCCTGCAAAGGGAAAACGGAGCAAAGCAGGGCTTGCCTCTGAGGCGGTTACCGTCGATGGCGTGGATATTGGATCCATCTGTCCGTCCGCAGGCTTATGCCCGCAAAAAGTTGGCAACGGGCAAGCCGCTGTGAAAAGCCCGCGTTTACAGGGGCTTAGGGATGGCGTCCTCGCCGCCGGCCGCGGCACGCTTCACAATCGTCGCAGTCATGCCGCAGGCATCATTGCTTCTTTGTTCAGTGGGCTTTCCTCTCGCTGTATCTGCCGCGGGCAGCGCCCGGCTCCGCCCTTTTTGCGAAAAGGCGCCGCGGCGGAGCGGGTGAGAGAGGATTTTAATACACGTCGCCGCGAACCAAGCGCAGTCCGCGGCGATTGGTGTCATTCTGTCAAAGCAGGCGCCTACAGATCTACATGTTCAGCAGTCTGATATAATGGTTGGCTTCCCGCAGAACATGGTCAGCCAACAAAGGCAGAATAATGGAGCGAATTTTGCATTCCTGAATCCCCTTTGTTCCCGCCAACTTAAAGTCCCGAAATTTTACAGTTTCGGCGAGCGTCCTATTCTGTGCGTTGCGGCTATGCTCCAGGAGCTGAGCGTAATCCTTGGCAAAGGAGTCGGCCGCGTCTATTAAGCCATCCTCCGTCGGGTCAAGCAGTCCCCGAATAAACAGCGCATGTTCCATCATAATCTGGTTCCAAAAGCGTTCGGTCTGCTCCATGGTCCTGCGCTCCAAATGTCCCTTTGTCTCCAATTCGCGCAGATACGTCCGGTACAGTTTGGCCTCCCTGATAATGTGCTCGAGAAGAAGCGGATAGTTCATGGTAAACATCCGACAGTTCAGGACATGGGCCAAAATTTCTTCTTTCAGAAAAATCAGACCGTCGAGCAGGCCAAGGACTTTCCGGTTGAGCTCCTTAACCTGCCGATATAAGGCGGTGCTCTGCGCAGCGACGGTTCGGCCGTTCAGGAGCGTCTCCTGCTCCGTAATCCTCTTATTAATACAAATACCAGTAAAACATTCGGTCTGTTTTTCGGCATTGATGGTAAATGGAGTAACGATCTCGCCGGAATTCAGCACATCTTGGCTGACAACGCCATTACTAAGACATACCGCCTCCCACAGTGCATTCTCAAATTCAATTTTATAATGCTCTGCCGCCTCCGCAAAATTGCTGTTCGTTGGTGTAAAGCCCGCCATGAGAAACAGGGAGTGTTCTTTCATGATACGGGCAAAAAACAGGTGTAAGTCTAAAGAAACCGTAGCATATTTTAGGTTTTGATACATATTTCCACTCCAAACTTAAAGTATTTATGCCTGATTATATGTTATGAAATACGGAAGGGAACCGTGAATAGATGAAATATCACGGCCAACGAACCGGCAAAGCCAACGACCATCTCTATAGCTTCATTCAATACATTGCCGATGATTCGGGCGATATCGATCTCGCCCTGCATTATCTGGACAGGATCGAAGCAGCGATCATACGCCTTCCGGATTTCCCTTATTCAGGGGCAGAACCGCGTTACAGCATTTTGAAGAAACAGGGCTGCCGTGTGCTGATCTTTGAAAAGCAGCTCGTTTTTCACAAGTTCGACGATACGACTCACATCGTCGCCATCCACGCGGTTGTAGGCGGGCGGGCAGAGTACCTGAACTTGATATAAAGGAAGAACTATATTGGCGACACCATCCTTCCAAGAAAGACTTCATCGGCAGAATTGACCGATATATTTCGAATGATCCACTTCCTCGTGGAGCGATATACCAGAAAAACGTCAAACGTATTGGGAGAAGACTTTTCTTGGGAAAAAGGAATGGGAGCATTTGGTCAAATGCGTCCGAATCGCATCGATTTCCCCAATTTGCATCTCTTTTTTGCATTTTTGTCTCAGGCTGTCCAATAGAACTAAAATATGGCGCAAACCAGCATCAGGGCAGCGTGCTCATCGGGGAAAGCTCCGACGACCTTCGTGCGTCGGCGGATCTCTCGATTTAGCCGTTCCAGGACGTTTGTCGTTCGCAGTTTCGTCCAGTGGGTTGCTGGGAATTCCATGTATGTCAGCATTTCTCCAGTCCCTTTCTCAACCTTATCAGCCGCCTCTTTCAGCTTCATCTCCGCAGCTTAGAGGCAATCGGCCTTTTCCCCTGCAGCGTCTTTGTCCCCTTGGGCATACGAAACGGTTCTAACTCTTCAGGGCATGGAATCATGCACCCTTGGCATCCAATTCTCAACGTTTTTGTTGATAAATTGACCGCAAATAGCTTAGATCAACTTTTAAATTGCAAATACGTGTGGTTGAAACGTCTCTTTCAAATTTAATATAAAAATTCGGAAAACGCCCTGTTTTAGGGAAAAGCAAAGACAAACCCCATCATTTTAAAGTTTGTCTACTTTGTTTATCGTTGACGAAATAGATATTTCCCGCCCGCAGGCACGCCGCAAAACATTGGTAGCGGCAGCGAGCCGTTGCGAGCGCGCTTGCAAGCGAACAGGCGAGCCGAGCGTGATGATTTGCGGAAAGGAGGAGCAGCGGAGTGAGCGCACTCCGAGTTTTCGCAAAAAATCGGAGCAAGCGATATGCAGCTTGCTCCGACTTGGTGCGGCTGGCGAGATTTGAACTCGCAAGCTTTCGCCGACGGATTTTAAGTCCGTTGTGTATGCCGTTCCACCACAGCCGCAATATAGTCTATTTTACCATGCATCGGCGCTTTGTCAATCATCGCCGGCGCTTTCTACATACCCGTGCCTTCTACAATCTGCCGCACGACGCTCCCCCACCGCTCCGGCTCCTCCTTGATGGGAGAATGTGCGGATTCCTCAAACCAGAACCATTCCTTATGCGGCGTCTGGAGCGCTTCAAACCACGCCAGCGCAATTTCCGACGGCGTATTTTTATCGTGCCTGCCCTGCGTGATATACACAGGCACATCCAATTTCCCAATATCGCGGCGGAAGCTGGACGTGGCCACCTCGCTCCACAGCTCGCGCAAATTATAAAACGCGCCCTTCGCGTATTTCGGCAGGTCGAACAGCGAGTACTCCGGCGATTCCAGCAACGGCAGAATCATGGCCTTCCAGATGGAGCCGGACTCCTTATAGCCCCCGCCGCCAAACTTGGTCATATAGTCGCGCTGCACCATTAAATCGTCCAGCGACGCGTAGAGCCCGTTTTGGGGCGCGCCAATTCGCATAAGATCTGCGAGCGCCTTTTGATCGCCACGCTTTTTTGCCTCGCCAACAACAAATTCATAGGACAGGCGTTCGTTCTCCGGACCGTCCGCAAGCTGCCCCATCCCAATATAGGCGGCGATATGCTCCGGATGCCTGCCTGCAAGCAGCGTGCCAAGAAAGCTGCCCCAAGAATGCCCGACA
>CAYUTA010000068.1:0-13010 GCA_964447605.1 uncultured Oscillospiraceae bacterium | reverse complement strand
TCAGTTCCATTTCAATCCACGCTCCCCTCGCGGGGAGCGACTCCGTCAGCGTCCAAGAAGGGAGGCTCGTCGATATTTCAATCCACGCTCCCCTCGCGGGGAGCGACTCGGTAGGCGATGCTGCCGCCGCCCACATCGGTATTTCAATCCACGCTCCCCTCGCGGGGAGCGACGTGCCGTTTTTTGCTCTTTGGTGGCAACACTGCCATTTCAATCCACGCTCCCCTCGCGGGGAGCGACCGCGATATCTTGTTGAATCGCATTTCTATACTACAGGATATCGTGTTTGTACATCCTTTGCAAGTCATTATGCCCCTGTAGGCACTTCAAAAATGGACGTTTTTCCGTGCGAAGCTGCCGGCGATTTCCTGTTTGCTTGCGGTTCGCGCCGTACGCTCATACTATCCTGCGGATTGCAGCGCGCTTCATTCAAAATACTTGTGTCGCAAAATTATTTCCCGAAAAATAAATTCGCAAACAGTCCTTTTACGACACTCTGAGGCGATCCGCACCGCACCGCCAAAAACGTTGTTTTTTGACGTGGCGGCCGCATTTTCCGCTCGCACCTATTTGCTCCCGGGCAACAAAACGCCCATACCGTTGGCAGTTCGACGCCCGGAAGCGGTATGCGCGAGAGGCGAACCAACCGTAATCCCATAGAAACAACATCGTTTTTGGATGGCTACGGCTTTGAGGCGGCAATTGCATGCAAAACTCGCGTTTACCGCACGCCTTCACCAGAAAAACGCGGCTTTTGGACGGCCTCGGGGCTGCCCTGCAGGTTTACAAAACAGCCCCGGTCATTCTCAAAGCCGTTTTCAGAAAAGACGGGTCAAAGCACGCCCCGGATGATGTAGGTCTTCTCCTGGCTGAACTCCTCGAGCGTCGCGCTCACGCCCTCGCGGCCGATGCCGGATTTTTTAAAGCCGCCAAAGGGCTGATCTAGATGGCGGTAATTGCCGGTTGCGTTTGTCACGACGGCGCCCGCCTGAAGCTTTGTCGCCATCCGGATCGCCCGCGCATAATTGCCGGTAACGATTCCGGCCGACAGGCCATATTTGGTCTGATTTGCAATCCCGATCGCCTCATCCTGGGTATCGAAGCGAATAATGGGTATCGCGGGCCCGAAAATTTCGAGGTCCTTGGCGACATCCATCTCGCGCGTAACGTTTACAAGCACCGCGGGCTCGAGGAAGGTGCCGTTTTTGAGCGTGCCGCCGTAAACACACTCCGCACCCTGCGCCTTGAGTTGCTCAATCTGCTCCAAGACGGTATTTGCCGCGCTTGTGGAGTGCATGCAGCCGTACTCCGTTTGAGGATCTACCGGGTCGCCGCGGCGCATCTTATCAAGACGGGCGCAGAGCCGCTTTACCAGCTCGTCATGGATGCTCCGATGGACGAGGAACCGCTTGCTCGCGCAGCAGGTCTGCCCCACGTTGAACACGCGGCCCCGATAGATTTGTTCAACCGCATAATCGATGTCCGCGTCCTCGCAGATGATAAGCGCGTCGTTGCCGCCAAGCTCGAGAAAAACCTTGTGTAAAAAGGGCGCGCTGTCCTGCTGCACCGCAATGCCCGCGGCCGTCGAGCCGGTGATGGAAACGGCCTGTATGCCGTCGGTCTTAATGAGTTCCTCGGTAACGAAGCCGCGGTCTGCGTACACAACCTGCGCGGCCTCTGCGGGAACGCCGGCCTCCACGAGCAGCCTAGTCATTTCAGTGAGCGCGAGCGGGTTGGTGGCCGGCACCTTAATAATCACCGCGTTGCCCATAATCAGCGCCGGGATAACCTTATGTGCATACAACTCAAGCGGAAAGTTGAACGGCACGATGCACAGGATGATGCCGAGCGGCTCGCGCCGGGTGAAGATCAGGTCGCTTTCGAGGCCGGGCTGGTTGTCGTTGATGACCTTGCCGTAGAGATGGTTGGCACGCTGGATGAATCCCTTGGAAATATGGGCGGCGCCCACGGCTTCGCCCATGGCCTCGGCATAAATCTTCCCCATCTCCCGGCTTAGCAGCAGGCCGAGCCGATCCTTGTGCTCGCCAAGCAGCGCAACATAGCGCATAAGGATGTCCGTGCGCTGATGCATGGGCATGGCGCTCCATGCGGTAAAGCCCTTGTTGGCATTGGAAAGGATCTTTTCGCCGTCGCCCGCGGTTGCCTTATACAGCGTGCCGACGGTTTCGCCGTTTGCTGGATTTTGGATACGGACCTCTTCCCGTCCGTCCGGCTGCGTTGGGTAGCCGTTGCAATAGATGCTCATGTGGAACCTCCTGTTTTCGATGTTTTATGGTTTGACAGCGTTTGCTGCAATCTGTACCGCGTCCCATACCGAGGAAAAGGGCGGCGCATACCCCAGATCGAGCGCGCCGAGTTTTGCGGCGGTCATGCCCTCGCTGATCGCACAGGCGAAAACATTGATCCGCCAGGCGCTCTCTCCACGGCCCATGACCTGCGCGCCGAGCAGGCGGCCGCTCCGGCGCTCATAGCACAGTTTTACCGTAATGGGAACAGGCGCCGGGTCGGTATAATAGACCGCATGCGAAACCGCCGTAACGGTTATAGCGGCCGCGTCAAGCCCCGCCTGCCTGGCCTCGGTTTCGGTGACGCCGGTTTTTGCAAGCTCAAGCGTCACGCAGCGCAGCATGGCCGTGCCGAGCGCTCCGCCGTAACCGGCCGCGGGCCTGCCGAGGATTGCATCCGCGGCATAGCGGCCCTGCTTGTTCGCGTTTGTGCCGAGTGGAAGGTATACGGGCTTCTTCAGCAGCCTGTGCATAACGGCGGCGCAGTCGCCCGCGGCGTATACGTTCGGCGCCGAGCTTGCCATGCGCATGTCCGTAATAATCGCGCCGTTGGCAAGCCGGTTCGGGCCGCTGCCGCCGAGAAAGGCCGTGTTGGGGCGTACCCCCGCGGCAAACACCACCACGTCCGCCTCGTACTGTCCAAGCGGCGTATGCAGGGTCTTGCCGCCCGCCCCAGCCTCAATGCGCTCGATTGCCTCGCCCGGATGAACGGACACGCCGTGCCGCGTAAGCTCGTCCAGGACCGCCGCGCCGAACGCCTCGTCAAAGCCGTTCAAAAGCCGGGGAAACGCTTCAAAAAGGCGCACCCGCTTTTTAAGCCGCAGACAGGCCTCCGCAAGCTCCAGGCCGATATAGCCGCCGCCGACGATGGCCACGCGGGCGTTTCCGGCATTGGCCAGCGCCGCCTGTAAATCCGCGCCGTCCGAAAGCGTTTTGAGCGTGTAAACGCCACAGAGCGACACACCGGGAATTTTCGGGAGGATGGGGGAGGAGCCGGTCGCAACCAAGAGTTTGTCGTAGTTCTCGGTATACACGCCGCCCGCGCGGCGAATGACCGCCTGCCGTCCGCCAACGTCGACCGCCTCCACGCATTCGGAAAGCCTGAGGTCAATGCCCTGCGCGCGGAAGGCCGCCGGCGCTCGGATGCGCATCCGATTCAGGTCGTCATTTACGCCGCCGACATAGTAAGGCAACCCGCATGCGCCATAGGAAACCTCGCCGCTCTTTTCTATAACGACGACCTCCGTGCCGGGCGCTTTGCGCAGGAGCCTTCCCGCGGCGCTCATACCCGCGGCATTGCCGCCAAGAATTAAAACCTTCATAACTGCCGCCCTCTTTACGCAACGATGTTTTTAAGCGAGCCGCTGCGGATGTAGTCTGCAATCAGCTCCCCGGCCTGTGCGCGGATATTATAATCGGAAAGCTCCGAATAGTAGGCGGTGTGGGGTGTGATCAGGACGTTGGAAAATTCGAAAAAGCGCCTGGCTCCGTCGATATCGCCGTCGATCACATCGAGACCGGCCCCACGGATTTTGCCGGCTTCAAGCGCGGCAAAAAGCGCGTTGTTGTCGACGAGCGGGCCGCGCGCGGTGTTGATGACGCAGGCGGTGGGCTTCATGCGCGCAAATGCCTCTGCGTCCAGAATCCCGCGGGTGGCCGGAGTCAGCGGCACATGCAGCGTAATATAGTCCGCCTGCTCCAGCAGGCTGTTCAAAGAAAGCGGCGTCAGCCCCAGCGCCCCGGCTTTTTCCGCAGAAAGATAAGGGTCGTAGCCTACGAGCCGCACACCGAAGGGCGCAAGCCGCGCCATGACCTTCTGCGCAATGCCGCCGCAGCCGATAAAGCCAATAACGGCATCCAAAAGCCCGCGGACGGGCCGGTAATTTTTCACAGGATTCCATTCGCCCGCGCGGATATCGCGCACCTGTAAAAGGAGCTGGCGTTCAAGCGCCATCAGGAGGGCGACGGTGTGATCGGCCACCTCGTTGTGGCAGTAGGACGGCAGATTGCACACATGCACGCCGCAGGCTTTAGCCGCCTCAAGGTCGATGTTGTCCACGCCAATGCCGGCGCGCACAATGAGCTTTAAGTTTTTCAGTGAGCGGATTACGTTTGAAGAAACCACGGTCAGCGCCACGAGCAAAGCGGATGCGTCCCGCCCGGCGGCGATGATCTCCTCGTCGCGCTCGCCGCTGATGAGCCGGCAGCAGCCGCCCGCCGCTTCAATCAGTCTTTTTTCAATGCTTCCGTCGGTATAGCCCGTGGAAATCTGCAATACTTGGAACATGGCCGTTTCCTTCTTTCCTTGTTTTTGTCGGTTTGCCTGGGACAAAACGCAATCTAAAAGCGAAATCCCTTTTCCGCGCCAGTCTGTCAAAACAGCCCCGTAAAGCGCGTTTCCAGTCATGTGGCCGGCGCGCACGGCGGCATACCCGTACTTTGGGCGTTTTTTCACCGGAATCGCGCGGCGCAAGAGCCCAAATGTGGTTGCCCTGCATGAAAGCGAACGCTTCCGGCGATTTTCGAACTTCGTTCAGCCTGCCGTGTCCGGGCGTGCATCCGTATTGTCCATCTCGGCGGACAGAATGTGGTTGCGATAGCTGTCGGAGACATAATCCAGATGCGCCTTCATCCGTTCGCGCGCAAGGCCGCCGTCGCGGCGTGCAATCGCATCTACAAGTTTGAGGTGCTGCTCGTGCGCGGCCTCCTTTACCCCGGGTACGGCGGAGGTCTGATTGCGGCTCATCTCCCCAAGATAAGTGATGCTTGTAATAAAACGCAGCAAAATCGGGTTCTGTGTTGCCCTTGCGATCATCTCGTGGAGCAGGATATCCACCTGAAATCCCTGCAGAGCGGTTTCCTTCAGCGCTTCAATCTCCATATCGCTGGCCCGCAGGGCCGCAAGGTAGGCGATCTCGGGCTCCATAATCCGCCGCGCCTCAAAAAGATTGAACACGGTGGAATTATCCAGATCAAGCACAAACTCCAGATGCTCTATCAGCAGGCCCGGGTCCAGCGACGTGATAAACGCGCCCTTGCCCTGCTTGATATCGATTACGTTCATGATGCGCAGCGTACGCAGCGCCTCGCGTACCGGCCCCCGGCTGACCTGGTAGATCTCAAGCATCTGCTTTTCGCTCGGCAGCTTGTCTCCGGGCTTCAACCTTCCCTTTTTCACGTCGTCCAAAATAGATTTGACAATCTCTTCCGACAATATGGCGTCTCGATCTACGTTCATGACTGCTTACCTCCCGTGTTTATTGCCTTTTTTTCTACAGGCGTAGTTTTTATTTGTTTCTCTTCCATTTTTTTCTCTGATACAGCGCTTGGGCGCCGTATCAAAGTTACTGTCAAACGCGTGATAGAGGCATGTTCAATTAAAAATCGGTTATCGTTGTTGCCGGGCGCCATGATGGGCCCGTTCTGCGGTCCTTTGTTAAATGGGGTTATAGGGTTCCAACGGTTTTGGCTGAGCCTGAACCTGAACCGCATATTGTCATAAACCTATGTACATATGATTATATAAAATATAGCAATGGGGTATTTTTTTGTCAATAAAATTTTTAAATTTAGAAATAAGACCCGGGCAGACCTGCATAACGGACCGTTCTCCTCTGGTCCCGATCAATCGCTAAAAATGGAATTCCTTTTCCCAGTCGAAACAGCCGGCCTCCTCAAGGCTTTGTGGCCAGTGCGCGCACCAGGCGGGAACAACAGGACGCCCTACGCGATCCAGGCTGGGCGTATAGGGTTTGATATCCAGCACGGGACTGCCGTCGTTGGCGTCAATGTAGACGAGGCCAACGACACCGCGTTTATGATCGATGCGGATAACGCCCACACATGTCGGCGCAATGGGATTTGGGCGGCATGGGCTGCGCATGGCAAACGCGCCAAGCGTATCCGGGCCGTTGACGTACGGTCTTGACTCTACACGAGTCGAGCGGGCCTGCGGGTTATCACGGCCGTCAAACCACCACAACACCTGAATATGGCCAAAGCCGTCCAAGCCCCCCAGCGCCTTGCGGTATTTTTCGCCGAGCGTCAGGCGGAATTCGCCGTTCTTTATACGGATGCTTCCAATCGAATGCAGTTTGAAATCCATTGTGGTTTCTCCTTTCGTGTTTCGTTTCAGCGCTGATAGCTATATTGTAGTTGATGTTTGCGATACTACAAGCCCCAGGTTCATACCATAATCGATTTGCTCCCGTCAAACCGGATATCGCCGTCCTTGCGCCGGAGCCGTGTGGAACCGCGCCGGATTGACGGCGGCCGCGCGGATCCGTTTCGTTATCCCGTCCGGCCAACCGGTTTTGGTAAAAATCCGGCGTGCGCTCGCGCCCGTTCTCCGGTCTATATCTGTTGATTTGCCTCGAATTTGTTGTTATACTAAAATTAAAAATATTCGTGTAAGATTGGCCGAAAAAGTTGGGAAGGTAAGAATATGGAGTTGGATATCCTTCATTCACTGAAAGCGGTGGGCGTGGACACCGAGGGGGCGATTCGCCGTTTTTCCGGAAACGTTTCCCTCTACGAGCATTTTTTGCTGCGATTCCCGCAGGATGCAAACTTTCAAAAAGTAAGCCAATCCATGTCTGAGGAGAACTGGGACCTTGCGCTGAGTGCGGCGCATGCATTAAAGGGCGTGTCCGGCAACCTCGGCATGAACCGATTGTACGAGGCCTGCTGCGAAACCTGCAGGCTTCTGCAGGAAGGCGACTACCCCGCAGCCAGGCGCTCCTATCTGAAGCTGCGGGCGGCGTATCGGGAGCTTATGTCCACGCCGGTCAACTCCAGGGGGGATACATGAACCGGAATACGCTCTTGATTGTCGACGACATGGAGATCAACCGCACCATTCTCCGTTCGCTGTTTGAGGAGGAATACAATCTTCTGGAGGCGGAAAACGGCGAGCAGGCGCTCATGCTGCTCCATCAATATAAGGATACGATTGCCGCTGCGCTGCTGGATATCGTTATGCCGGTCAAAGACGGCTATGCGGTCATGATCGAGATGGCCCGCGGCGGGTTACTGGATGTGATCCCGGTCATCGTAATCACCGCGCAGGATTCCTCGGAAAACGAGGTCCGCGCTTTTGACCTGGGCGCTTCGGACATTGTAATGAAGCCCTTTGAACCGTATGTGGTGCGGCGGCGGGTTAAAAACGTGGTGGAATTAAACCGGCATAAGCTGCATCTGGAAGACCTTGTGGAGGAGCAGGCGATCAACCTGCGGGAGTCCAAGGCGGTTTTGTTGGACGCCCTGTCCTCCGTCATCGAGCACCGGAGCATCGAATCCGGGCAGCATGTCCTGCGCATCCGAATGTTTACCAAGGTACTTTTGGAAGACGTGATGAACAATTACCCGGAATACGGCCTTGACGAGCGGAAAATCGGCGTGATTGCCAGCGCCGCCGCCCTGCACGACATCGGCAAGATCAGCATTCCCGACGCAATCCTCAACAAACCCGGCCCCCTGACGGCCGAAGAGTATGAACGGATGAAAACCCATTCGGAAAAAGGCTGCGAAATCCTGGCCGGCCTTGACCGGATGCACGACGAGGAATATCTGCAATATGCGTATAATATCTGCCGCTATCACCATGAGCGCTGGGACGGCAACGGGTATCCAGACGGGCTCAAGGGGGAAAACATCCCCATTTGCGCCCAGGCGGTCGGCGTTGCCGACGCGTATGACGCCCTGACCGCCGACCGGATATACAAAAAGGCGTTCTCCCCGGAAAAAGCCTATAACATGATCCTGAACGGCGAATGCGGCACGTTTTCCCCCCGGCTGCTGGAGTGCTTCAAAAACGTTCGGGAAGTCTTTGCCGAACTGACGCGGGACTATGCCGACGGCATGCCCCCCAACACCGGTTTTGAACAGATGATCCAATCGGTTCTTTATAAACAGGACGCGGAAAATACCCTTGAGCTGGGCCGGATGAAGTACTTTGCCATGCTTCGATATGAAAACTCCACCGTTATGGAGGTGGATATCGACAGCGGCGTCTATCATCTTGTGTATACCAAAAACAATAATTTTGACCTCATGCGCTCCGGCGGGCTGTTTGAAGAGTCGTATCAGGCTTTTGTGGAAAAGGCCGTGCATCCGGACGACAGGCGGAGTGCTCTGCAGGCGCGTGTGATCGCGGCGTTTTTGGCAAGCGGCGCAATGAAGCGCTCTCAAAGATACCGGATACTCGACCATGCTTCCGGCAAATACGTCTGGCATGAGCTATCCATCCTGCGGATCAATATAGACGATCCCAGACAGCATGGGATTCTTTTGGTGTGGCGTGACCTGGAGCAGACAGACTCCGTCGCCGGCGCGGAAGAAGCCCGTGTAGTTCCTTCCGTGGACATTTCCATGATCGGTATTCAGCAATGTTACAACGATCAGTGGTTTACCATCGTTCATGCCAACGACAGCATCCTTTCCCTTTTGGGCTACAGCCGGGAAGAGCTTGCGCAAACCTTTGAAAACCGTTTTATGCAGCTGATTCATCCCGATGACCGTCAGAATGTCCTCCGGCAGTTCCGGCGGCAGATATCCGTGCAGAATATGTTTGAGATGGAATACCGGGTGGTGACCAAAGACGCGCAGGTCCTGTGGGTACTGGACAAAAGCAGGCTGTTTACCGGAAACGACGGCATTGAATACATAAATTGCATCCTGATCGATATTACGCAAACCAAGCGGGAGCAGGAACAGCTGCGACTGACGATGGAACGCCACCAGATCATCATGGATCAGACCAACGATATCATTTTTGAATGGGATATTCAGCAGGACAGAATATTCTATTCCTCCAACTGGGTCAAAAAATTCGGCTATCAACCGGTTTCGGCCGAAATCGGCCTGCGGATTCCCCAGGCTTCTCACATCATGCCGGAGGATACGCCCAGATTTTTAAAACTCATGGACGATGTGACCGCCGGCGCGGCATATGGGGAAATCGAGTTGCGTATCGCCAATGCGGACGGCCGATATATCTGGTGCCGCATCCGGGCGACCACGCAATTCAACGATACCGGCAAGCCGGTCAAGGCCGTCGGGGTGATCCTGGATATCGACAGTGAAAAACGTCACGCGCAGGACCTTGTGGATAAGACCGAGCGGGATCATCTAACCCGTTTGTATAACATAAGCGCCGCGCGCAGACGGATTCAGCACTTTATACAGCCGCGGGAGGAACCGTGCTTCGCAGCCATGATGATCATTGATTTGGACAACTTTAAAACCATCAACGACAGCTTCGGGCATATGTTTGGCGACGCGGTGCTCATAGAGGTTGCCGCGCAACTGCAAAAGCGGTTCCGGGCGGAGGACGTCATCTCCCGCATTGGGGGAGACGAGTTTTTGGTGTTCATCAACACCCTGCGGGATCGAAGCACGCTATCGGGCCGGGCGGAAAATCTCGTCGCATCGATTCAAGACGTCCTGGCCGACGAACTGCGCAATTGTCCCCTTTCCTGCAGCGTGGGCATCGCGTGCTTTCCAGAGGATGCGGCCAGTTTTCAGGAACTGTTCCAGTGCTGCGACCGGGCCCTCTACCACGCCAAGGCACAGGGAAAAAACAGGTTTGCGCTGTATGATGAGCAGATGATGTCCAAAGCCTTTGGCCTGGGCGCGCAGCATCCCGCGGCAGCCAACACCCGGCTTGAGTTCGACGAGACCTCCCTTTTGGACACCGCCAACCTGGGTCAACAGGCATTTCAGATTTTGTATCAGGCCACTGACGTGGTGTCGGCCATCCGCTCGGTCCTGCAGTTGATTGGGCGGACATACCGGGTCAGCCGCGCGTATATTTTTGAGGATTCCGAAGACGGCGCCTGTTGCAACAACACCTTTGAATGGTACGATCAGGGCGTTTCATCGGCAATTGAGCTCCTGCAGCGGGTGAGCTATGCGGAGCTGGGCGAGAATTATCGTGAAAACTTCAATGAATACGGGATATTTTATTGTACCGATATTTCCACACTGCCCCAAAATCAACGTGCAATTCTGGAAAAGCAGGGCATCCGGTCCCTGCTGCAGTGCGCCATCCTCAACGACGGAAAGTTTGTCGGATTTGTCGGCTTTGACGACTGCGGCGGGCGCAGATTGTGGACGCAGAATCAGATTGATGTGCTCTCCTTTGTTTCCGAGTTGCTGTCCGTCTTCCTGCTCAAAAAGCGCGCGCAGGACCGCATGCTGGCAGAGGCGCAAAGCCTGCAAACGGTATTGGACACCCAGAATTCCTGGATTTATGTAATCGATCCGGACACGTTTGAGATGCGCTATATCAACGCAAAAACCTATAAAATGACTCCGGACGTGAAGATCGGCATGCATTGCTACGAGGCCTTTTTCCGGCGGAATACGCCCTGTGCCGTCTGTCCGGCCCGGAACATCAGAAAAACGGTCAATAACACAATGGAGATCTACAACCCGGTTTTAAAGGTATGGTCCATTGCGGACGCGTCCATGATCCATTGGGCCGGTCAGGACGCCTGCCTGCTTTCCTGCCATGACATCACGCCCTATAAAGACTCGTAGCCGGCGGAAAAGGAGCGCCCGGCATGAGGGCCCTTAAAGAAAAGCAGAGGAGCAAATGGCGTAGCGGTCTGGGTTGCGGCGGCGTGCCTGCCGTCCATCTTTTTTATCATATTTTACACCGCCTTTTTGCACTGTGTGGATGAAACGGTGTCGAGTATGTGTAACCATTTTGTCCGGGGAGGCGCAGATCCCCGCAGGGTGTTGATGAACACCCCAAACGCGTCCCTCCAACGCGGGGGATGACGTCCTCCGCCCGGAACCGCTTTTGCAGTTGCGCGGCAGCCTCTATGAGCACCGCGTCGCCAGACATATGCCCGAAGCTGTCGTTGGTGGTTTTAAAGTTATCCGGATCAGTGATCATCATGGCCGCGGAGTACGGGTCCTCCCGCGGCGGCATAAAGCGCTGAATCCATCCTGCGGACGGCGCCGGGCAAACTGTTAAGCTTGTAATATTTGTTTGGATAACGGGCTTATTTGCTTGCAGTAGAATCTGGAGGGGGAATCGGATATGAACGACACAGCTTTCATAAACGCTGAAATTGATACAGGGACCGTTTGCGGGAGAACTGCCGGCGCGGTCGGGAAGCGTTGCCTATGATGCGTAAAAAAAAGACATGGAACCACTCTTTTTATAATCTGCATATCTACATCATCATGCTGGCGGCACTTCTGCTTGTCGGCGCTCTGTCCTATGTTTCCTTGCGGACACAGCTGCTAAAAAACATGCAGAACCTGGGGACCACCGTCGCCAAAAGCTATGCTGCGGAATCAAACAGCAATCTGGTGGTCTACGAGTCGATGATTTTTTTGACCGCGGAAAGCGTGGATATGCGGCACGAGGAATCCAAAGAAGATATGAAGGACTGGTTCCGGAGATATTTTGAGCGGGCGCAAGCCTTTCTGGGGGAAGATACGATCGTTCCCTATATGGTGTTTGAAGGAACCGTTATCACCGTTGAACCATGGAATGGGATTGCTGCGTGTGACTATCTGCAGCAGGACTGGTACAATATGGCGCTGGAGGCGGACGGCGATGTGATTTTTACGGATATCTACGAGTGCAGCGTTTATAAACGTCCGGTCATTACGGTGACCAAAAAGTGTGCGGATGCCGACGCGGTGGTGGCCTTTGACATTTACCCGGAAAATTTTCAATTTCTGTATACGCCCCTGGAGATGACGGAGGAGGCCTCCTTTTACGTATGCGACCGAAATGGACGGGTTCTCTATAGCCAGATGCTCCATTCCGGCCATACCAAGGAACAGCTGCAGAGCCACATCAACGGGGTGATTGATGAGATCAAAAACGGCGAACATGACAAATTTGATTCCAAGTCAATCGATCTGGATGGCTGTGAGCGCAACGTCTACTATGTACGATATGCCAAACGGCTGGCTTGCGATCTATACGGTTCCCTATTCTTCGATCCTGTCTGAAACGAAAGAATTTACGACTTATTTCGGCATTGCTTTTATGGCCTGCGTCCTTGTAATCGGGATTGTCTTATGGAGAAACCTAAAGCTGAATGCGAAGATCGCACGGACAAACGATACGGTTCGAGCGCTTGGCAATTCCTATTACGCCCTTTACCGGGTGGACTACGAGAAGGAAACGTATGAGATGATCAAGGGTTCGGAGTATGTGCGCAGCCGCATTGCTCACCGCGGACCCTACGCCGATCTGTTGAGTACCATGGCTGAAATCATAGAAAAAATGCCTATGACGAATATATACGCAGCTTTTCGATTGAAAATATCCGGAAGCTGGTGGCCAAACAGGTACGGGATTTCGGAGGGGATTTTCAGCGTTTGTTTAGCACGGAATACCGCTGGGTCAATGTCCGCATCCTTTTTGACGAGTCTCTGTCCCCCCATGAGGTGGTTATTTGCTTCCGGGAAGTGGAAGAGGAGAAGCAGCAGGCGTTCAAGGAGCGAAAGCTGCTGGAAGAAGCGCTGGATAATTCCCTGCGCAGCGAAAAGTCAAAACAGACCTTTTTCAGCAGTATGTCCCATGATATGCGTACGCCCCTGAGCGCCATTATCGGCCTGTCTACCTTGGTACAGGAGCATTTGGCGGAACCGGAAAAAGTGAAGGAATACATGAAAAAAATCCGGTTTTCAGGCCAGACGCTTTTGAATCTGCTCAACGACATATTAGAGATG
>CAYUTA010000067.1:0-13867 GCA_964447605.1 uncultured Oscillospiraceae bacterium | reverse complement strand
ATCCCAAGTTCATGCTGTTTACGGCATGCAGCCCGGCTTAACAAAGCGCATGGACCGGCCATGCCCAAATTATTTTGTTCGGCTCGCTATTTATGCCTCTGGCCGCAGGTTTTCTTCCGGGCTCAAAACGGCCGTCATCTCCGGCAGAAACTCCCTGCGCATGCCGCCGCGTTTTTCAATGAGCCGCAGCGCAAGATATCCCCCCGCACAGCCGATCAAACCGCAGATTAGCGCGGCGGTATCGGAATACAGGCTGCCAAGCCACACGCCCAGCAACAGCAGCGCAAGCGGAATCGCATAGGCAAGCAGGCTTGCCTGCACAATGCGCTTCGGCGCAAGGCTGACCTCCACGCGGTCGCCGACCGCCGCGCCAAGCGTATTGGCCACGGTCAGTTCCATCTCCGTTTCCCCGACGCTGATGCATGCGCCGCAATGCTCGCATAGTTTGCCGCGTGTAAACCGTACCGTGGCCCGCCCGCTGTGGATTCCAACCACAACGCCCGCATGCGGCGCCGCATCCTGCCGCCCGGCCGCGCTCACGCTTCCCGCTCCGTGCAGGCAATATGCAACTCCGCAAGCTGCGCGTCATCGACGGTGTCCGGCGCGCCCGTCAGCGGGCAGGAGGCGTTTTGCACCTTCGGGAACGCGATCACATCTCGGATGCTGCCCGTGCCTGCAATCAGCATGCAGATGCGGTCCAGGCCGTAGGCGATGCCGCCGTGCGGCGGGGGACCGAAGCGGAACGCATCGAGCAGATAGCCAAAGCGGTCCTGCGCCTTTTCATCGGAAAGACCGATGAGCCTGAACATCTTCCTTTGCAGCTCCTGCGAGTGGATTCGGATCGAGCCTCCGCCCAGCTCCACACCATTGAGCACAATATCGTACGCCTTGGCGCGCACCTTGCCCGGGTCGGTTTCCAGTAACGCCAAATCCTCGTCCATCGGACTTGTGAACGGATGGTGCATGGCGACAAAGCGCCGCGTCTCCCCGTCATATTCAAGCAGCGGGAACTCCGTGACCCACAGCAGGTTATACTGCTTTGCGGGAATCAGTTGCAGCTTGCCGGCCAGCTTCAGGCGAAGTGCGCCAAGCGAGGCGAACACCGTCTCGTCCTTATCCGCAACAATGAACAGAACGTCGCCCGGCGCAAAGTCCGCCGCGCGCTTGATTGCCTCCAACTCCGCTTCGTTTAAAAACTTGGCAATGGGCGATTGTAACCCGTCCGGCTTCCAGTTCATCCACGCCAGCCCCTTTGCGCGGTAGGTCTTGACAAACTCGCCGAGCGCGTCGATTTCCTTGCGCGAAAAGTCCGCGCCGCGTCCTTTGGCGTTGATGCAGCGCACGCTTCCGCCCGCCTCAACGACATGTTTGAAAACGGAAAAGTCGCTGTTTTCTACCGCCTCCGTAATGTCGCAAAGCTCAAGACCAAAGCGCGTGTCCGGCTTATCCGAGCCATAGCGCGCCATCGCATCGCGCCAGGTGATGCGCGGCAACGGAAGCCGCACATCCACGTCCAGCGTCTCCTTGAATAGCCGCTTTAGGAAACCCTCGTTGACGGCCAGCACATCCTCCGCGTCGACAAACGACATTTCAAGGTCGATCTGGGTAAAGTCCGGCTGGCGGTCCGCGCGCAGATCCTCATCGCGGAAACAACGCGCAATCTGGATATAACGGTCGTAGCCCGCGAGCATCAGCAGCTGCTTAAACAGCTGCGGGCTCTGCGGCAGGGCGTAAAACTTACCCGGATGCACGCGGCTCGGCACCAGATAATCGCGCGCGCCCTCCGGCGTGGATTTTGTTAGAATGGGCGTTTCCACGTCGATAAAGCCCTGCTCGGAAAAATA
Organism: uncultured Oscillospiraceae bacterium; assembly: GCA_964447605.1. Classification (GTDB taxonomy): domain Bacteria; phylum Bacillota; class Clostridia; order Christensenellales; family CAG-138; genus CAYUTA01. The sequence continues at coordinate 12,023 of CAYUTA010000067.1, read as the reverse complement.
GCTGCGCGTAATCTGCGTGATACGGTCGCGCAGAATAAAGTTCTTCTGCATGCATGGGCGGCGCAGGTCAAGGTAGCGGTATTTCAGCCGCAGCAGCTCGTTTGCGTTGCAGGTATCGTCCACCTCGATGGGCGGCGTTTCGCTGGCGCTGAGGATTTTAAACTCCCTGACAAGAACCTCCAACTCGCCGGTCTCCATGTTTGTATTCACCATATCGCCCGTGCGCAAAACCAGCTCGCCGCGCACAGCCAGCACGTATTCGCTGCGAATCGTGCATGCACGCTCAAAATCCGCCGTCGGCAGCGCGCTCGAGTCAAATACGATCTGCATCAGACCGCTGCGGTCGCGAAGCTGCACAAACACGAGCGCGCCCAGGTCGCGCCGTACATTCGTCCAGCCCATCAGCGTTACCCCCCGGCCCACATCCCGTTTGGTCAGCTCCGTGCAATAGCAAGTCCGTTTCCAACCGCCCAACATTTCGCCCATTGGTCATTCTCCTCTCAAAATGATAAAGACCGCGTCCGCATCCAAAGCGGTTTCCGTCTCATATCCGTCCGCCATGCGCTTGAGCCTGGCTTTTCCCGCAACAAGCTCGTTTTCGCCCAGCGCCAGCACGTTGGCCGCGCCGATTTTATCGGCATACTTAAACTGCGCTTTGAAACTGCGGCCGACATGGTCAATCTCCACGCACACGCCTTTCGCGCGCAACCCGGCGGCGAGCTCGAACGCCCGCAAATTCGCCTCCTCGCCCTGCGAGGCGATAAAAAGCTCGTAACGCTGCGGCCTGGGTATGGGCACGCCCGCGTTTTCCATCAGCAGCAGCAACCGTTCCATGCCCAGGCCAAAACCAACGCCGGGCGTGGACGGACCGCCGATTTCCTCGACCAGCACGTCATAGCGCCCGCCGCCGCAAACGGCACTCTGCGCGCCCAGCTGGTCGGAAACGATCTCAAAAACGGTCTTGGTATAATAATCAAGCCCGCGCACAAGCGTCGGAGTCAACTCATAACGGATACCCATCAGTCCGAGCAGCCTTTGCAGGGACGTAAGGTGCGTTTCACACTCCGCGCAAAGATAGTCCAGCACGCGCGGCGCGCCCGACGCAAGCCTTGCGCACGACGGCACCTTGCAGTCCAGCACGCGCAGCGGGTTTTGCTCATACCGCAGTTTGCAGGTGTCGCACAGTTCATCGTATTGCGTTTTGAGATATGCCTTGAGCGCCCCATGATACCTGGGGCGGCAATCGGGGCAGCCAATGCTGTTGAGCCGCACGGAGAGCCCGGTGCAGCCAATGGTTTTAAGCAGCTCGACCGCAACGGCGATGCACTCGGCGTCCGCGCTCGACCGCGGCGCGCCGAAAAACTCCACGCCGAACTGGTGATGCTCGCGCAGACGACCGGCCTGCGGCCGCTCATAGCGGAACACGGGATTGTTGAGATAAAACATCTTGGTCGGCTGCGGCTCGGCAAACAGGTTGTGTTCCACAAACATGCGCACGATCCCGGCGGTGCCTTCAGGCTTGAGCGTGATGGAGCGCCCGCCCTTATCCATAAACGTGTACATCTCCTTTTGCACGATGTCGGTCGTTTGCCCAACGCCGCGCGAAAACAGCTCCGCATGTTCGATCACCGGCGTGCGCGCCTCTAAAAACCCATATTTTTTGACGATGCCGCGCACCAGCTGCTCGATATGCTGCCACTGATAGCTCTGCTCCGGCAGAACGTCGCGCGTACCCTTTAACGCCTGATATGCTCCCATAACGCTCCCCCTTTCCAAAATAAAAACGGGCCCAGTCCGATAGGGACGGGAAACCCGCGGTGCCACCCTGATTGAACGGACAAATACCGTTCCGCCTCTTGCCGATAACGCGGCGCATGCGGCGCAGCATAGACAACGTGAATCACGATGCTTCCGCCACGCGGTTCATGGGTGCCCTTCCTTCAACACGGTCTGCGCGCAACTCTCAACCACCGTCACGCTCTCTGTAGCTTTCCCTGCAAAGTACTCTCCCACTCAAAACCTTTCCAATCATTATACGCATCGGGCCGAATGTTGTCAATCAAAAAAACGCCCGCTCGATTCACCCGATATTAAGCCAGTCCGCCGCACGGATCGCCCGCAGGGCTGATTTGAGCAATGCCCTCGATAGGAAGTCCGGCCGGCTGCCTAATATGCAAAAAAGCCGCAGGATGACCCGCGGCTTCCCAATCAGATCGACCCGGCCTTTTACTTCATGCTGTCCAGCACGCCGGTCTTCTCGTTGAACTCGTTGATAAGCGCGTCGATTGCATCGGCCTGCGCATGCATATCGGTCCAGTAATGCGCATCATACCACTGCGCATTGATCTCGTCAACGGTCCTGCCCTGCTGCTCGACCCAGGTGTAGTACTTGAGGTTGTGAATACGCTTTCTGGCCTCGTAGGTCAGCTCCTCCATCACATCGGTACGGATGGACGCCAGGTGCGCCGCATAATCGGCCGCCGCCTTGACGGGCGAGTATGCGCCGTCGGCCTCCTCCAGTTCCGTGATGCGGCTGCCGTACATGGCCGAGGAGTCCGTGCCGACGGTTGCCAGCACATCGTGCTCGGTAAGCCCGTAATACTTGGCCATCTTGATGCAGCAGAGCATGTTGGCAATGCCGGAGATGCCAAGCAGGCCGAGCTTGTCGACAAAATCCGCCGGAACGCCGATCTCCTCGACAAGATATTTCTTGCCGACCGGGTCGTTGAACAGGCGCAGCAGCTTCTGGGAGTCTTCGTCGTCGATGTCGATCACCATGTCGGTGTTCTTGACATTGTGAATCCACGGCACATGCTTATCTCCGATGCCCTCGATGCGGTGCCCGCCAAAGCCATTGTTGAGCAGCGTCGGGCACTGCAACGCCTCGCCGACGGCCAGCTTCGCGGTCGGATACTGTTCCTTCAGGTAATCGCCTGCAGACATCGTGCCGGCGGAGCCGGAGGTGAACGCAGCGCCCGCAAAGCGGTCGCCCGGGCGCTTGACGGCTTCAAACGCGTCCGCAATCGCCTTGCCCGTCACCTGGTAATGCCACACACAGTTGCCCATCTCCTCAAACTGGTTGAAGATCATGACGTCCTCGCGGATTTTCCGAAGCTCCCACGTCTTATCAAAAATCTCCTTTACGTTGCTCTCGCAGCCGGGCGTTGCAATGACTTCGCCCGCAATGCTCTTGAGCCAGTCAAACCGCTCCTTGCTCATCTCCGCAGGCAAAATGGCGATGGAATCGCAGGCGAGCAGCTTGGAGTTGAACGCGCCGCCGCGGCAGTAGTTGCCGGTGGACGGCCAAACCGCTTTATGATAGGTAGGATCGAACTGACCTGTGACAAGGCGCGGAGCAAGGCAGCCAAACGACGCGCCGACCTTATGACAGCCGGTTGGGAACCATTTACCCGTGAGCAGAATGATGCGCGCTTTTACGCCCGTAAGCGCCGAAGGTATCTCAATGAAATTGACGTCGCCGAACGTGCCGCCTTTCTCCTTGGGCTCGTTACGCCAGCTGATGCGGAACAGGTTAAGCGGGTTGACGTCCCACAGGCCGACGTTTTTCAGAGCCGTTTTGATCTTCTCCGGAATCAGGTCGGGATTACGCATCTGAGCAAACGTCGGGATGACGATGTGCTTTTCACGCGCTCTGTCGATACTGCGCTGCAAGTTATCGCGTTTAATGGTCAGATCGATCATATCTTTCACTCCCTAAAATATTTTATGAGAAATCCTTGGTATCCTCTTTTAGCATACACCAAGCTTATGCGCTTTGTAAACAGAAATCCTGCAATAATTTGAATTTTTTTTATTTAACCTAATTTTTTGTTTGGTTGTAGTATGCCAGCAATAAATCGACCGATTCTCCGTAGCTTTTTACGCCGCTTTCCTGCGCGTTATGCTTAAGATACGCGTCGTTTACATTGGTCACGGCTTCCTCGATGGGGCCGTCGAACGCGTCCCAGTACGCATCGTAGGCGGTGAAATCGCGCACCATGCCGTCGGAATACGTATCGCGAACCGCGCTCGCCGCATCGGGGTCGATTTTGCGCAGGGCGTTGCGGCACTGAATCAGCGCGTTGACCACGCCGGAATACCGCACGCGCGCGTCGGGTGAATGCTGGCATGCAAGGTAGGCGGAAAATTCGGCCTCGTTCTCGGATGCGATTCCCAGTTGATGCGCCATTTCGTGTGCGGCGGATTGCGGGATCAGCAGCGCGGACTGCCGTACGTTGATGTTCGGCTCGCCCGTTATGCCGACATAAACGCCCCGAATGCCCATCCAGGAAAGGCCTTCGGACCAAAGGACCCGCTTTGCTCGCGTTGTGCGCCCGGCAAAAACCGGCTGCTGCAAGGCAAGCGCCGCATAGGCTTCGGGCAGCGCGTCGAGTACGGCTTGCAGTTCGCCATCCAGCGTGAACAAGCCGGACGCGTCTTCCGGCAGGGTTTCGCGAAGCTGCGCCGCCTGCCGGGCAAGCGCATAAGTAAGCGTCTCCAGCGCCTCCACCGGGCGCGCGCAGACGGTCAGTCCCATACGCTCTTTCAGCGGCACGCGGAAATAGTTAAAGCCCCACGTAAAATAGAACAGGTTCCAAACCGCGCCCACAACCATGCCGAGCGAAAGCAGCGCGGAGAACACGCGCCTGCCGCCGATGCGCCGCAGCGCCCATGCAAGCAGGCTGCCGAACACCGTGACAATCGCCCACAGAATCAGTGCGTACAGAATCCATTCCGCTATGGAAAAGGACACGAGCGAGGCGACGGCCGACAGTCCGTTTTTTATACCCGGGTACACGCCGCCGCTGTACAGCCGCTCGATCAGCTCCGGGTGCGGGCTGCAAACGCGCGCCCAAAGAGCGCCAAGCGGGAGCAGAAGAAGAAACGGCAGCTTCCAGTATGGAAACCGTGCCGCCGCGCGCAAATCCGCTTTATTGGCGCGCTTTTCCTTCAACCCTGTCATATTTTGTTCCATGCTCCGTATTATACACTGCCCGCCGGGCGGATTTCAACCGGCCGGTGCGCACGAACGCCGCGAGGCTGGCGGTGCGGCGCGTATTGTGATATGATTCTTGGTAAGCAGGAGAGGGACAGCATGGAAATCGGCGTTTCAACGGCAAGTTATTTTAACCGGATGCAGGTGGAGGACGCGCTTCTCGACATCGGTGCGCACGGAGTCGGCCTTTGTGAAATTTTTCTGAATACGTTCTCTGAGTACCGGCCCGCGTTTATCGACCTGCTGTGCGAACGGATCACGGCGGCCGGGCTGCGCGTGTTCAGCGTGCATCCGATGAGCACGCAATTTGAACCCCTGCTGTTTTCGCTCCATTCGCGCCAGCGCGGCGACGCCTGGAAGCTCTTTGAACTGGTTCTGCAGGCTGCGCATAAGCTCGGCGCATCGCACTATGTGATGCATGGACCCGCAAATTTATCCGGCGCGGCAAGAAACCTGCAGCTCGGGCGCATCGCCCCAATTTTTCGGAAAATGATTGCGCGCGCGGCCGAATACAACGTGACGCTCACGCTCGAAAATGTCAGCTGGTGCGTGTTCAGCAAGCCGGAGTACGGCGCGGCGCTGCGTGAAGCGGTCGGCGGCCGCAGCCTGAAATTCACGCTCGACGTCAAGCAGGCCATCCGCGCCGGAAGCTCGCCGCTGGCGTTTATCGACGCCGTGGGCGACGACATCGTCAATCTGCATCTTTGCGACGCCGTCACACAGCCGGACGGAACGTATACGCTGACAATGCCCGGCAGCGGCACGGTCGACTTTGCCGCCATCGCCGCGGCGCTGCGCCTGCGTGGTTACGTGGGGCCCGCCTTCATCGAGGTTTACAGCGATATGTTTTCGGACATATCTGAAATCTATCAAAGTCTGGAGCTGATGCGTAAGCTGCTGAGCGACTGAGCGCACATGCGCGCGCCATTTCCGCGTCCTGCGCCGTAAATTTCATCCGGAACGGCAGCGGCTCTTCAAGTCGCCAAAGATGGCGGCGCCGCCATTCCCACAGGACCTATTACAACAATAGATCCTTTGCCCAGTATTCACAGTTCGTTTCTTTTTTTAAGATTCCGCCGATGCTATAATAAAGCCGTATTTTAGTAAATTTGGATGCGATTGGAGGAATGAACCGAATATGGAACGTTATTTGGACGAGTCCTGGCGCCAATCCATGCGTCTGCACTTCGATTTCAACAACATGATGTCGGATCAGCTGGGCAACCGCGGCGTCTACAAGCGCGAAATCGATGCGCTCCAGCCCAATATCGACGCTGCCATCGCCGGTATGAAAGCAAAGCGTGGCCAGATGCGCTGGCGTGAGCTCCCGTACAATCAGGAGGAGATCGTCAAGGATATTTATGCGACTGCGGCGGATATCCGGGAGCGGTTCGACAACTTTGTGGTACTTGGAATCGGCGGCAGCGCGCTGGGGCCCATTGCCGTCCACCAGGCGCTCAATCATCTGCATTATAACGACCTTCCCCCCGAGCGCCGCGGCGGCCCGCGCCTGTTTGTGGAAGACAACATCGACCCGGAACGCATGTGCGCGCTGCTTGACGTAATCGAGATTGAGCGCACGGCGTTCAATGTCGTCAGCAAATCCGGCGGAACCTCGGAAACCATGTCGCAGCTGCTCATCGTCAGCTCCCTGCTGCACGAGCGGCTGGGCGCGGACATCAGCACGCATCTGTTTGCCACCACGGACGCGGCAAAGGGGCATTTGCTGAAAATTGCGCGCGCCGAACACCTGAAAACGTTCATCATCCCAGACGGCGTCGGCGGCCGCTTCTCAGAGCTGTGCCCGGTCGGACTGCTCGCGGCTGCGGTCTGCGGCATCGATATCCGCGAGCTGCTCGCAGGCGCGGCCTACATGGACGCCATCTGCGATCAGCAGCGCGATATCTGGCGTAACCCGGCCTATATGGCCGCCACGCTCCAGTGCGTCGCCATGCAGCGCGGCTGCAACATCAGCGTGCTTATGCCATATGCGGACTCGCTCAAATACATTGCCGACTGGTATGCCCAGCTCTGGGCCGAGTCGCTCGGCAAGCGCGTCGATCTGGAAGGGCACGTTGTGCACGCGGGACAAACGCCCGTCAAGGCGCTTGGCGTGACCGACCAGCATTCACAGGTGCAACTGTATACCGAGGGGCCGTTTGATAAGGTCATTACGTTCCTTGGCGTGGAGCGTTTCCGCGTGGAAACCATGATTGCCGACGGCTACTTCGACGTGCCGGATGTATCTTTCCTTTGCGGGCATACGCAAAACGAGCTGATTGCCGCGGAACTGCGCGCAACGGAATATGCCGTGGCAAAAAGCGGACACCTGTGCAACACCATCATGCTGCCCGAGGTCAATGCGTTCACCATCGGCGAGCTGCTGTTCCTCTTCGAACTGATGACCGCGTTTGCCGGGGAGCTAATCGGGATCAACGCCTTCGACCAGCCCGGCGTAGAGGCCGGAAAACAGGCGACGTATGCGTTGCTGGGCCGGCCCGGCTTTGAAGAAAAGCGTGCAGAGCTTGCCGCCATGCCCAAGCCGAACGAAAAGTATATCATTTAAAGTCAAACGGAAAGATAAATGGGGCCGTCCGGAAACGCTTCGGAAGCATCGGAGAAGGGACGACCCCAGCGCATCTACAAAGTTCCGGCCGGGCTGCTCCGTCACCCCGATCCTCAAAGCGTGCAGGAAAAAGTTTAAAAGCCGTCATTTGCAGCGACATTGCGGTGCAACTGTCACTTTTATGCAGCAAACCCGACAGGCGGCGCAATCCTCCGGGGACAAAGCGGCATGCAAAAATCCTGCGCAGCGGTCCCCGTCGGCAAGCCGCTGTTTTTCGGCGGTCTGGGCCGTCGCATTGTTACATCTTTCGACCGCCTTTTTTTTAGATTTAAATGGTATTTCTCCGCCCCGCGCTCAGCCGCCGCCGCACAGCGGCAGGAAACCGACAACATCGTCCGCCTTCAACACGGTTTTATTTCCCTCATAAAGGCCGATGCTCACATCGTTGACCACGATGAGCGCGCTCTTTGCCGCCTTATGCGCCTCCCTGCCGTACGCGCGCCGGATGTACGCAAGCACGTCCGAAATGGATGCGGCGTCAACGGTTTCTTCCTCCACGCCGGTCATGCCGCGCAGCGGAGCGAAATAATGAATCAGCGCCATGCTTTCGTCCCCCATTCTCCCGATTGTTAATTCAAGCGCGGTCCGGGTTCAATGCCAAGCCGCCTTTTTTTGCGTGCGGCAGGCACGCCGTCCGCCCCCCAGCCGCGCACCCGATAGTATACGGGCAGCATCCGATCCATCGGCACGACCGTTCTTGGATTGTCCGGATCCTGCGGAACCCTGGTCAGCCGGTCCGGTAACCGGTCATCCTGCCCGGTCAGTCCCTCGCGCAAATTATACAATCGCTCGATATTGAAACCGCGCTCGCCGAGGATAACAAACGATCCGGTATACATCGGCAGGCCCGTAATCAGGCGCGTCGCCTCCGCCTGCGGGAACAGGTAAACCGAATTGAAGCGGATGACCGGCATCATGCCGAGCAGCATCCGCACGCCCAGACCGAGGTGGGTCGCCACCCTGCCGACAAGACGCGTCACCGGATGATGCGGGCCCAGCTTGAAAAAGATTGCCGGCACAAACGACTGCGCGGTGAACAGGCAGAACCCGCAGGCCGAAACCGCCTCAAGGCCGTTTTGCAAAAACACGGTCAGCGCGGGCTTTGCATCCGGCGAAAGCGGATCGGTCAGTAGCACGCCGACGGATTCGAGCAGCGCAAGATAACCGCCGTTGAGATGGCAGCCGCCGCGGTTTGCCGTTGCATAACCAAGCCCCATGCCCACACACCGGCGCGGCTCATAGGAGGCCATCTCCAGACCTTTCGCATGCATGGCGTATTCCTTGCCGCCATATTTTTCAGAAAGCCATTTGCTGCCGTTGGCAAGCTCGCTATAAATCCCCTCGCGGCGGGCAATCTTCTCCACAACCTCCATAAGATTGTCGCTGTTGCCAAAGTCAACCCCGAAATCTGCGAGTCCATTCTCCTTTAACTCCATTGCAAAGGCGATGGTGCTGGCAAGCGAGATGGTGTCCATGCCGAGCAGGTCGCACACATAGTTCAAACGCAGCATGTTCTCCATGCTGGTTGCGTCGATATTGGGGCCGAAGAAGCCGCATGTCTCGTACTCCGGGCCTTTGACGTCCTTACCGTCTACCATTACGCGGCGCTCGCAGCGGATCGGGCAGGAGATGCAGCCCGAATTGCGCAGCAGATTCTGATCGGAGAGCGTTTCGCCGCTGACAAAATGCGCGTCCGCGCTATGTCCATATTTAAAGTTGTGCGTCGGCAGCGCGTTTGTTGCATTGGCTTTGCTGACGAGCCCTGCGCTGCCGTAGGTTGGAAGCCCCTCGCCCGTCATGGGATGGTTTTTTAAGAACTTCACCCATTTTTTCACGTATGGATCAAACTTTTTACGGTTATAGATTTCAGGCCGCTTTGTGCCGTACGCCACGATGGCCTTGATGTTCTTCGCGCCAAGCGCCGCGCCCGCGCCGCAGCGGCCGGCCACGCGCTCGCCGGAGACCGCGGCCGCAAAGCGCACCAGATGTTCCCCCGCAGGGCCGATGACCAGCTTGCCGTAAAGCTTTGGCAGCTTTTCCTGCGTCTGCTCCGCATCCAGCCCCCAAAGGGCGCTTGCGTCCGCCAGGGCCATCTCTCCGTCCACAATGGAGATTGTAACCGGCTTCTCCGCCCTTCCGGTAAGGATCACGCCGTCGTATCCGGCGCGTTTCAGCATCACGCCAAACTGCCCGCCGCAGTTGGACGACGCAATACCGCCGGTAAGCACGTTTTTAAACGTCATGTTAAACCGGCTCGAACTGGGCGCACCCGTGCCGTTTGCCGGCCCGGTGTTGACGATCACCATCGCCTCCGGCGCCAGCGGGTCAAGCCCCGGCGGGGTCAGGTCCGTCAGCAGCTTTGCGCCAAGCGTCTTGCCGCCGACATACAGCCTGAAAATTTCGCGCGGAATCTCAAGTCGGCTTGTTTTCCCGGTTGTCAGATCAATACGCGCATATACGGGCAAGGGATACGGCTTACGCTTCATAGGGCTGTTTCCTCCGCGTCCTGCATGGTGATGGCGTGTAGCGGACATTCACGCTCGCACAGCGCGCACGCAACGCACTTTTGGGGAGCGTCCAGAATGGCGTATACATGGATGTCTCCGCGGCAGGACGGCGGCGCAATTTTGAGCGCCTCCGCCCGGCAAACGGAAACGCACATGCCGCATGCGCTGCACAGCCCCGTATCGATTACGGGCTTTTTCCACTTGCTGCGCGGCACGGCGGCACACAATCCTCCGTATCCGTCCAGCACGGCGTTTTTTTTGCATACGCGCCCGCAGACTCCGCAGGATACGCACCGGCGAATGTTGACCGTATGGCGCTTTTTCAACTCGCTGTCAATGGCCAGCACCGGACAGTTTTTTGCGCACAGGGTGCAGCCGATACAGTTTTTAGTAATTGAATAGGGCATGGGAACGGTTTCCTCCGTCATGAATTGCATTACGGGTTTCTGTCTTTTACTGTATCATAAATATCTTTCCCGCGCAACGATTGACAAGGCCGCGGATTTTATATACCATTTGTAACAATCCAGCAAAGCGCTGACCAAACGGAGAAAGAGGCAGGCCAATGGCAAACATGACTTACAGAGATTTTGACAACTACTTAAAGCAGTACCCTACGCCGGACGGACGCTTTGGCGCATATGGCGGCCAGTATCTGCCGCCGGAGCTGATCCCGGCGTTTCGGGAGATCGACGACGCGTACGAGACCATCTGTCACAGCGCGCAGTTCATCAGCGAACTGCGCCGCATCCGCAGGGAGTTCCAGGGACGCCCCACGCCCGTTTACCATTGCGAACGGCTTTCGCGCCATCTGGGCAAGTGCCAGATCTATTTGAAACGCGAGGACCTCAACCATACCGGCGCGCACAAGCTCAACCACTGCATGGGCGAGGGGCTGCTTGCAAAGTATATGGGCAAGAAGAAGATCATTGCTGAAACCGGCGCGGGCCAGCACGGCGTTGCACTCGCCACTGCCGCGGCATATTTTGGCTTGGAATGCGACGTCTATATGGGTATGGTCGATATCAAAAAACAGGCGCCCAACGTAACCCGCATGAAGATGCTCGGCGCGCGCGTCATACCCGTTGCCGAGGGGCTGCAAACGCTCAAAGAGGCCGTGGACGCGGCGTTTGCCGCATATTTGAAGGAGTATCAGGTCGCGATCTACTGCATCGGATCGGTCGTCGGCCCCCATCCGTTTCCAAAAATGGTACGCGACTTTCAGTCCGTGGTCGGCATCGAGGCGCGCGAGCAGTACCTTGCCATGACCGGGCTTTTGCCCGATGTGGTGGCCGCCTCCGTCGGCGGCGGCAGCAACGCGGCGGGTATGTTCATTCCGTTTCTCGCAGATCCGGTCGAGATCGTCGGCGTGGAGCCGCTTGGCCGCGGCGCAAAAGCGGGCGACCATGCCGCGTCCATCACCTATGGCAGCAGGGGCGTGCTGCACGGCTTTGAAAGCATGCTTTTGCAGGACGAGAGCGGCGCGCCGCTGCCCGTCTATTCCATCGCAAGCGGGCTGGATTATCCGTCCGTCGGGCCCGAGCACGCATTTTTACACGACATCGGGCGCGTCGCCTACACAACCGCCAGCGACGAAGAGGCAATGGAGGCGTTTTTCATGCTCTGCCGCCTGGAAGGCATTATTCCCGCAATCGAAAGCGCGCACGCGCTGGCCTACGCCATCCGCTATGCACGTACGCACGCCACCGGCTCCGTGCTGGTCAACCTCTCCGGACGCGGGGACAAGGACATCGACTATGTGTATGAAAACTATGGGACGGGCGGGCAATTTTCAAAAAGCTTCCAGCCAAATCGCTGATCGCTCCTAAAATATAGTCTGGGGCTGTAGCAAAAGGGAAAGCAACAGCCCCATTTTTGTACGGGCCAAGGGCAA
>CAYUTA010000066.1:0-13872 GCA_964447605.1 uncultured Oscillospiraceae bacterium | reverse complement strand
ATTTTTTCTCCACTGATATCAAATAAATCACTGGATATATCTGATATAATCAACCTCATTTTCTTCTCCTAATATAAATTTCCTGCCTGGTCATACCGACACAAACGTAGTATTCGTCAAATATAATTTTATCATATATCTGTAAAGACTTGTACTCGAAAATTCGGGTATCCTTTTCGAAAATGGAAAAGGGGTTGGGGCATATCCAAATAGGCAGTTTGAACGGAAAGGGGTCCTCGCCCATAAGCAGTGCGTCTATAACCAAAGCCTGTACCTTTGGCGCAACGGCAATATTGACGATCACGAAGCGACAAGGCGTATTGCCGCCGTTGACAGCAGCTTGCGGGCAACACGGCCGGCGAGGGCATTGTGCAAAAATTTGCGCCACCGCGCGCGCCTCTGTCAAAAACCAACGTTTTTTGACGGCCTAATGGGCTGTCCAGAATGCCATACTCTGACAAGGATAAGGATGTTTTCAGGTTTTAAGATTTGCCGCGGGATTTTTGAAGCGCTAACGGTCTTTCTTTTTCCTAAGCCTTGCCTGTATCCGCTTTTCAGCCTGTGCAGCAAGAAAGCTATCTGTATCCCGACAGGGGGATGAGGGCGGATGTCCGACAGATAGGCTGCTTACCACACCCTTCGGGTGTGAATTGTCCCCACTGCGTCTGACGATCCTTGGGGGAAAAATTGGGTAAGAGGGCTAAAAATAATAGCGAATGAGTTTGTGCCGTACTGCAAAACACCCTCTGCCTAATGTCCATTTGGGAAAGGGGTGTAGTGGTGTGAAGGTTGAGCTGTTTATTGTAACGTGTACCTTTTAGCTGTATACTATATTTGTGGCGTTATATTCCGAATTGGTCTTCTCTTGCGGAGCAATCACTTGAGATAGCTGTTTGGGGGATTTGTTATATTCTGCGAATTATTCTTAAATAATGTATATTCAGTCGGAGCGGTATGCCATCCCTGCCGCCTATCGGCGATACGAATCATGGCAAGAACAAAAATTTATATACGGTAAAGGAGAGCCTTGTATGAAACGCGTTTGTTCTTTTATTCTGCCGCTGATTCTGCTTTCGTCCCTTGTTGCCTGCCAGCCGACCCCCAGCGAGCCGGAAGCGCCAGACTCCACGGCGCAGCCAATACCGGAAGCCCAACAGCATGCAGCACTTGATGCGCTCACGGCAAAGCGCCGGGAGGAAATTCTTACCAGCGCATCCGAATATAGTGCAACAGGCAGAATCTATTATGTATCCAACAGCGGAAATGATACAAACGACGGCCTTACGCCTGAAACCGCATGGAAAACATTGAGTAAGGTAAACAGCTGCGCCTGGACGTGGGAAGGACAGCTTAACAACCCCGATTTTCCTGAATTTATGTGGGCAAGCCAGCACAAAAACCAGCAGGCAAACATCCAAAGCGGGGATGTTGTGCTTTTTGAGCGCGGCGGGCTGTGGCGCGGGATGTTGCGCACGGTGGAGGGCGTAACCTACTCCGCATATGGCACGGGGGAAAAGCCTCGCATTTACGGTTCCCCGGAGGACGGGGCAGACGAAAGTAAATGGACGCTTGTGAATGGCACAAATCACATTTGGAAATTCTATTTGCCTATGCAGCAGGCAGGAATCATCCTGTGTGACGGCGAGACTGTTGCGCTGCGCGACTTTGCATACTGGGATGGGGAAACGCACATCAAGATGAACTCCAATGATTCTTATCCGTGGGACAAGCTTGAAAATCTTCCTGTGCTAACGCCAGAAACCATTACGGAGAATTTACACTTTTTCTGTGATATACGCCCAAAAGTCAGCGGCGACTCCGTATCAGCCGTTGGAGACCTTTACCTGCGCTGTGACGACGGTAATCCTGGCGCTCTGTTTTCCTCCATGGAATTTGCGCTGGGTAACAACGCCTGGTGCATGGGCTTAGCTTCGGTAAAAAGTAACGCCATATTGGATAACCTCTGCTTCCGCTTCGGTTCTGTAGGCATTATGGTTCACGACAGCCAGAACGCAATCATTCGCAATTGCGAGATTGCTTGGATCGGAGGCATGAGCATGGACCCTGGTGACATTACGGATCAGCCGGAAAACTGTAATATGATGAGCACGGGCGATGCTATTATGCTTGGCGGCGTCAATAATTCCGCAGTGAATAACTATATAACAAACACATTTGATTATGGCATTACGGTTGAGGCGTTTTCAGGAAACCCGGACGACCCATATCGGAGCGGATGTATTGCCTCCCAAAACGTATTGGAGGGATGTAACGGCGGTTTTCTGATAGCAGACTGGAACGCCATGCATACCGTGCGAAATGCGCCGATTTTTACGAATATCACCTTTGAGGACAACATTGTGGTGAACACAGCTTTCCGAGAGTGGGCACATTATGACCAGCGCTATGATGCACAAGGAAAGTATCTGCTTGATGGCGAAGGCTGCGGCGCTTTGGCGCTATGGATGAACCCAGGCAACGAGAACATTGTGGTGCGCAATAATGTATTTGCCTACGCATACAAAGGGGAGAACCTTATCCGTGTCGCACGATTCGATGGAGATATGTCTTGGTTGACGATGGATGGGAACACCTATCTTTCGCTGGCCGACGGTACACTGCTCAGCATTAACGATTACAGCAGCACAGGTGGAGAGCCTAAATTTCTAAAGACGCTCTTTACTGAGGGCGGCGCTGCGAAGGCGATACGCGAAAAGCTATCTGACCGCAATGGTAAAACCACGTTAGTCCCATAGGCGGATGTGCAAGATGGCATATCCTCGTTCTTCTTTTTCGGATTTCAGGACAAGCAAGGCGACCGGCAGTGTCTGCCGGCCCAGCGGAAGCAGCCGGGGATACAGTAAATGAAATGGATAGCAAGGTTTCCCTTTACCAACTCGAACACCGGGGAAACCACCTGGAATTGGACGTCATAAAAAGCGCTCTCCTTTCGAGAGCAGCTGAATAATCTTCTAAAACAGCCACCCCACGAGCTTTTACGGTTCATGGGGTGGTCGATTTTCGTAAACATCCTTGTTGGAGGGGCGCTAAGGGCGCCTCCCTTTTTTCTGATTTCAACGCCGCCCGCCCTTGGAAACACACCGCGTTTGCTGTATACTAAGATAAAATATTTCTTATCATAATATGACGGGCGGGTCTTATATGGAAACGAAAACAGAGGCATTGAATAAGCAAACCAGCACCAGCGCCCTGCTTGGCGGCATCTTCAAGGCGTCGAGGGTGGAGGATTATTTGAAAGCGCAGGAGGTATCGATGCGTGTGCCGTCGCTGCCGGAACACCTGGAGGCGCTCTGCGGCGAGCGGAATATCCTGCGGGCGGACGTCATCCGCCGGTCGGGGCTCGACCGTTCCTTTGGATTTCAGATTTTTCAGGGAACCAAAAATCCGTCCAGGGATAAGGTGATTCAACTGGCCGTCGGTTTTGGCCTTGACTATGAGGAAACCCAGGGCTTGCTGCGCATCGCGCGCAAATCCGCCCTGTATCCGAGAATCAAGCGGGACGCGGCGTTGATTTACTGCATAAACCGCCGCCTGAGCTTTACCGATACGCAAGCACTGCTTTCCTGCATGGAACTGGCCATTTTGGGGCATAAGGCGCAATCATGAAACCGGAAGAGCTTACAGCCTGCATGCGGGAGTTTTCGGACGGCTATGACAACAGCCGGTTTCCCGCCGGGTTTCTCGCCGCCTATGAACCCATGGAATGCTTTCATGCAAGCGATTGGAACGAAACGCTGCTGGTGCAGGACAGGAAGGCCAGTACGTTTGCGGTTGCCAAGTGTTATGCGGCGGACCGCGCCGGCGTGAGCGGCGAGGGCGAACTGTTAAAAAAGCTCAGCCATCCCGCGCTGCCCTCCTTTATTGCGGAGTATCGGAACGAAACCATGGTTTGCGTTGTGCGGGAGTATGTGAAGGGAGAGACGCTCGCCGAAGCGGTTTCCGCCGCGCCGCTTTCCCCTCCGGATGCCGTTGGGATCGGGCTGCAGCTTTGCGACGCTCTGATTTATCTTCACGCTCAAACGCCCCCCATCATCCACCGGGACATCAAGCCGGAGAACATCATTCTCAAGGAAAACGGACCGATCGCTCTCATCGACTTTGGCATTTCCCGCACCTTTGATAAGTACGCCAAAACCGATACGCAGAAGCTCGGCACCCGTTCCTTTGCCCCGCCGGAGCAATACGGCTTTTCGCAAACGGACTGCCGCTCGGACATCTTTTCTCTGGGCATGGTGCTGGGCTTCCTTTTAACGCAGAGTACGGAGTTTGTGCGGGTACGAAGCGGGATTCGGGGCCGGGGACTAAGGCATATTGTGCAAAAATGCACCGCATTTGCGCCCAAGGAGCGCTACGCCTCCGCCGCCCAGGTCAAGCGCGCCCTGCGGGGGCAGCTTCCTAAAGCGAAGGTTGCGAGGCGCTTGATTGTTGCCGCCGTATGCCTGCTGCTTGGCGGCGCGGCGGTCGCCGGCATATTGGCCGGACGCGCAGCCGCAAAAAGCGACTTGAACGACCCCGGTCACGTGCCCGCCTACATCACCGATGAAGCGATTGCAGAGCAGGCGGCCGCTTATCTGAACGAAAAATATGCGACTGCGCTGTTTTCATCCGACACACAAACCGCCACCATCGGCTATATCCGGGAATTGCTCGTCAACGTATACGGATACGGGTATGACTATGCCAACGCCCGGCCGGCCGCCATGCCGCCGATGGAGGTGGAAGAAAGCTTCCTGCCGTGGAACTTTGAGGATTCGGAAAGCATGCGGCTGGATATGATGGTATACTTCGCAGTCAAGATCTACTTTCCCGACGTGGTGGCCGATTGGTCGAGCCTCAAGGGCGACACCGGCGAATACCCCGGTATCCGGGTGGCAAAGCCCTTTGCCGAGAAAAAGGGCGTCTACAACAACGTCAACCGCCCAGATCATATCACCCTGGGCGATGTGGCGGTCATTCTCTATAACGCCGACCGCGCCTATGGAAACGGCCTGCCGCCGCAGCTTGCCGGCGTATATCCGCCCAGGGCGAAGCCCATTTCCGCTCTGGGCTTTACGGAGCCGCTGATGGAACAGGCGGTTCGCGCGGCGCTCGGAAAAAGCGAATCGGACGAGGTGACAAAGGCGGAGCTGGAAAGCGTGGAGGCGGTCTATGTATTCGCCGGGGTCATCTCCGCCAATTCGGAGGATTTTTACGCTTCGGCGGACGATTGGTACGCCGGTAAGAAAATTCGTGGCGAAATCACCTCCCTCGAGGATGTAAAGCTCCTGCCGAACCTTCGCACAATATGCCTCGCGGCGCAGCAAATTTCGGATATCTCCCCTCTTTCCGGTTTGCCGCTGCTGGAAAAAGTGGAGTTCAAGCACAATCGGATCCCCGACGTCTCCGCCCTTTCCGGATTAACCGCCCTCGCCTCCGTAGGCATCAACGATAACCCGGTTGCGGATCTTTCGCCCCTTGCGCGCTGCAGGGCGCTGCGCTGCCTCGACCTGTGCGACGTCCCGGGCTACGATCCCGCCGCCCTGGACCGGATGGGAAATTTTGAGTTTCTGGATATTGCCAACAAAACCGACAGCTACGCGCATCTTGGGGCGCGCCGCATCCGGGTGCTGAAGATCGGTTATTCCTCAATCGATTCGCTGTCGTATCTGTCGGATGTAACGGGGCTTATCTCTTTGGAGGTCAAGCACAGCAATTTGACAAGCCTCTCGGGCATCGAGGTCCACACAGAGCTGACATATCTGAATATCGCAGGCTGCGCGATCGGCGATCTTTCGCCGCTCGCCAAACTCCCCGCCCTGCAAACGCTGGTGCTCAGCGAGGATATGCGTCCGGCGCTCAAGACGGTAGAGCCGGCCGGATTCACCGTCTCCTATGAATAAAGCGTAGCGACAGAATTTTTAAAAAAGCCCCGTGAGTCTGCCGCCGGCAAACCATAGGGCCTTTTTGTTTTGCTAAAATATCCTTATGCATCGGGATTCAGCGATTGCTGCAACTTTACCGGAAAACCGCTCTGCCCGTCAATGATAGCATGTAGCCATCAAAACAAGGAGGAGACGCTATGAAACGTTTTTTTGCAGGGTTCCTTGCCGCATTTTTGTTGCTTGCGGCGGGATGCGCCGCCCCCGCTGCGGAAGCGGCGCCGGCGAGCGCCGAGCCGCTGCCGGAGGGCTTGTCCAGCCGGCCGTTTACGCTTGAGGATACAACGTATGCGTTCTGGCGCATCGTACGCAACGGCATCCACGAAAACGCTTCCTATAAAATTCAGGTGCTGCAAAAGGGACAGAAAATTCCCGTTCAATTCACCTTGGGCGGAAACGGCAATCCTTCACCCAAGAGCCTGCTCGACATGCGGCTTTCCATGCCGGACGGAAGCGAGAAAACGTCAACCGACATCACCTTTGCGGCGACGGCGGAGGTCGCAGGCTATGATCTTGTCGCAAGCTTCCACTTTTTTGTTGAAACACTGCCGGAAACCGCGGTTTTGTTCCGTTCCGATAAAGATGTGGCGCGCACGCTTGATCTGCGCAATGCAATCGTTGTGGATGGCTCCGGGATCGCCGAAACGGCCGCTCCCCCCGAACCGACCGCCGTGCCGGAGCCCACGCCCATGCCGGACATGGAGGTAACGAGCGACGGCATCGTAGATGGCGAGATGGGGCTTGCATACGGCAGGAAGGGCGAGCAGTTCGTCAACGGCCGCATCCCCACGCGCTCCCTCCCGCTGACAATCAGCTATATTCCCGAGGGAACGAAGGCGCTTGCGCTGACCATGATCGATCCTGACGGCGGCAACTGGGTGCACTGGCTGGCCGCCAACATTCCCGTGGACCAAACGAGCTGCGAGCTCCCGGAAAATGCCAGCATCGATCTTGCCGGGCAGATGGTGCAGGGCAGGAACGATTTTGAGCAGGAGGGCTACGGCGGGCCGACGCCCCCCGCGGGCGTGCATACCTATGTCATCACCGTGTACGCGCTTGGCGAAACGGTGGAGCTCACCCCCGGATACCGCCTCAAGGCCCTGCGCGCGGCGATGGACGGCAAAGTGCTTGCTAAGGCGGTTATCAAAGGCAGCTACGCCAGATAAGCCGTGCGAAAGAATGCCCGCTAAACGTCATAGACAGGAGGCGCTACCCACGCAACGAAAGCATCTCATCCCCATTCTGCTCGCGGCGGCGCTCGTTATTGCGGCGCTTGTGGTGGTGTTTGCGGTCATCCGGCCGCTCAACGCACAGGCGGCCAAGACGCAGGCCGCGCTCGACGCGCTCGAAAACGCCACGCCCGCGCCGACGGCCGCGCCCACGCCGGAGCCCACGGCGACCCCAGAGCCGCCGTGGCGCGCGCAGATCATGCGCAAATATAACGCCGACGGGGAGCGGCGCGGCTTGGAGGAGCGCGACCCAAACGGCCTGCTGCTTGCCGAGGAGGATGTGTACGGCGTCCGCACGGAATACGAATATGACGCGGCCGGGAACGTCGTGAAGCGGACGCGGTATCAAATTGAGAAGAACGGCGACCGCAGCCTCAGCTTCTGGAAGGAATACCGCTACAACGCCGACGGAAAGGAGCTTGAGGAGTTGGTCTACCATACGACCGGCGGCGGGGAATCCTATCTGGATCGGCGCTTCACCTCAACCTACGACGCGCACGGCAACAAGCTCCGATACGAAAAGAGCAGCAGGGACAGCGGCCTTTACGAGTGGGAGGACTATACCTATACCTACGACGACGCCGGGCGCATCCTCAGGAAGGTCTGCGTTTGCACGCACGTTTCCGACGGCGCCTATACGGAGACGATCCAAAACAAATACGACGCGGCGGGCAATCTGGTCGATGAGCGGCATAACCTTGTGACACGGATGGATACGATGAGCCCGTTTAACGACCGCACGACCTATACCTACAACGAGCTCAACCAGCTGATTAAGATGGCGGACTCGCACGGCAGCTCCTCCGTATATGAATATGACGCGGCGGGATACCGCGTCAAAGTGACAGATTACGAGGGCGGCAAGCTCTTTGCGTATACCGAATTCGAACGCTACGACAACGGAGAACTGCGCAAGTCTACAAGATATAACGAGAATGGAACGGTGCGCAGCGTCAGCTGCTTTGATGTTGCGGGCAACTCGCTTGGCGGCAACGTGAACTATGAATACGACGCGGCGGGCAGGCCTGTCAGAAAGAACGAAATGAGCTTACGCGGCGACGGCGTCACGGGATGGACGCTGTATGAATACGATGGCGCCGGCAGGCTCATCCGTACAGAAAGCTACACGCTCCGGCTGGACGGCAGCGAACAGTTTTCCAATTACGCGGAATACGAATATGTCTACTAAGGGGAGGGCAAGACGATGATCGGAACCATTTTACTCGTGCTGCTGTGTATCAAAAACGCGGCCCACGCAAGGCGGCGCGGCCGGAAAGCGGCGGGCTTTGTGTGGATGACCGTCGGGCTTTGGATCGGCGGAGCCATCGTAGGTCTTCTTTTGGGGGCAGTATGCACCTATTCGCTCGCAAACGACATCGCGGTGTTAATGATTACGCTTGGCTGCATGCTGCTGTTTGAAATCGGCGGCGGCATTGGCGCCTATTTCATCACGAAAAACTGCAAGCCGGGCGAAGCGGCCCCCACCGCGGCCGAAACGGCCGCGCCTGCAAAAAACGCGCCCATGCCGGAGACGGCGCAAGCAATTCCGCGGACGGCGGCCGTGCAGGCGGCTATGCCGGAACCGGCTGGAGCGCGCGCGCCGGGCGCCAGGTTTTGCATGAGCTGCGGGCAAAGGCTGCCTGATAACGCCCAGTTCTGTCAGCGCTGCGGTACGCCCGTGATGGAAGTTCGGTTTGCAAGGCCGGAGCCCGCGCATTCGGCAGCGCCGGAATCGGCGGCTAACCCCGCAGCGATGTCGGCCGGGGGACCGGCAGCGCCGGTTTTCACCTATGCGGCGGCGCCAAAAGAATCCGCGCAGGCAGCACAGCGTCTGCAAGCGGCGGAGCCTGTGCCGCCCGATACGCCGGAACCGTCCGCGCGGGAGGCTGTTCCGACCGCATCCAGGGCGAAGCCTGCGGCGCAAACCAAGCCTTGGCTAAACAGGCTGAAACGTGCCGTAGAAAGCATGGGCAAGCGCAAGCGGCTGTTTTTCCTCGGCGGCGCCGCGCTGTTTTTGACGCTGCTCGTCGCGCTCATCTGCCTGCTTTCCCACAATGCCAGGCAGACACGCTATAACGAGGGCGTGACGGCGCTCGAGGAAGGAAACTATGCGGCGGCCATGGCCGCGTTCAGCGAGTTGAATTCGTTCGACGATTCGGAAGAGATGCACGATTATGCATATTCCATGATGCATTACGCTCTGGGAACCGAACAGCTGCAAAAGGGCGAATACGAAAGCGCGCGGGAGCATTTCAAGGTGACCGGCGACTTTTTGGACGCGCAGGAGCTTGCACGCCGGTGCGGGGAGCTTGCCGCCGGGGAGGCGCCAATCGCAGGCGGTTGTCTGCCCATGCCGGAGCTTGACGCCGACGGCAAGGACGCCGACGGCATGAAGCTGCCCCTCCCAGCCGAGGGCGAAAGCCTGTATATCGGCACAATGGACTTCCAGCAGACGGAGCTTTCCAAGATGGCGTTCATCCTTTCCGCAGACGGCGGCGAAATCCACGATATCACCATCTACCATAAGAATGTGGCGTTTCGGATCAAAGAGGCAAATCTGGCCGTGCAGGGCCTGTCCACGACGGAATCCTACCAGGCGGCCTTCCGTATCGACGGGGCGAACAAAATTACGCTTGGGAAAACGACCCTAAACGAGCTTGTCATCGACGGCGATCACGCCGAGGCGCTGCTGAACTACGTCTACACGCACCGCATCTCCAAGACCTACGATATGCCCTTTGGCGAAACATGGGTGCGGTTTGCGCGCATAGCGGGCAGTCCTGCGTTTCCGGGCGAAGCGGCGGACAGGGTGGAAGAAACGCCCGCAACGGAGGATCTGTCCCCGAACGCAGAAAACGGGCCGGCGGAAATCGCGCCCATATCCTATGGTGGGAAGCATTACTACATTTCCACCGGAGAGATCGGCCTAGATGACAAGGGCAACCGCACCATCGAGATCAGGGCGGCCGGGATCGGGGGCACAATCCCGATTCGCAACGGAAACATGATCGTCATCATCCAGGCGAAGATGCGTGCGGCCGGCAAGACGTACGGTTGGGACAACGTCAGCGTTTCACAGGACGCCTTTACCTTTACGTTCAATACCGGGGAAATGCCGGAGGCCATCATTCTTTATCCCTATGGAGAGGAAAACGACGAATCGACTCATGCAATCTACGACTTCAAAAGGGGCGCCTTTGCGCAGCTGCCCAAGGGCTACTGATAATACGCAACAATGGAGGAAAACGGTATGATTTGCAAGAACTGTAACGTGGTCGTCCCGGACGGGATGCGGTTCTGCCCAATGTGCGGAACGGACGTGGTCGCGGTATACGAGGCCGGGCAGGCAGGCGGCAAAGCAAGGGATGCGTCGGACGCCGGGGCCAAGGAAGCGCCTGCGAGCGCGGAGGAAGCGGCGCCCGTTGCGGCACAAACCGTGCCGGAAGCAGGCGGGCGCAGACTGCCCGGCAAGCGGCTATGGTTGATTTTCGCCGGGGCCGCGGCGCTGCTGGCGCTGGTCCTCGTGCTGTCCGTCAACGCCGCAAGGAAGAAGGGCTACGAGGCGGCAATCGCGCTGTTCGACGCAGGCGGATACGCCGAGGCGGCCGCCGCGTTCGACGCAATGGGCGGCTATGAGGATTCGGTACAGCAGGCGACGCTTGCCCGGCAGTGGGAGACATATACCCGCGCAAGCGACCTGTCCAAGACGGATGATTCCGGCAAACTGGCGGAGGCGGAGGCGCTGTTCCTCTCGCTCGGCGCGTTTGAGGATGCAAGCGGTCAGGCGACGCGTTGCCGGGACCATATCGATTATAACGCGGCACTGGCGCTCGAACAGGAGGAACGCTACGCGGAAGCGCTTGCGGCTTTCACCGCGCTCGGGAACTTTCAGGACGCAAAAACGCATGCGCGCACCTGCTCCGACACGCTCGATTACGCGGCGGCAATGGCGATGATCGAGGCGGGCGATTATACGGCGGCAGCGGAAAAGCTGGCGGCCCCTGCGGAAAGCGGTTTTTCGGACGCTGGCGACCAGCTGACCCTGTGCGGCAACAAGCTTGCCTTTGCGGACGCGGAACGGCTCTTTGCCGACGGCAAATTCTATGCGGCGTATCAGGCGTTTGTCAAGCTCGGCACGTTCGATGAGGCCTCGCAGCGGGCGCAGTCCTGCGTGCAGGAGCAGCCCGCAGGCGGCGAAATTTATCATAACGATGCGTACAAGAAGCAGAGCACGCATCTGAAGGTTGTCAATTCCGGCGCGTCGCCCTCGTTCCTCAAGCTCTATGCGGCAAATGGCGATTTGGTCTGCTCGTTCTTCATTCGGGCGCAAAAGAACGTCACGGTCAAGTTGCCCGCCGGCACATACTCGCTCAACCAGGCATACGGAAGCAAATGGTTCGGACCGGACGATATGTTCGGCGACGAGGGCGAGTATTACAAGTGCAAGATCGAGGGCAAATACGAATTCACCATGCGGAGCGGCTACATCTACACCATCTCCCAGGGCACGGGCGGCAGCCCCGTTACCAACAGCGGAACAGAGCGCGGCACGTTCTGACCGGAATTGCTACGATGCAACGCCCGTAATCAGAAAATCAGGCGAGGGCAAAGCCCGCCGCTTTGCAAGGCGGTACCCAATAACGAACGAGGAATTCAAAATGAAAAAAATAATCATTTGCATGCTGTTCACACTCTTGCTCATCTCTTTGCTTACGGGCTGTGGAGCGAAAACGGTCGCTGCCCTGCCCCAAAAGGCAACCGACGTTCCCGCCGCGACGCAAGCGCCCACTCCTGAGCCAACCGCAACCCCGGAGCCGACCCCGGAGCCCACGCCCTATGGGCAGTTCCTGTGGCGCGAAGCCGCCTTTGCACTGACCGGCTATACGGATGACAACACGCCTCTGCAATCCGCGTCCGAGCAATGGGGTATGGTTACGGAAGGAAAGATCGTGTTTGTGATTCTGGAAAACAGCGTGAATAGTAGCGCTTCGGCCACGCATGAATTGCTGGAGGCCATGCGACTAATCGGGCCTGACGGTGCGGCGTACAGCACGGGCGTAAGCGCCAATGATGGCCGGCATACCTTTCTCGAGTACGACATCCCGTCTGACGCCAATCTGGCGGACTATACCGCCCGGATCGCGATGGACGACGGGTCGGAGCTATTGATCGCGCTTTCCGAGCTACCGGTTTGGACAGGCAATCCGGCCTGACCGGCACGGGCGGAAGAACCATGCTCCACCAAACAGCAACCGACATAAAAAGGAGGCATTCATAATGAAAAAACGCATGACCCGCATATTGCTTTTCCTGCTGCTCCCGGCCCTTTTGGCTGGCTGCGCGGCCAAAACGGACGCGGGCACGCCCGCCGATGCGCAAGCGGAGACGAACGTCCCCGCACAAGCGCCCGCCGCAACGGCTGCGCCAACGCCTACGCCGATCCCCACGCCCGAGCCAACGCCGGAACTGAAGCTGTTCCCCTGGAACGGGCATACGCTGTGCGCCGCCTCAGTGCTCGACGACGGCAGCATCTCAATGGGGACGACAAGGCCCACGGGCCGGTTCATCAGGCTGACGCTCGATTGCCTGGACGGCACGATCTCATGGGCCGAGCTCACCGGGCAAATCACGGACTTTTCCCTGCGTGATTCGAACGGCAATGATTATGCGGCGCTTGGCAGCGGCATGAAGACCGTGGACGGCGAGGGATTCAAGCTCGACAACATTGAATCGAGCGAATACGCCGCCATCCAGCCGATCTTCGACATCCCCGCGGGCCTTGTGTTGGGCGAGCTGACGCTCCGGGTCAAAACCGAAACGGCGGGCGAAACGATCCTCGTGCGTCTGGCCGACGTGCCGCTGTTCGTGGAGCCGGAGGAAGCGGAGTAAGAAACGGCCGCGCCAATCCCGGGCGGCCGGGTACAAGCGGACTGTTTTCCATTTAAAAACGACCGAATAAGGAGGAACCGAATGAAACAGCGTATTTTGATCCGCACCCTCGTTTCCCTGCTGCTCGCCGCCCTTTTGACGGGCTGCGTGGAGAAAAAGGAGGCCAACCTGCCCGGTAAATTGGAGGCGGTCGCGCCAGCCGCTGCGAAAGAATCGTCCGCGCCCGCCACGACGCCGGAACCCACCCGGGAGCCCGCCGCGACGCCAAAGCTGAAGCTGTTCCCCTGGCGGGAAAAAACCTTTGCGGTAAAAGGCGCCACCGACGACGCAAGCCTGATTGATTCCGTCGAAGCCCCGGAAGGGAAATATGTGCGTGTCGATCTTTTCTGCATGGACGGCGAGGCGACAACCGCGGACACCTCGCAGGGCTTCCGCGATTTTTCACTCCGGGACGAGAGCGGCGCCGATTATTCCATGCAATCTATCCTCTATGAAATCGACGCGGGACACATCGCCGGCGGTAATATCTCTCCGATATTCGACGTGCCCGCCGATGTGCCCCTCAATGCGCTCACGTTTCGCATCCCCACCGATACGGCGGGCGAAACGATCATCATCCGCCTGGCCGACGTGCCGGTTCTTACGCCATAAGGGGTATGGACAGAAGAAAGCGGCGCGCGGCCAGAAGCGGGTTGATTTTTCCGGAGCACGGCTTATCTGTGCGCTGCGCTCCGGTGCACAAAGCAGGAATTCAATGAAAGAAAAGATTAACTATTAAAAGTCAACCCTAAAAATGAGGAATGGTGGTCAAGGAA
>CAYUTA010000065.1:0-14172 GCA_964447605.1 uncultured Oscillospiraceae bacterium | reverse complement strand
AAAAGCTTGAGGAGATTGCAAATTCGTTTGACGGCGTGGATACTTCCTATGCCATTCAGGCAGGGCGCGAAGTGCGTATTATCGTTAAGCCGGACCGCGTGAACGACAGCGATACGATCATTATGGCAAAGGACATTGCAAAACGAATTGAGTCCGAGCTGGAATACCCCGGTCAGATTAAGGTGAGCGTTATCCGTGAAACACGCACCGTGGACTACGCAAAATAAAGTCAAGCTGAAATGAACCATAAAGGATATGCCTCTTTGCATATCCTTTTGTATGCAAAAACTTCTTTATCGGGAGGACAAAATGATTTTTCCGATTGCCGACGGCCACTGCGATTATCTGTATGGCGCGGTACAGGCCGGATACAGCATGGCAAAACGGCACCGCGGGCAGACCATGACGCTTGACGACATGGCTTCCGGTCATGTTGCATTGCAGTTTTTTGCCTGCTGGATCGACACTACGCTGCGCACACAACCGCTGCATCAATGCATGGCGATGATCGACGCTTATGAGCGCATGCTGCAAACGTATCCGCAGTTTACCCGCCTGACAAAGGATTTTACGCCTGAAAGCGGCAAGATCGCCACGGTGCTGACCGTTGAGGGCGGTGAGGCGGCTGATGGCAGCATGGCGGTTTTGCGCATGCTCTATCGCCTCGGCGTTCGCGCTATGACGCTGACCTGGAACGAGGCAAACGAGCTTTCCGGCGCGGCGCTTGCGCGTAACAAAAGGGGGCTAACGTCGGTCGGGCGCGATATCATTGATGAAATGTGCCGGATCGGGATGGCCATTGATGTTTCGCATCTAAGCGATCATGGCATTGACGACGTGCTGAGCCGCGCAACCAGACCGGTATTTGCCTCTCATTCCAATGCACGCGCCGTATATGACAGTCCGCGCTCGTTGAAGGATGCGCATATCCGCGCCATTGCGGAGCGTGGGGGCACCATTGGCGTCAATTTTTATTACGAGCAGCTGACGTCCCGGCGAAAGGCCTGTATTGACGACATTGTCCGGCATATCTGCCATGTGGCGGAGGTCGGCGGCATTCCATGCTGCGCAATCGGTTCCGATTTCGACGGCATGCAGCAATATCCGATAGACCTGCAAACGAGCCGTGACTTCCCGGTATTGATACGCGCACTCGAGCGGGCGGGCTTTCACAATGAAGAAATTGCCCGGATCGCCTATTGGAACTTGCATGACTATATTGTGCAATTTGTTTGACACTGACAAACGCGGGTGCTATAATAAATCCGTTGTGTCGCAGGGGCATGATGTAATGGTAACATAGCGGTCTCCAAAACCGTTCTTGAGGGTTCGAGTCCTTCTGCCCCTGCCATGTCGGAGCGGACTGCGCTCCACTCACAATCCGGCAACACTTCGGTGCTGCCGGATTTTTTGTCACACTCCGTCGCTCCGCCTCTCCGCAAAAAGTCGGCAGTGATCAAATTGGCGCTGAAGGGCTCGTTTACTGGCCCTTCGCCGATGCGAGCAGGCTTTGCGGGGTGCGCCCGCAGGCGCAGAGGGAGAGGGACCGCTTCTGCGTGGTCCATATCAGGAAAATACTTTGATGGAATAACTCAAATCGCTTCCTCAGAGCGATCCTACAACAAACGACCCGCGTGGAACTGGGGTGCTTTAAAGAAGAATGTGCTTTAAAGTAGCCGTCGCATTGTACCGGTGGCGGAACTATGGTATACTATTCACATGGCGGCCATGATACGCCTCGGCGGATTGCAAGCGCCCCATTTTTTTCGCCGCCTCCGGTAATCAAAATTGACGGCGGATAAATACCACTGATGCCATTAAATAATGAGAGAAAAGAGAGACGAATCATGTATCCGCTTGGAATTCTTGGCGTAGGCAATATGGGTGAGGCGATTTTGCGCGGCGTGCTGAAGGGCGGCGCAATTCGCCCGGATCATGTCGCGATATTTGATACCAACGTCAAAAAAACAGCGGCGCTGTCAGCAGAACTTTGCGTTGCCGCGTTCGATGCGCTGCCGCCGCTGATTGTCGGCTGTGAAATGATTCTGTTGGCGGTGAAGCCGAATGTGATAGGCGATTTGCTGGACCAGCATCGCGCGCTGTTTCATGAAAAAGCGGTCATCTCCATCATTGCCGGATGGAGCTGCGAGCGGCTGTCCGATAATCTTCCGCAGGACGCGCGGATTCTGCGTGCAATGCCAAATACGCCCGCAATGGTCGGGGACGGCATGGTTGTGTTTGAAAAAGGAGATACATTGACGGAAACGGAAAAGCTGTTTGCCACATCGCTGTTTTCTGCGGTCGGTCGCGTAACGTCTATCGATGCGGCTTTGATGGATGCGGTCACCGGCCTGTCCGGCAGCGGCCCGGCATATGTGTTCTTGTTTATAGAAGCCTTGGCCGATGCAGGTGTTCAACAGGGATTACCACGCAGCATAGCGTACACTTTGGCCGCGCAAACCTTGCTTGGGTCGGCAAAAATGGTTCTGGAAACCGGCTGTCATCCAGGCGAATTAAAGGACAGGGTATGCTCGCCGGGCGGGACGACCATCGACGCGGTAGCAAAGCTTGAAAAATGCGGGTTCCGCGGCGCAGTTATTGAGGCAGTGGAGGCTTGCACAAAGAAATCTAAGGAAATGAGTAAAAGTATATAATATATGAAAAGGATCGAGGTCTATACGGATGGGGCATGTTCAGGCAATCCGGGACCGGGCGGTTGGGGTGTGATTTTAAGTTATCGTGGCGCAGAAAAAGAATTGGCCGGTTATGAACCGAACACAACCAACAACCGGATGGAACTGACTGCGGCAATCCGGGCCATGCAGGCGCTCACGGAACCATGTGAAATCCGGATGTATACGGACAGCGCGTATCTGTGCAACGCATTCAATCAGGGATGGATCAATGGATGGGTTAAAAAAAACTGGAAGACGGCATCCGGCAAACCTGTTGAAAATCAGGATCTATGGCTGGAACTGCTTGGCTTTTCCCATACGCACCGCATTACGTTCCATAAAGTTAAAGGCCATTCCGACAATGTAAAGAATAATCGCTGCGACCAGCTTGCCCGGTCTGCGATAAAAGCCAGCCGACGAACCTAATACCTATAATGGTTATTTTTGCCCATAACTTTGCGTTAAACTTGTCTTTAACGCAAAGTTATGGTATCATTTTTATTAGCATTCTTCCCTCGTGCAGAACTTTTGAGGAAAGCTATGGCAAAGTTAAAATTGGAGGTAATCCGTTTGCAGAAAAATGCATTTCAAAGTCAAAAGCAAAAACTATATACGCAAAAAACGCGCGCTGTGCTCAAGGAACTCCCCGCCTTTTGCGGTTCCTTTTTTCGAAGCATTGACAACAGCACTTCCGTACTGACGCGATATGCCTATGCAATCGATTTGCGCAGCTTCTTTCAATATGCAGCCGGTCGGCCGGAACTGTTTGCCGATCAGGACATCCCTTCTCTCCAGGTATCCGCGCTTGCAAAAGTTCGGCGGGGTGATATCGAACTGTTTTTAGAGGACATGAGTCTGTATTATAAAGACGACAGAGAGCTGGTCAATAACGAGCGTGCAAAGGCGCGTAAACTTTCTTCGCTGCGTGCGTTTTTCAAATATTTTTTCAAGCAGGAAATGATACCTTCCAACGTAGCCGCACTTGTGGATGCACCAAAGCTGCATGATAAAGCGATTATCCGTCTTGAACCGAACGAGGTGGCAAATTTGCTGGATATGGCGGAGCGCGGCGACGGACTGACCGACCGGCAGAAGCGGTTTCATTTGATCACCCGCACGCGTGATGTTGCAATTTTAACGCTGTTTCTTGGAACCGGTATCCGCATCAGCGAGCTGGTCGGCATCGATTTGGAAGACCTTGATTTTGAAAACAATTCCTTCCTTGTGACACGCAAAGGCGGCTCGCAGGACATCCTTTCTTTTGGCGACGAGGTGCACGATGCGTTGAAGGCCTACTACGATTGGCGTGTTCAGCAAATCGCAGTGGACGGTCACGAGAACGCGCTGTTTTTATCCATACAGATGAAGCGCATGAGCGTCCGCAGCGTGGAATATCTGGTCAAAAAATACGCGGCCGTCGTCGCTCCGCTTAAAAAAATTACGCCGCATAAGCTGCGCAGCACCTATGGTACCATGCTTTATCATGAAACACAGGATATTTATCTGGTTGCCGATGTGCTTGGGCACAAGGATGTGAACACCACGCGAAAGCATTACGCCGACGCTTCAGAAGAGAACAAGCGCAGGGCCGCAAGGATGATTAAGCTGCGCGATGATTGAGCCTCGGTATTGCTCCGGCTATGTTAAGTTAAGGCAGGCCGCCGTATGATTTAGCGCCGCAGCCGGCGCCCGTCATACAGATCCGAAAGCGTATGTACATGCATACGGCTGATTTTTTGATGGTGCGGCTCGTCCGTCAAATAGTCGTCTTCCGTATAAATGCCGGTAATCGGGATCTCGAGATATTCCGCACCACCCCCTTCCAGGCACCGGAAACAGTTATCACAAAGCTTTTTTGGATCAAGCTCGCAGCGGTCGTCGCAACGTCCGCAATTGATGCATTCTTTTGGCTCAAGCACACATGCTTTCATGTGATCTACCCTCGTCATGCTTCCAGCGATCGCAAACAAACGTTTGCAATTGCGTCCGCCCTGTGTTATACTGCTTCCGTGACCTTGTAAATTTCCGCAGAACGGAGGCGTTTCCCATTGAAAAAGCTTGAAAACCCACAGCAGGAAATCTATCGTTATATTTTATCATATTCCAGGAAACATGCATATCCCCCTTCCGTGCGCGAAATTTGCGAGGCAGTCGGCCTCACCTCCACGGCAACGGTGCACGTTCATCTGAAGAATCTGGAGCGCAAGGGTCTGATTGTGCGCAATCCAAGCAAACAGCGTTCCATACAGATTGTCGACGACGGCATCCTCAAACAGCCCGGCTGCGCATCGGACGCCATTCCGCTCATCGGACAGGTTGCCGCCGGCATGCCGGTCCTTGCTGTTGAAAACATTGAAGATTCGTTTCCGCTGCCGGAAATCCTGCTGCACGGCAGTCGGCGCGAAGAGGTTTTTATGCTGCGCGTCACGGGCGAGAGCATGATAAACGCCGGTATCTGCGACGGAGACATCATTGTGGTCAATCATGGCTGCCACTGCGAGGATGGCGATGTTGTCGTTGCGCGCGTACAAGGCGAGAGTGCGACAGTGAAACGCCTGTACCGTGAGCCGGATTTCGCACGCCTGCAGCCGGAAAACGACCTGTTTGAGCCCATCCGCGTCCCTTATGAGGAGTTGGAGGTCGCCGGGAAGGTCATTGGCCTGATGCGTTCCATGTAGTGGGAAGCAGCGCGTCGCAGGCCAGCATTGCCGCAATTCGTGCATGCGTATAGGTCAGGGCGCCCTGTACGTATGCCGTATACGGGGGCTTGACGGGGCCGTCCGCGCTCAGTTCCGTTGTCGCGCCCTGTACGAATGCTCCGGCGGCCATAATCACCTGATCGGCATAGCCGGGCATATCCCAGGGTTCCGGGACAACAAAGCTGTCTACCGGCGCCGCCGCCTGAATGCTGCGGCAAAAGGCAATCAACCCGTCCGCGCCGGTAAAGCGTACTGCCTGAATGATGTCCGAGCGTACCGCATCGCTTGATGGCAGCGTTTCCAATCCGATCGATTCCAATACCTTTGCAAACAGCATTGCGCCCTTGATGCATTGACAGGTTGTGTGCGGCGCAAGGAACAGGCCCTGATAAAACATGCGGTAATCCCCGGCATAGGAGCCCACCTCCGCGCCCATCCCCGGCACAGTCAGACGCTGCGCAATCCGGTCAACCAAATCCTCCTTCCCTGCAACGTAACCGCCCGTGGGAGCCAGTCCGCCGCCCGGATTCTTGATCAGGGAACCGGCGATGATATCGGCGCCGCAGGCCGTTGGCTCATCAACCTCCGTAAATTCGCCATAACAGTTATCCACAATGATTGCACAGTCCGGCATGAGCTTACGCACTTGCCCGATCGCCTCGCACAATTTTCGCACGCCGATCGCCGGCCGCCATGCGTATCCCCGCGAGCGCTGCGCATAGACGACCTTTATATCCGCCTCCACCGCATGCTTAACGGCGTCAATATCGATCTCCCCCTGCTCGGTCAGCGCCACGGAGCGGAATTTTACGCCAAAACGCGCCAGCGAATTGGGCGCTTCGCCCCGGATTCCAACGGCTTGTTCAAGCGTGTCGTATGGTTTGCCGGTAATAGACAGGATTGCGTCGCCAGGCTCGCAGAGCGCAGCTAACGCCGTAAAGAGCGCATGCGTGCCGTTGACAAACTGTGGGCGCACCAATGCGGCCTCAGCCTGCATAGCGTGCGCAAACACACGATCCAGCGTATCGCGTCCTATGTCGTCATAGCCGTATCCGTTCGTCGGTGCAAAGTGCCGCGCACTCACGCGCTCGGCCTGAAATGCATTAAGGACACGGTGCGAAGCAACCATTTCAACGGACTCCGCGCGCATAAACGGCTCCGTCAGACCACGCTCTGCGCGCCATACCAGTTCTCTTGCCCGATCAGAAATCTTTTGCATGTTCTATAGCCTCTCCTGTATAAACCGTTCGATGCTTTGGATCAAATCGTTATTATAACATGTTGCGTCAAACCAACGGATGCGTTGATCGCGCTGAAACCATGTCAGCTGACGTTTGGCAAAACGTCGCGTATCCCGTTTCATGCATACCACCGCTTCCTCAAGGGAGCAGACGCCGTCAAAATAACGAAACAGCTGCTGGTAACCGATTGCCTGCATGGCCGGAAGACGCCTGGAGTACCCTGCGCGGTAGATGCGTTCCGCCTCCGCCAGCAGACCCTGCTCCAGCATCCGGTCGACACGCAGTTCGATACGCCGGTATAGCTGTTCCCGTTCCATACGTAAGCCAACCATGATCGCGTCGTATGGCGCCTGTTTTTCCGCCTTATTCGTAAAGTCATCGCCAAATGAAGACAACGGCCGTCCGCTACAATAAAAAACCTCCAGCGCGCGCACAATCCGTTTTTGGTCGTTTGGGTGCAGGCGGTCTGCGGTTACCGGGTCGCAAGCGCGCAAACGCGCAAACGCGTCCTGCGGCGAGCGCAAATATTCCGCCTCCATGCTTGTGCGAATATCCGGGTTGGACGGCACGGCAAAGTTCAACGGCGTCGTCAGTGCGTTGACATACAGGCCGCTGCCGCCTGCAATGATGGGCAGCTTGGCGCGCGCCGCAATGTCGGCAATTGCCTGCACGGCCAGTTCACGATATTCCGACACCGAAAACAATGGCGTGTTTACCGGCAAACAGTCGATCAAATGATGCGGTATTCCCTGCTGTTCCTCCTGCGTCGGCTTGGCTGAACCAATATCCATACCAAAGTATAGCTGAACGGAGTCCGCCGAAACGATCTCTCCATGGAACCGTTTGGCCAAAGCAACCGCAGTCTCCGTTTTATGGCACGCAGTCGGGCCTACGACGCACAGCAACATTGATTTACAACACATCGCTAGAGGACCCTTTTGAACATTTTTTCAAGTTCAAGCCGCGTTATACGCACCGCGACGGGGCGTCCATGCGGGCAGGTCAGCAGCGCCTCATTTTCTGCAAGCGCGCCAAGCAGCGCGTTCAGTTCTTCACGACCGATGGGTTCGCCCGCTTTGACTGCATGCTTGCAGGCGGTTTGCATGAGCTTTGCGCGGGAAATATCGCGGCCATGCAACACGTCCAACAAAAACGCACTTTTTAACGCAACGCCGTTGAGCTGTGGGACTGCCGCAAGCGTTACGCGGTTTTCTCTGCCCTGCACATCCGCAAATACGTATCCAAACTGTTCCAGCTCGTTTCGATGGTCGCAATACAGCGCAAAATCCTCCGGCGCGAGCGGCATCTCCTCCGGCATAAGCAACGCCTGAGAAACCACCGTTGTCTGTCGGTTTTGCAGAGCGTCATAGAGCAACCGCTCATGCGCTGCATGCTGATCAATACAATATACGGCATCCCCCCGCTGTACAAACCAATAGGTTTGAAATGCAACGCCGATCATTGAACACGGCTCGGACAGCGGAGCTTCGCCATCGGCCTGCCGGTCAAACAAACTGCTCTGCAGCCCCTGTTCGGGCCGGAACTCCGGCATTGCCGCGGGCAATGGGCCAGGCTGCGCTTTGCCGCATGGTATTGCGGCTGCGGACGATTCGCGCACGCTGTATGCATGGTCGTTTAATGATCCACGCAGATCTACGCCGCGTGGTGCCGGCATATCACGCATGGTTACCCCGCTCGTTTCAGCCCTCTTATCCAGCCGTTCCAGCCGTACATCCGGCACATAACTATGCACAAGCGCCTCTGAACACGCGACACAGACAGAGCGCGTTATGCGGCCCTCATCCACAAAACGCACCTCAAGTTTGGCAGGATGCACGTTTACATCCACCTCCGCGAGCGCAATTTGCATGGTAAGCACAGCAAACGGATACCGCCCGGTCATGAGCCGTGTATCAAACGCGCGTGCCAGCGCTGCTGAAAGCGCGTTGGAGCGAATGATTCTGCCGTTGAGAAAAAAGGATTGCCCCATGCGGTTGGGGCGGCTCAACTCCGGCGTGCCGACAAAGCCGTCGATTCTCAGATAACCGTCATCAAAGGTAACCGGGCAAAGTTGCGGCACGATCTCCACGCCGTATACTGCGACCAGTGCGTTGATAAGGCTGCCGTCGCCTGTGGATTGATAGACGGTCCTTCCGTTGCTCATAAAATGAAACGCTATGTTCGGCAGAGAAAGGATCAGCCGTGCTGCATAATCTCCAACAGCGCCGCTTTCCGAGCGGACGCTCTTGAGAAATTTCAGCCGCGCCGGCACATTATAAAACAGGTTGTTCACCTCAATGCGCGTGCCCACCGGACCGCCTGTCCGCCGGTGTTCCCTAAGTGCGCCGCCCTCATAGCGGACCAGCGCGCCAAGCTCGTCGTCCGCCGTTCGCGTGCTCATCGTTACGCGGGAGACCGCTGCAATGGATGCAAGCGCTTCCCCGCGGAACCCCAGCGTTCCAATGTGCATTAAATCGTCTGAGGAACGGATTTTGCTGGTCGCATGGCGCAAAAACGCAGTTTCACAATCCTCGTCCGGAATTCCCGTTCCATTATCGGCAACCACAACTTGGTCAATACCGCCGTTCACAATTTCAATGGTAACGGCGCTTGCATGTGCGTCAACGGCATTTTCAACCAGTTCTTTGACAATTGAGCCGGGGCGTTCAACCACTTCGCCGGCCGCAATCTGATTGGCAAGGTGTGGCGAAAGTACATGGATACCAGGCATAGATACTCCTTCTATTTCACTTCAGCATGGCATGCAGCGCATACAGCCGGTTGAGCGCTTCAACCGGCGTGAGATGGTCAACGTCCAGCTCGCGTAGAATTCGCAGCGCGCCGTCCTCATTTGTCGCATCCAACAGCGAGCCCTGCACACTTGCCTCGACAATTGTGCCAGACTGTTGACGCTCGGCCATAATGTCGCTGCTTTCCAGTTCTGCAAGGATTTCCTTGGCACGGCCAAGCACCGCGTCTGGAAGCCCAGCCAGTCGCGCAACCTGGATGCCAAAGCTTTTGTCTGCGCCGCCCCGAACGATTTTACGCAGGAACACAATGTCTTCGCCGATTTCTTTAACGGTTACGCGGTAATTTTTTACACCGTCCAGCTTGCCTTCAAGCTCGGTCAGCTCATGATAGTGCGTGGCAAACAGCGCGCGCGCGCCGCAACGCGCCGTATCGGCAATGCATTCAAGAACGGCCCATGCGATACTGAGCCCGTCAAACGTGCTTGTCCCACGGCCGATCTCATCGAGGATCAGCAGACTGTCCGGCGTGGCGTTATGCAAAATGTTGGCCACCTCGCTCATCTCAACCATAAAAGTGCTCTGCCCGCTGCTGAGGTCGTCGCTTGCGCCAATACGGGTGAAAATGCGGTCGCAAACCGCAATATCCGCACGCGTTGCGGGCACAAACATCCCCACATGCGCCATCAGCGTAATCAACGCGGTCTGGCGCATATAGGTGCTTTTGCCGGCCATGTTGGGTCCGGTAATAATCAAAAGACGATTGTCTTCGTTATCCAGCAGCACGTCGTTTGGCACAAACAACTCCTTGGTGGAGCGTTCGATGACCGGATGCCTCCCGTTTTCAATCAGCACGCGGCGTTGGCTGTTGAGCTTTGGCCTGCAATACTGATATTGCGCGGACGCTTCTGCAAACGATTGATAGCAGTCCAGCTCGCCAAGGAGCGCGCCGTTTATCTGCAAACGGCCGGTACATTCGAGCAGAACGGTTCTGATTTTACAGAACAACTCATATTCCAGCGCAACGAGGCGTTCCTTTGCGCCGAGAATTTTCTGCTCCATCTCCTTAAGCTCCGGCGTGATGAACCGCTCGGCGTTTGCAAGCGTCTGTTTGCGCTCGTAGTCATAGGGGGCTTGGGAAAGGTAAGAGCGCGTGATCTCAATATAATAGCCAAATACCTTGTTGTATCCGAGCTTGAGGTTTTTGATGTTAGTACGTTCGCGTTCTCCGGCTTCAAACCGTTCAAGCCATTCTCTGGAACCGGCGGCAAGCGCACGCAACTCATCGACCTCGGCGTGATAGCCGGCGCGGATAATGCCCCCGTCTTTAATGCCGGCGGGCGGATCCTCGGCGATGGCCGCGTCCAGTAGCGCAAGCACGTCCTGCATGGGATCAAGCGCATCGCGAATGCGCCCCAGCGCCTCGGCATGCGCATCCGCAAGCGAAGCTTGGATTGGGGGGACGCGCTGCAGCGTTTGCATCAGCGCAAGGCAGTCGCGCGCGTTGACCGTACCATAGACGATCTTGCTGGTGAGCCGCTCAATGTCATATACGCCCCTAAGCTGCTCCTGCAGCTGCTTACGTATAATCATACCGTCGCACAACGTTTCAACCGCGTCCAGCCGAGCGTTAATGGCATCAATAGATTGCAAAGGGCGGTCGAGCCAGTCGCGCATCATACGCCCCCCCATACCGGAGCGCGTCATGTCCAGCAGATATAACAGCGTGTTTTTCTTGTTGCCGCCATGGCGCAGCGGCTGTGTAAGCTCCAGATTCCGTCGTGTGGTAGCATCCAGCACCATATACGCGGAACGATTCTGCACGCGCATGGTTCGAATATGCGTCAGGGCATTTTTTTGCGTTTCTTCAAGATACCGCATCAATGCGCCTGCCGCCGATACCGCATATGGTAGTTCCGAACATCCGAATCCATCCAACGACGCAACGCCGAAGTGTGTTTTTAAGCACTCCCGCGCTCCATGAAGCACAAACGCCTGCGCACCGTATTGTTCCAGATAATAGGATGCGGAAATTCGCTTGGACAAATACCGATTAAGAAACAGCGTTGGAGCGGCAATCACCTGCCGCGGCTGGATGCGTGCCAGTTCATCGATAAGTTGTCCGTCCGGATTGTCCCCGGCCAGCTGCATCAAAAGAAACGCGCCTGTGGAAACATCCGCGTAGGCCAAGCCAACGCAGCTTTCATCAAGCAGAACGGATGCAATATAGTTGTTTTTGCTTTCGTCGAGCATGCGGTCTTCGATGACGGTACCCGGCGTAATGATACGGATTACGTCGCGCCGGACCAGCCCCTTTGCTTCCGACGGGTCCTCCATCTGCTCGCAGATTGCAACCTTATGGCCCTTATCGATGAGTTTGACGAGATAGCCGTCTATCGCATGATATGGAATCCCGCACATTGGCGCCCGCTCGCTCAGCCCGCAGTCCTTGCCGGTGAGCACAAGCTCAAGTTCTCTGCTGACCAATTTGGCGTCGTCAAAAAACATTTCATAAAAATCGCCAAGGCGGAACAACAGAATGCAATCGCTGTGTTTCTCTTTAATTTCAATATATTGGCGCATCATTGGCGTCATTGTTCCATCCATGCCAACCCCCTGCGTAAAATTCAAATCAGTGCCGGCAGCCCGAGCAATTGTCGCAACCGCCTCCACAACCGGATTTGGCAACGCCAATACAGGCGTTAATCTCGTTATCAATGGCTGTGATAAGCGCGTTAAACTCCGTTTCCGATTCTACCAGCTCGGTAAATTGCGGGTTCTCCTGCAGCTGCCCCTGCAGCCGCTCGATATCGCCGCTAAGCTCCAGCGCAAGAACGCCGTCTACGTCATCGCCGCCCAGGATATCGACCAGATGCGTACGCTTTTGACGCAGTTCATCAATTAGAGAATTGACCGCCTCATCGTTTTCCACCAGAGCCTGAGCACGTTTCATCCGTAGAAATTCCGGTGAATTGGCCAAGGCAAGCCCCAGTTCCCTTGCTTTATCTAACAAGTCGTTTCCTCCATGACTCCAACCAGAGAGTTTCTTTTCACATTTGTCACCCGTA
The DNA here is from genome assembly GCA_964447605.1 of uncultured Oscillospiraceae bacterium. Lineage (GTDB taxonomy): Bacteria > Bacillota > Clostridia > Christensenellales > CAG-138 > CAYUTA01. The sequence continues at coordinate 1,742 of CAYUTA010000065.1, read as the reverse complement.
CGGGCAGATACATACCCGTCTGTTCGGGTTTGCCCGGGAAATATACCATCTTAAAATTGGAAAATTTTCCATAGCAGAGCGGGTCGGCGCGCAGATCACATCCTTCAACATGGACGATTCCGCTGCTCCCAATATATTTTTCATTATTGACGCGCGACATGCGCTCCTGCAAGGCATTCAGGCGTTTGAGCCGGTCGCGCTTTACTGCGTCTGGAACCTGTTCTTTCATGCCTGCGGCTATCGTTCCCTTGCGCGGCGAATATTTAAACGTAAAGGCCGCCGCAAAACCAACGCGCTCAACCAGATCAAGCGTGTCGGTAAAATCAGACTCCGTTTCCCCCGGAAACCCAACGATAATGTCTGTCGTCACTTCTACGTCGCCCATTGCGGCATGCAGCTTCTCTGCGATCGAAAAATATTGATCCCGCGTATAGCGGCGGTTCATCGCTTTGAGCATACGGTCGCTGCCGGACTGTACCGGCAAATGGACATGGTGGCACACGTTCTCCAGCGCAGCAATCGCCTCAATCAGCCGGTCGGTTAAATCCTTTGGATGCGAGGTCATAAACCGGATGCGCCTGAGGCCGTCAATTCGGGAAACCCTGTTCAGCAGTTCAGCAAAATCGATAATCCCCAAATCGTTACCATAGGAGTTCACGTTTTGTCCAAGCAGCGTAATCTCGCTGTATCCCCCTTCCACCAGCACGCGCACCTCTTCGAGTATGGCGCCCGGCTGTCTGGAGCGCTCCTTTCCACGCACATACGGCACAATACAATAGGTACAAAAATTGTTGCATCCGTAGTTGATATTCACAAATGCATGGTTTGCGCCTGTACGAACCGCCGGAAGGTCGTCTTCAATTTGAATCCCGTCCTCCACCGCCAGTACGCGATTTCCCATGCGCGCCTCCTCGATAAAGCCCGGCAGGCGGCTGAACAGGTTGGTTCCAAAGACAATGTCCACAAACGGAAACCGGCGAAACATTCTCTCGGCAACTTTTTTTTGCTGCATCATGCAGCCGCATACCGCGATGATCAGTTCCGGATCGTTGGCTTTGCGCGCAGCAAGCATGCCAATGTTGCCGAATACGCGTTTCTCCGCGTGATCGCGCACGCAGCAGGTATTATATAATATGAATTTTGCGTCCTCTTTTGCGCATGCACGGGCAAAGCCGCATTGCTCCAGGATACCCGCAATCGTTTCGCTGTCACGCACGTTCATTTGGCATCCAAAGGTTTCGATATAGTAGCCCCGTTCGGTCTGAATCATCAAATTTACCCCATATTTTCTCTTTTCCGATTATAGCACAACCAAGAGTGCGAAACGAGCAAAATTATCAATTTTTCATGTTGACATTTTTTTTCGTCTGTTGTATATTATTAAGGTCGCGAAAGCGGTACGTGAGGCATTCGGGGTGTAGCGCAGTCCGGTAGCGCACGTGCTTTGGGAGCATGGGGCCGGGGGTTCAAATCCCTTCACCCCGACCAAGTGTGGCCCCGTGGTCAAGCGGTTAAGACACCGCCCTTTCACGGCGGTAACAGGAGTTCGAGTCTCCTCGGGGTCACCATCTTTGGGAATGTATGGGCCTTTAGCTCAGTTGGTCAGAGCGGTCGGCTCATAACCGATTGGTCCGGGGTTCGAGTCCCTGAAGGCCCACCATCCAGTTTGCCGAACAAGACATGATTTGGCCCGGTAGTTCAGTTGGTTAGAATGCCAGCCTGTCACGCTGGAGGTCAGGGGT
>CAYUTA010000064.1:0-14550 GCA_964447605.1 uncultured Oscillospiraceae bacterium | reverse complement strand
ATAATGATGTTGGAATTGTGAACTTGCGGAGAGAGTGGGGGAAATCCCACTCTTTCATTTTGAAAGCCCGGTATTTCCGGGCGGATCGTTGTCAGGAGGATTTGCGGTTGAAAACGACCGAGCTAGTTGAGTCGCTTGTAAAGAACACGGTGGCGGAGCTTGGATATGAGCTGTGCGACGTAGAGTTTGCCAAGGAGTACGGCAACTGGGTGCTGACGCTGTTTATCAACCGGGAGGGCGGCGTGAGCATCGACGACTGCGAGCGCGTGAGCAAGGCCGTCGACCCCGTGCTTGAGGAAGCGGACCCCATTGAGCAGGCTTACTACCTGTCGGTATCGTCGCTTGGGCTTGACCGTCCGCTCAAAAAGGACGCCGACTTTGCCCGCAGCCTTGGCAGGGAGGTCAGTGTAAAACTCTACGCGCCGCGCGACGGGAAGAAGGAGCTTGCGGGGATTTTGCAGGCGTTCGACGCGCAGACCGTCACGCTGCTGATTGGCGGCGGAGAGGCTGTGGTCGAGCGCAAGGACGCGGCTCTCGTCAAGCCGGTCGTTCGCTTTTAGCGTCGGGTTCAGGCGGCTTGTAATACGCTTACAAAATGAGCGGCATAATTAATTGGGACTTATTCCCGATATGTGAAGTTCTATGTAAAAAAAGAGGAGTAACAGGATGAACGCAGCGTTTATTGAAGCACTCAACGCATTGGAAAAGGAGCGCGGCATCAGCAAGGACGTGCTGATCTCCGCCATCGAAGCGGCGCTGATTTCGGCGTACAAGCGCAACTACGGCGTATCGGCTAACGTACGCGCGGAGGTCGACCCGGAGTCCGGCGATATCCATATATTTGCCAGCAAGGCCGTGGTGGAGCAGGCGGAAAACCCGCACGGCGAGATCTCCCTTGCCGACGCCAAGCGCTTTAACGCGCTCTATGAGATCGGCGACGTGCTTGAGGAGGAGGTTCACACCAAGGACTTTGGCCGCATTGCGGCGCAAACGGCCAAGCAGGTTGTCATGCAGCGCATCCGCGAGGCCGAACGCGGCAACATCTATGAAGAATACGTGGAAAAGGAAAACGAGGTGCTCACCGCAATCGTGCAGCGCGTGGAGAAGGGCAGCGCCTATGTCGAGCTTGGCCGCACAGACGGGCTTTTGACGCAAAACGAGATGATCCCCGGCGAAACCTATGGAAACAATGACCGCATCAAGGTCTATGTGCTCGAGGTACGCAAGGATAACAAGGGGCCGCAGGTACTGGTATCGAGGACGCATCCGGGTCTGGTCAAGCGGCTGTTTGAGCTGGAGGTGCCGGAGATTCAAAGCGGCGTGGTACAGATCAAATCCATTGCGCGCGAGGCGGGCTTCCGCACCAAGGTGGCCGTGCATTCGACGGATATGCAGGTCGACCCCGTGGGAGCCTGCGTCGGGCAGCGCGGCGCGCGCGTGGAACGCATCGTCAACGAGTTGCATAATGAAAAGATCGATATCATCGAGTGGGACGCCGACTCTGCGGTGTATATCGCCAAGGCGCTCAGCCCCGCCAAGGTGCTCATGGTCTATATCAATGAGGAGGAGAAGGCGGCAAAGGTCATCGTGCCGGACAGCCAGCTTTCGCTCGCCATCGGCAAGGAGGGCCAGAACGCGCGCCTCGCGGCCAAACTGACCGGCTGGAAGATCGACATTAAAAACCAGTCGCAGGCCGAGCAGGCAATGGATTCCATTTTTGCCGAAGAAGCGGAGTCCCCGGCTGACGATGCGGAATATCCGGTCGAAAGCGAGGAATAAGGCTTGCCGAAGAAAACGCCTATGCGCATGTGCGTCGCCTGTCGGCAGATGCGCCCCAAAAAAGAGTTGACGCGCGTTGTGCGTACGCCCGGAGGCGAGGTGCTGGTGGATGGAACAGGCCGCGCCAACGGACGCGGCGCCTACCTCTGCCACAGCGCCGAGTGCCTGAAAAAGGCCATGAAGAGCAAGGCGCTTGAGCGTGCGCTTGAAACGTCTGTCGACAGCGCCGCGTATGAAAAGCTGAAAGAGGCGTTTTCCGATGAACCGGACACAAAAACTGTGTAGCGCGGTCGGATTTGCCATGAAGGCGGGCAAGCTTAAAACGGGCGATTTTGCCGTTGAAAAGCTGGTGCGGGCGGGCAAGGCGCAGCTGGTGCTGATCGACCGGGACGCATCCGAGAATACACGGCGGAAATATACGCGCCTGTGCGAATCGACGCGCACGCAATGCTGCTTCATCCCGCAGCTTGGAAGCAGCATTGGAAAGCCAGGCCGCATGCTGGCGGCGGTGATCGATAAAAACTTTAGTGACATGATCCGGGGCGCATATGCGTGCGCCGCGCCGGAGGACAGCAATGATCGGGGGTAACGGTTGTATGGCGAAAAATAATCTTAAGGAATCCGCAGGCGCGCTGCAGAGCGGTATTATGGAGCTCATGGAGCGCCTTGCAGGCGTGCAGACGGCCGTTGGCGATCTGCTTACATCGGTCAAGACGACGGAAAAAGAGATGCTTGAACGCGAGGAGCTTGAGCGCAAGGCGCGCGCCGAGCGCGAGCGTGCGGAGCGGCTGCGTGAAGTGCTCGCTTCAACAGAGGACCTTGCCGTTCATGTCGGCGGAAGGGACGATGAGCACGAGGAGAGCGACGGGCTGCAGACAGAGTCCGCACCGGCGGCGCTGGAACCGGCTCCTGATGAGCAGGCGCTTTCTGAGCAGCTTGCCGGGCAGCCTGCGGCGGAGCGGCAGACTGCCGTACCAAAACCGCGGGCGGAGACAGAGACCGGCGCTGAACCCACGCCTGAGAAGAAAAAAACGGCCTATGAGGCGCGCCCGATTGCGCAGACTCCGGACCGCAGACGCCCGCAGCAACAGGGGCAGGGCGGCAATTACCAGCAGCGGCCCGTTCAGGGCGGCTACCAGCAGCGGCCCATTCAGGGCGGTCCGGCAAGGCCCGTTCAGGGCGGCTACCAGCAGCGGCCCATTCAGGGCGGTCCGGCAAGGCCCGCACAGGGCGGCTACCAGCAGCGGCCCATTCAGGGCGGTCCGGCAAGGCCCGCACAGGGCGGCTACCAGCAGCGGCCCGTTCAGGGCGGCGCGGCAAGGCCCGCGCAAGGCGGCGCGGCGGCCGGCGGCAAGGAGCGCGTCAGCAACTATGACCCGAATCGCGGCGCATATACGCGCAGCCATGATTCCGATAAAAAGGGAAAGAATAAGAAGACGATCATCCGCGAGGCTGGCCCCAGCGCGCGGAACTGGGATGAGGATTCCCCGACGGGCAACCGCCGGCCAAAGCGCGGAAAGCAGCAGCCGGTACGCCGTCCTGAACCGGTCGTCATCGAGAAAGCGGTGATTACCACGGAAATGATAACGGTCAAGGATCTCTCCGAGAAAATCGGCAAGCCGGTGGCGGAAATCATTAAAAAGCTGTTTATGCTCGGCATTTTGGCCACAATCAATCAGGAGATTGATTTTGATACCTGCGAATTGATCGCTTCGGACTACGGCATCGAGCTTGAGCAGAAGCTGATTAAATCGTTCGAAGAGGTGCTCAGCGACAGCGCGGACGATACCGACGCGCCCGAAACGCTCGAGCCGCGTCCGCCGGTTGTGACCATCATGGGCCACGTTGACCACGGCAAGACCTCGCTGCTTGACGCGATTCGCAATTCCAGCGTCACGGAGGGAGAGGCCGGCGGCATTACCCAGCATATCGGCGCGTACACCGTGCAGTGCAGGGGGCGCACGATTACCTTCATCGACACGCCGGGGCACGAGGCGTTTACGTCCATGCGCGCGCGCGGCGCGCAGGTAACGGACATCGTCATTCTTGTGGTCGCTGCGGACGACGGCATCATGCCGCAGACCATAGAGGCCATCAACCATGCCAAAGCGGCTGGCGTGCCCATCATCGTTGCGGTCAATAAAATGGACCGTGCCGAAGCGGATCCGGACCGCGTCAAGCAGCAGCTTACCGAGTACGAGTTGGTCAGCGAGGAATGGGGCGGCGATACGATCATTGTTCCCGTTTCGGCCAAGACGCAGATGGGTCTGGATAACCTTCTGGAAATGGCGCTGCTCCAATCCGAAGTGCTCGAGCTGAAGGCCAACCCCAATCGCCTGGCCAAAGGCACAATCATTGAGGCAAAGCTTGACAAGGGGCGCGGCCCGATTGCCACCGTGCTGGTACAAAACGGCACGCTGCACCGGGGCGATACCATTGTTGCGGGCACGACCTATGGCCGTGTGCGCGCCATGATGGACGACCGCGGCCGCCCCGTCAACGAAGCGGGCCCGTCCACGCCGGTTGAGGTGCTCGGCTTCAACGAAGTTCCCGATGCGGGCGATATTCTCAACGTAGCCGAGATCGATAAGCTCAGCCGCCAGGTGGCGGAGGAACGCCGCAATAAGATCAAGGCGGCGCAGCTGAAAAATCTTTCCAAGGTTTCGCTGGACGACCTGTTCAGCCAGATGGCGGAGGGCGAGCTCAAGGATCTCAACATCATCGTCAAGGCCGATGTGCAGGGCAGTGTAGAGGCCGTCAAACAGGCGCTTGAAAAGCTCAGCAACGAAGAGGTACGCGTCAAGTGTATCCACGGCGGCGTGGGCGCCATCACGGGCAGCGACATCATGTTCGCCTCCGCCTCCAACGCCATTGTGATCGGGTTCAACGTGCGGCCGGATTCCACGGCGCGTACCGCGGCGGAAAAGGAAAATGTGGACGTACGCACCTATCGCGTCATATACAACGCCATCGAGGATGTGCAAAACGCCATGAAGGGCCTGTTCAAGCCTGTGTTTAAGGAGACGGAGCTGGGTCGCCTGACCATCCGCGAGACGTTTCGGGTATCCGGCGTCGGCACGATTGCGGGCGCGTATGTCAATGAAGGGAAGATCACGCGCAACGCGCAGGTTCGCATCGTGCGCGACGGGATCGTGATCCACGACGGCAAGATCGCTTCGCTCAAGCGCTTTAAAGACGACGTGAAGGAAGCGCTCACCGGGTTCGAGTGCGGCGTGGGAATTGAAAACTTCAATGATCTGCTTGTTGGCGACGTGATCGAGGCCTACATTGTCGAAGAGGTCGCCAGATAAGCTGCGTTTAGCGCAACATGGGAACGGTCGCCCCAGGCGGCAAAGCTGACGAGGCCGGAACTCTTGGGCGCTATAGAGCGGAAAACGGGAGCGCGGCAAAGGAGCCTGCGGCGGGGGCGATCGCCCATTCTGCGGCGCGGGAACCGGATCATTTGCGAAAAAAGGCTGATCGCATGTCGCTTTGCGCGTGCCGCGCGCGGCAATCCTGGTAAACGGCGCGGCCGCTTGAAGCTGCGGCGCATTATCATCAAAAAACAGCATTTTCCGGCGGTCTGTTGCCTAGGGGGCAGTAGCCCTTGACGATTCCGGGGATTTATGTAAGGAGAAAGCCATGTCAGCAATTCGCTCCGACCGTATGAACGAAGAGGTCAAAAAGACGGTCAGCGCCATTGTGCGCGAGATGAAGGACCCGCGCATTTCGCCGATGACGACGCTCACGGCCTGCGAGGTGACTTCGGATTTAAAATATGCCAGGATCAAGGTCTCGGTCTATGATGAGGACGAGGGACGGCGCGCGTCTACCGTGGAGGCGCTCAACCATGCCGCCGGGTTCATTTCCCATGAGCTTGGCGGCCGTATGCGTATCCGCAGCGTGCCGAGCATCAAATTTCAGCTCGACAATTCGATTGCTTACAGCGTGCATATCAGCCGGATTCTGGACGGGCTGAACACAAAAGAGCCGCAGCAGGACGATGCCGGCGGCAAGGGAGAAGAATGACCTATGCTGATGAACGCCGTGCGGTTTATCCGTGCGCATGATGACATTGTGCTGATTTGTCATGTGTCGCCTGATGGCGACACGCTGGGCAGCGCGTTCGCGCTTTATGCTGCAATCCGGCAGCTTGGCAAGCGCGCGCAGATCGTCTGCGAAGACGCCGTGCCGCAGATATACCGGTTTCTGCCGTTCTGCGGGCAGGTGCTGCGCCCGGAGGAAGCGCGCCGTACCGAAGCGGTTATCTGCGTTGACTGCGCCGATCTTGCGCGCACGGGCAAGTGCCGGCCTATTTTTGAAAACGCCGTATCTACGCTCAATGTCGATCATCATGGAACCAACAACGGTTATGCGCGCGATAATTACGTCCAAAAGGCCGGGGCGACCGGCGAGCTGGTGTTCGGGATTCTCACCGCGCTCAAAATCAACCTCACAAAGGACATTGCAGGCTGCCTGTATGCGGCGCTGACGACCGACACGGGCAATTTTTCCTATTCCAATACCACGCCGGACACGCTGCGCATTGCGGCTGAGCTGCTGGAGACCGGCATCGATTTGCCATACCTCAACCGCGCGTTGTTCCGGACGGTGCCGTTCCATAAAACGCGCCTGCATGGGCTGGCCGTGATGAAAACCAGGCTCTTTGAGCACGGGTGCGTCGGCATTGCCATGCTTACGCGGGAGGATATGGAAAGCTGCGGTGCAACGGGCGAGGATGTGGAGGGTATCATCGATACGATCCGCGATATTGATACGGTGGAAATTGCGGCGCTGCTGCGCGAGAGCGACGACGGCATGGTGCGCGTGAGCCTGCGGGGGAAGTCCTCGGCGGACGTTTCGCAGATTGCCGTCTCCTTTGGCGGCGGCGGGCACCGGTTGGCCGCGGGCTGTACCATGCAGCCGCCCATTGCGGATGCAGCCGAGCGAATTCGTAAGGCGGCGCGAATGGTGCTGCGCGGAGCGGATGTGTAATGGACGGCGTTGTGACCCTGCTGAAGCCGCCGGGTATGACCTCGAGCAACGCGGTGTACGACGTGCGCCGCATCTTTGGCCAAAAGCGGGCGGGGCATCTTGGCACGCTCGATCCGGGCGCCGCCGGCGTGCTGCCGGTGTGCCTTGGCCGCGCAACGCGGCTGTTCGACTATCTCGTGGACAAGGAAAAGGAATATGTTTTTGAGCTGGCATTCGGCGTGGCTACGGACACGCAGGATGTGTTTGGGCATGTATGCGCGCGCGACGCGCGGCAGGTGACACGGGCGGAGCTTGCCGCCGTTCTGCCGGAATTTCTCGGCGTACAGCGACAGACGGCGCCCATCTACTCCGCGCTCAAGGTCGGCGGGAAGAAAATGTACGACCTGGCCCGCGCGGGGGTGGCGGTGGAGCCGAAAATACGCGAGATTGCCGTACATGCGCTCGAATTGCTCCGCCAGACGGCGGAAAACAGATTCCTCCTGCGCGTGCGCTGTACGCGGGGCACCTATGTACGCACGCTTTGCGCGGATCTTGGCGCGCGGCTTCAAACCTGCGCGCATATGGCCTTTTTGCTGCGCACCGCAACCGGCCCGTTTTCGATTGCGCAGGCGCATACGGTTTCGGAGATGGAGGCCTTCCGGGAGGCGGGCGAGCTGGAAAGCGCGGTGACAAGCTGCGAGCGGGCGCTGGACTTTCTGCCGGCGCTGAGCCTGCCGGACGTACGCCGCACGCCGGCGGTGAACGGGCTGGAAACCGCCGTAAAGGACCATGCAGACGGCAATGTACGCGTATATTGCGGCGGTTTTCTGGGCGTTGGCAGGGTGGAGAGGGGCAGCCTCAGGCTGACGGTGCACCTGTATTGAGCGCAAAGGCATGCTGCCTTGGCGCTTGCGGGCTTGCTGCAAGCCTGGGAGCAACCGGGGCCGCCTGCCGAAAACACGCCTGAAAAACATGAGAGCAAAGGATTTTACCAAAACACTATGAAAGCAGGCAGGGAGACCGTTGTTTCGCTGGGCATGTTTGACGGCATGCATCTTGGCCACCGCGCGCTGATTGCGCGTACGGTGACGCTTGCGCGCACGTACGGCTGCGAAGCCGCGGCCTATACGTTTTTGAATCATCCCATGACCGTGCTCGGCGGGCAGGTATGTATGCTCAGCACGCCGGAGGAGCGCGAAGAGATTTTGCACGCGCTGGGCATATGGGACGTCCGCATGGAACCGTTCACTGCGGAGCTTGCCGATAGCACACCGGAGGCGTTTGTCGAACTGCTGCAGCTGCGCTGGAAGGTGCGCGCGCTGGTAGTTGGGTTTAACTACACGTTTGGCGCAAAGGGGGCCGGAACGCCGCAAACGCTCTGCGAGCTTGGCAGAAGGCGGGGCTTTGCGGTCGAGGTGCTGCCGCCGGTGGAATTTGACGGCGCGCCCGTTTCGAGCACGCGTATCCGCACGAGCATTGAGCGCGGCGAGATGCGGGCCGCCGGGCGCATGCTTGCGCGTCCGTACACGCTGACAGGGACGGTGATTGCCAACCGCCGCATCGGCCGCCGCATCGGGTTTCCAACGGCGAATATCGCCCCGCAGGACGGTCTTGTGCTGCCCCGGCGCGGCGTGTATGCAACCGCCGCGGCAATCGACAAAAAGACCTACCGCGCGGTGACGAACGTCGGCATGAACCCAACGGTCAACGGCGACCGTCTTTCCATCGAAACGCACATGATCGGCTTTGATGGGGACGCATATGGCAAAACGCTTTCCGTTGCATTTGTCGCCTACCTGCGCGGCGAGCAAAGGTTTGAATCGGTCGAAGCGCTCAGGGCGCAGATTGCGCGCGATGTGGAACGCGCCGCCGGTACGGATTGAGCGGGCATGCTGCAGACGGAAGGCGTTTCCCCCGGTGTATGCGCCTGAAAGCCGCACCTGACGTACGCGCGGGACGCAGAAAAGTTCACAAGCCATTTTCAGGAAAAATGTTTACTTTGGCGGGCGGGTATGCTATATTAATCAAGCAACTTTGAACCGTTTACATGGTTTTGCGACACTCCGACGCATTACTCTGTCTGCGGGGATACAATAATTATGGAGGATGTTATGACCAAACAGGAAATCATCGAAACCTATGCGCTGCACGAGGGCGACACCGGTTCGCCGGAGGTGCAGATCGCGCTCCTGACCGAGCGTATCAACCACCTCAACGAGCATCTGAAGCTTCATAAGAAGGACCATCATTCTAGGCGCGGCCTGCTCAAGATGGTCGGTCAGCGCCGGGGCCTGCTCAACTACCTCAAGGAGAAGGACATCGAGCGCTACAGAGCGATTGCGGCAAGACTGAACATCAGAATCAAGTAAATGAGAGGCGGGGATTGTTCCCGCCTTTTTATTTTTTTGCCGCCGCAGCATGAATTTGATAGTTTGATAAAAAAGAAGATAAAGAGGAAAGAAGAGGAAACACAAAACTATGGAAAGAACATTTCAGACACAGATCGGCAATCGCACGCTCATTGTCGAAACGGGCAAGTACGCGCAACAGGCCGGCGGAAGCTGCCTGCTGCGCTGTGGCGACACGGCGGTTTTGACCTGTGCAACAGTCTCCAAAAACGCGCGCGACGGCGTAGACTTTCTGCCGCTCTCCGTGGAGTTTGAAGAAAAGCTCTACTCGGTTGGCAAAATCCCCGGCGGCTTCATTAAGCGCGAGGGCCGTCCCACCGAGCGCGCGATCCTGACGTCCCGCCTGATTGACAGGCCGATTCGCCCGCTGTTCCCCAAGGGGTTTTACAACGACGTGCAGGTTGTGGCTACGGTGCTGTCCGTCGAGCAGGATGTGCAGCCGGATATTCTGGGCATGCTCGGCTCGTCGATTGCGCTGTCGATTTCCGACGCGCCGTTTGCCGGTCCCACCGGTTCGGTTGCTGTCGGTATGGTTGACGGTGAATACGTGTTGAACCCCGACTGTGCACAGCGTGAAAAGAGCCGCCTGCAGTTGACCGTTTCCGGCACCAGGGACGCGGTGATGATGGTCGAGGCGGGCGCAAAGGAGATTACCGAGGAGGAAATGCTCGGCGCCATCCTGTTTGCGCATGAAGAGATTAAAAAAATCTGCGCGTTCATCAGCCAAATGCAGGCCGAAATCGGCAAATCCAAGCGCGAGGTGGAGATATATGCGCCCGACGCGGAGCTGAGTAAAAAGGTGCGCGCCCATGCGTTTGACCGGGTTGTCTGGGCGCTGGATACGTTTGACCGCTCTGAGCGCGAGGAAAGAAGCGAGCAGGTCAAGAAGGAAACCATCGAGGCGTTTGCCGGGGAATACTCCGATTCCGCAAAGGACATCGACGCGATCCTCTACGCCATAACCAAGGAGATCGTCCGCGATAAGATCATCAACAAAAAAATTCGTCCGGATGGCCGTGCGCAGGATGAGATCCGCCCGATTTGGAGCGAGGTCGGCGTCCTGCCGCGCACGCATGGCAGCGGCGTGTTTACCCGCGGGCAGACGCAGGTGATGACCATCGCAACCCTTGGCACCATCGGCGAGGCGCAGATGCTCGACGGCTTGACGCTCGAGGAGTCCAAGCGGTATATGCATCAATATAACATGCCGCCGTACAGCGTGGGTGAAACGCGTATGATGCGCGGCCCGGGCCGCCGGGAAGTCGGCCACGGCGCGTTGGCGGAGCGCGCGCTTGAGCCGATGCTGCCCAGCGAAGAGGAGTTCCCGTACTGCATGCGCCTCGTATCCGAGGTCATCAGCAGCAACGGCTCCACCTCTCAGGCGAGCATTTGCGCAAGCACGCTTGCGCTCATGGATGCGGGCGTGCCGATTAAAAAGCCGGTCGCAGGCGTTGCGATGGGCCTTATCAAGGATGCGGAAAACGGAAACATTGCAATCCTCACCGATATTCAGGGACTTGAAGACTTCCTTGGCGATATGGACTTTAAGGTCGCCGGCACGCGCGACGGCATCACCGCCATCCAGATGGACATCAAGATCAAGGGAATCGACCGTGAGATTCTGACCCGCGCGCTTGAGCAGGCGCGCAGGGGCCGCCTGTTCATTCTCGACAGGATGGCCGAGACCCTGAGCGAGCCGCGCGCGGAGCTTTCGCCGTATGCGCCGCGGATTATCTCGTTCACCATCCACCCCGATAAAATCCGCGAGGTCATCGGCAGCGGCGGGAAGACCATCAACAAGATCATCGCCGATACGGGCGTGAAAATCGATATCGAGGATGACGGCACGGTGTTTATCGCCTCGCCCGACGGCACTGCGGCGGCGGAGGCCAAGCGCATCATCGACAGCATTGTCAAGGACATTGAGATTGGCGACGTATACCTTGGCACGGTTGTGGGCATTAAGGAGTTCGGCGCATTCGTTAACCTCAAGCCCGGCACCGACGGATTGCTCCATATTTCGCGCATTGCCAATAAGCGCGTAGAAAAGGTTGAGGACGTGCTCCAGATGGGCGAGCAGGTGCTTGTCCGCGTAATCGACGTGGATCCCAAGTCGGGCAAGATCAGCCTGACCCGCAAGGATCTGCTGCCTCCGGAAACCAGGGAGTAACCGGTAAACGGCAGATGGGGGCGCAGCTTGACCGGTTGCGCCCCTTAGAATGTGAAAACGCGTTGCTTTGACATCCCCCCGCCATACGGAAAACGGCTGCATATCGTGCATTTTCTCCGAATACGTATTGGTAGCAATTGTGGAAAGCGGCGCGGCGGTATTTTTTCAGGCGGCTATTTATAGGACGCACCCCGTGAGTTCGTTTTGCGCGATGCAAATGCCGGAGGGTGCTGAAGATGAATACACAAAAAGGGATCGATCAGATTATGGGCTGCGTCAACGTGCTGATCCTCCTCGTAATCGCGCTCATCTACGTGGTAACGGGGACGCGGATTGGCGACGACGCCATTGCGGCCCTGTCGAGCGGCGCGGTGTACCGGGGACGGGCCAACGGGACGGTAGCCATCGAATGCGTGGTCTCCTGGGAAGCGGCGAGCATGACGCAGATATTGGATACGCTTAAAGAGAACGATACGCGCATCACGTTCTACATCAGCGGCAAATGGGCCAAATCGCACGCGCGCATGCTGGCGCGCATGCGTGACGAGGGACATGAGATCGGAACGGTCGGCTATGCGCCGTTTCTTGATGGGGACGCAAAGCTAATCCGCGACGATGTGGCCGCTGCGGCAAGCGTGATCGAGCGCATCACGGGCACACAGGTGCAAAGCTACCACTCCGGCCTGCGTGACCGCGCGGTATCCGAACAGGCGGCGCGGGCGCTGGGGATGCTGCATGTGGCGGCTACGGCGGATCTCCAGACCGGGCGGGGCGAGGCGGAGGACATTGTCGAACGTGCATGCGAGCAGGCGTTTGATGGAAGCATATTAATGATCCAGCCGACAGCGGCTGCCGCCGAGGCGCTGCCAAAGCTGCTGGAGTCAATTCGAGAAATGGGCTATCGCCCGGCAACTGTGGGCGAGGTGCTGAAAGGAACGGTTACATGATTGCAATCAAACAGATGCAAAATGGAATTCGCGTTATCACCGAACGCATGCCGCACGTACACAGCGTGGCCATCGGCGTGTGGGTGGACAATGGTTCCGTGCGTGAACGCGATAGTGAGGCGGGGGCGTCGCACTTCATCGAACACATGGTGTTTAAGGGAACGGACAAGCGTTCTGCCGAGCAGATTGCCATTGACATGGATGCCGTCGGCGGCAATCTCAATGCGTTCACCAGCAAGGAGTGCACCTGCTATTATGCAAAGGTGCTGGACGAGCACCTGAACGTTGCCTGCGATATTTTGAGCGATATCGTGCTGCATGCCGGATTCGACGCGGAGGAGGTCAAAAAGGAGCAGGGCGTCATTGTGGAGGAAATCCTCATGACGGAGGACAGCCCGGAAGACCTTGTCGCGGAGACGTCGGCAGAGCTGTTTTTTGAGGGCGACCCGCTGGCAAGCCCGATCCTTGGCACGCGCGAAACGGTGACGTCCTTTACGCGCGAATCGTTGCTTGCATACAAGGCGCGGCACTATCTGCCGGGGAATATCGTGATTGCCTGCGCGGGGAACCTGGATGAAGAGACGCTTTACGCGCTCATCGAGGAAAAGTTCGATATGCCGGAAAACGATCGGTCCGCGCCGCCCCTTGAGGAGGCGTATGCAGGCGGCAAGCGCGTCAGGCTCGTGAGGAAGGATATCGAGCAGGTGCATATTTCCATGACGCTGCCGGGCTTTGCGCGCGATACCGAGGGCCAGTATCCGCTGGCGGTATTGAGCAACATCATCGGCGGCAGCATGAGCAGCCGCTTGTTTCAGTCTGTGCGCGAGCAACGCGGCCTTGCGTATTCGATTTACTCGTATCCGTCGAGCTATACGGCGACGGGCGCGTTTTCACTGTATGCCGGCACGGGTGAGAAACAGGCTGTCGAGGTTGCGCGTCTGATGCTCGAAGAGCTTGACCGCATCCGCCGCGAAGGCGTGAAGGAAGAGGAGCTTGTGCGCTGCCGCGAGCAGCTCAAGGGCAGCTATGTACTCGGCATGGAAACCAGCGGCTCGCATATGAACGCCATCGGCAAGGTGCTCTTGTTACAAAAACGTGAATATAATGAGGCGGAAACGCTATCTCGCATCGAATGTGTTACAATGGAGGATATCGAGCGCATCATACCCGTATGCCTGAATACGGAAAATCTGTGCGCCGCGTTTGTCGGCCGCGTCGATGCGTACGGCAAGGCGTTTGAAACGCTGCTCTGACCAAAGAACGGAAGCTGGAGGGGACGTATGGACAAGCCGGAAATCATGGACAAGCTGGATGTAATTTTTGCCATGCAAAAGTCGCTGGACGACGATATTGTGCGGCTGCGCGGGCTTGAGGATATTCCCAGGGACGTATGGCTGCAAAAAGAAGTGCTCGCCATGCTCAGCGAGCTGTCCGAAGTGCTTGACGAGGTGAATTTCAAGTGGTGGAAGAACCCGAAGCCGCTTGACGACAACGCCATCCGCGGGGAACTTGTGGACATTTTGCATTTTTTTGTCAGTATGTGCTTAAAAAGCGGTATGACGGCCGAGGAGCTGTTTGAGCGTTACCGCGAAAAAAACAGGGAGAATTTTGATCGTCAGTATGGCCGCAGCAGCAAGCCCGGCTATGAGGTTGGATAAGCGGCCATGAGCAGATCGAGATCAAGAGTCAGGCTCAAGGGCCGGTTTTTCCTGATCGTGGTCGGCGCGGTTGGGGTGATCGGCCTGATTGTGTTCCTGATCATTAACGGCAGCGGACGCAATGAAATTCAATTCGGCAGCATCGATACCTCCATGGAGGTGTCCGCGGCCATCATCCGCGATGAAAAGGTCGGCATGACCGAGCCTTATGAGAAGGTTTCGTTCAATGTGGTCGAGGGGCAGACGACCAACAGCGGCGACCTGATCGCGCAGGTTTATAAACGCGGTTATCAGGATGATACCGCTATCTCGCTGCTCAAGCTCCAGCAGGAGGTATACGCTTACCAGATGCAGCTGCTGGCCGGGCAAACGCCCGAGGCGCTCGCAGAGGTCAATGAGAGCATCGCTACGGTGGAACAGCAGATTCGCGACACATCGCGCGGGGAAGCGGAGCTGGACATGCTTCAACTTGAGCAGACGCTCAAAGGCCTGCAGTCCGAGCGTGGTACGGTGCTGCGCTCCATCATTACGCCCGACGGCTCGCTCAACACCATGTATGCGCAGCTGGACGCGCAGGTGCAATCGCAGGCCAACTGGAAGCGGGATATCGTCAA
>CAYUTA010000063.1:0-14817 GCA_964447605.1 uncultured Oscillospiraceae bacterium | reverse complement strand
TGACCTCCAGCGTGACAGGCTGGCATTCTAACCAACTGAACTACCGGGCCGGATAGATAGGTTTGGTGGGAACAACAGGGCTCGAACCTGTGACCCCTTGCTTGTAAGGCAAGTGCTCTCCCAGCTGAGCTATGCTCCCCCGCGTACGTCACAAACGCGAGTATTAGTATACCGTATTCATTTACCGGTGTCAACGAAAATTTGGCAAATTGCGGTCGATATGGGCGCGGGAATTCGTATGCGGCGTCTGCTGTAAAACGCGACGGTTCCCCATAGGGCGCGGCGGGTTTCAGCAGCGCGGCAAGCGCCGTGAACAGCATATACAGCGGGGCGAAGCGGGCGCGCGAAACCCGGATGCAAAGCGCCCGTCCGCACCGGTTGCCTGGATGCGGGTGGGCGCCGTACCGGCTGGCCGGAGATCAGCTCAACTCAAACATGCCCATATAGAGCTGATAGTACTTGCCGCGCTGGGTCAGCAGGTCGTCATGGTCGCCGCGCTCAATGATGCGGCCGTTCTCGAGCACCATGATCGCGTTGGAGTTGCGCACGGTAGAAAGCCTGTGCGCGATGACAAACACCGTACGGCCCTTCATCAGGCCGTCCATGCCCTTTTCAATGAGCGCCTCGGTGCGCGTGTCGATGGAGCTGGTCGCTTCGTCGAGGATGAGCACCGGCGGGTTGGACACCGCCGCGCGCGCAATGGCCAGCAATTGCCGCTGTCCCTGGGAGAGGTTCGCGCCGTCCGCGGTGAGCAGGGTATCATAGCCCTGCGGAAGGTGTGTAATGAAGTAATGCGCGTTGGCCAGCCTGGCCGCGGCCACGATTTCCGCATCCGTGGCAGACAGGTTGCCATACCGGATGTTTTCGCGCACCGTTCCGGTGAACAGGTGCGTGTCCTGCAAAACCATGGCCAACGAACGGCGCAGGTCGTCCTTCTTAATCTGCTTGACGTCAATGCCGTCGTAGGTGATCGAGCCCTCCTGCACATCGTAGAAACGGTTAATGAGGTTGGTGATGGTCGTCTTGCCCGCGCCGGTGCTGCCGACGAACGCAATTTTCTGACCCGGCTTGGCGTACAGATTCACATCGGTGAGCACATTGCGCGTGCCGTCATAGCTGAACGTTACATCGTGGAAGCGCACGTCGCCGCGCAGTTCGATATACTCGAACGCACCGTCCGGCAGAGGCCTTTTCCAGGCCCACATGCCCGTGCGGCCTTCCGCCTCGGCAAGGGCGCCGGATGCGCCGCGCCTGGCGTTGACCAGGGTGATGCTGCCGTCGTCGGCCTCCGGCTCGGCGTCGATGAGCGCAAAGATACGCTCTGCGCCGGCAAGCGCGCTGACGAACCCGTTGAACAGCTGTGAAATCTGCGTCAGCGGCTGGGAAAACGAGCGCGTGTACTGCAAAAATGCGGCCAGCGTGCCGATGTCCGCACGGCCAAGGATGGCGAGACCCGCGCCCGCGGCCGCGGCGGCGGCATACAGCGCATAGCTGAGGTTGCCCATGATGGGCATGAGGATCATGGCGAACGTCATCGCGCTTGTAGAGGAAGCGCGCAGGTTTTCGGCGCGTGTTTCAAACTCCGCGGTCACGGCCTGCTCGCGGCAAAACACCTTGACCTCGCGCTGCCCTTCGCTCATCTCCTCAATGTAGCCGTTGGCGCCGGCCAGCGCCTCCTGCCGCTTCTTGAAATGGTATGCCGACTTTGTGCCGAGCGTTTTCACGATCAGCAGCATCAGGGAAAAGACCACCAGCACCAGCAGCGTCAGCAGCGGGGAGAGGATTACCATCATAATCAGTACGCCTGCAACCGAAACCGTGCAGCTGATCAGCTGCGGTAGCCCCTGTCCGAGCATCTCGCGCAGCGCGTCGGTATCGTTGCTGAACAGACTCATGATTTCACCGTGCGTGCGCGCGTCAAAGTATTTCAGCGGCAGCCTCTCCATCTTGGAGAACATTGCGTTGCGAACGGCCTCCAGCGTGCTCGTGGCGACGTTGACCACCAGGCGGTTGACAACGAACGTGCTCAGCGCGCCGAGACCGTAAATCACGCCCAGCTGGAGGATGTATACAACAAGCGTACGCATGTCCGTGCTGCGCGCGGCAATCAGCTCGCCGATATGGTTGATGATCGGCTTGAGCATGTAGGTGCCCGCCACGGCGGCGCCTGCGGAAACAAGCAGGCCAAAGACGATTACGGCAACCTGCCACGGATCGTTTTTCAGGTAGCCGAACAGGCGTATAAACGTTCGTCTGGCGTGCTTCGGCTTTGCGGCGCCCGCGTATTGACCCGGATGCGGCATGTCAGGCCACCCCCTTCTGCTGCGAATGATAGATTTCCTGATAGATGGCGTTGGTTCTGAGCAACTCCTCATGCGTGCCGACGCCGTTGATTTCACCCTCGTGCAGAACGACAATACGGTCGGCGCCCATGACCGAGGTGATGCGCTGCGCAATGATGAGCATGGTCGTACCGCTGTGCATCGTGGCAAACGCATTGCGTATAGCCGCATCGGTTGCGGTGTCCACGGCGGATGTGCTGTCGTCGAGAATCATGATCTTGGGGTTTTTCAGCAGCGCGCGCGCAATGCACAGCCGCTGCTTCTGCCCGCCGGAAACATTCACGCCGCCCTGACCAAGCTCCGTCTCATAGCCCTTGGGAAACGACATGATGAAGTCGTGCGCCTGCGCGGCCCTGCAGGCGGCCTCGATCTGCGCATCCGTCGCCTCGGGATTGCCCCACTTAAGATTCTCCCTGATCGTGCCGGAGAACAATACGCTTTTTTGCAGCACCATACCGATTTGGCCGCGCAGGCGCTCGATTGCATACGCGCGCACGTCGTGCCCGCCGACCTCCACGCTGCCGGAGAACACATCGTATAGGCGGGGAATCAACTGCACAAGCGATGTTTTGGCGGAACCGGATTCGCCGATGATGCCGATGGTTTCGCCGGAACGGATATGAAGATCGATGTGGCGGAGCGTGAGATTATCCGGATTGTTGGAGTAGGAAAAACATACGCCGTTGAAACGGATGGAACCGTCCGCCGGGGTAAGCGTTGCGTCCGCGCCGCAGTCGTTGATGGCGGGAACCTCGTCGAGCACCTCGATGATGCGCTTACCCGACGCCTGCGAAAGCACGAGGTTGACGAACACCATCGCCATCATCATCAGCGACATGAGAATCTGCGTTATATAGCTGATAAAGCTCATCAGTTCGCCGGTCAGCAGCGTGCCGCCAAGAATGTCCCGGCCGCCGAACCACAGCACCAACAAAATACAGCTGTACATGGTGATCTGCATGATGGGCATGGTGGCAACCAGCAGCTTTTCCGCCCTGCGCTGCGCGTTTTTGAGCGCTTCGGCTGCATCGGCAAACTGCACGGTTTCATACTCGCCGCGCACATATGCCTTGACAACGCGGATGGCAATAAGGTTTTCCTGCGTACGCGCGTTCATGCGGTCGTACCTTTGGAGCATCGCCTCAAAGCGCGGAAACGCAAGTTTGGCAATGACGGCGATGATTCCGCCCAGCAGCGGAATTGCGCCAAGAATGATGACCGACAGCTTGGGCGAGATGCGAACGGCCATAATCGTGGCCATGACGAGCATCATCGGGGCGCGCGCAAGCATACGGATACACATCTGAAACGCCTGCTGTATGTTGGTAATGTCATTGGTCATGCGCGTAATCAACGAGGCGGTGCTGAACTTATCCGTATTTTTGAATGAGAACGACTCCACCTGCCGGAACAACTGCATGCGCAAATTTTTGGCAAAGCCGTTGCTTGCCATCACGGCAAAACGCGCGCACAGCGCACCGAGCACAAGCGCAATCACGGCCATCAGCACCATCAATCCACCCATCTCCAAAACATAGGAGAAGTCCTGTTTGGGGATTCCGACATCCACAATGCGCGCCATCAGCAGAGGGATGAATACCTCGAATACGACCTCGCCCGCCACAAGCAGCGGCGAAAAGAGGGCATAGAATTTGTACTGCCCGATATAGGGGCTGAGCTTTTTGATCACTTCGGCGCCTCCTCTTTGTTGCAATCCGGCGGCCACAGCAGATGCTCCGCATCCTCGCCGAAATTCTTCAGCATGATGCCAAACAGCGCGGAGAGCTGCTCGAGTTGGTCCTGCGTCAGCCCGGCAAAGGTGAAGTCGTTGACCTCGTCGAAGCTTCGGCGGTAGAGCATGGCGGCCTGTCTGCCCGCATCGGTCGCATTGAGCCGGTTGCAGCGCTTATTATGCGGATCGACGCGCTTTTGGATAAAGCCCGCGCGCTCCAGCCGTGCAACGGACTGGGCGATGGACGCGGGGGTGACGCGCAGCGCATCGGCCAGTTCCTGCTGCGTACAGTCCGGGTGGCACATGGCCGCCTCCAGCAGCGGCAGCTGTCCGTGGCGCAGATCAAAGCCGGAGGTCTTTTTCTGCACCAGATTGCGCCGCAGCACATTAATCATAAAAATCTGCATGCCCAGATAGCGAGCGTTCAAACCGAATACGCCTCCAAACGAATTATATGTAAGCACTTAATTATTAAGCGCTTATCAATATTAACAACATCATCCGTCCTTGTCAAGCAAAATTTGCCGAAAAAGATTGCCCGGGCGGTAAGCCTGCGGTTGGTTTGCCCGGCGTCCATTCGGGCTTTCGTTGCATTCGGCCCTGCGATATGGTATGGTATTGATACCAAGGGAAAATGCCGTGGAACGGGAGGATGGGGCATGATTATCGTTGGAATCTGCGGCGCAAGCGGCAGCGGCAAGAGCACTCTGGCCAGACGGATTCAGGATTCGCTTGCGTGTAGTTGCGTCATCGTCGGACAGGATTGCTACTACCGCAGCTTTCCCCAGATATCCTTTGAGGAACGCTGTAAGCTCAACTATGATGAGCCCGATATTTTTGACCTTGACGAAATGCTGCATGACGTGCAGACGCTTGCCGCAGGCGCGTCCATTCCGGTTAAGGGCTACGATTACGGCAACCACCTGCGCGCCGACCGGCTGGACGAATGGATTCGGCCGCCGGAGGTGCTCATTCTCGAAGGCATCCACATGTTTTATGATAAGCGCCTTTGCGACATGATGGCGCTCAAGGTCTACCTGCATGTGGATATCGATATTTGTCTGCTGCGGCGCATTAAGCGCGACATTAAGGTGCGGGGCCGAACGATTGACAACATTGCCGAACAATATCTTTTAACCGTCAAGCCCATGTATGAAAAATATATTGCAGATTATATCAACGACGCGGATTTTGCCGTTATGCGCGGCGGTAAGAACCGCATGGCCATCGACGCCATCAGCGCATACTTAACGACCAAGCTGCTTGCCGAGCGGTTTGAAGAGGATGCAAATAAGGCGGAAGGCCGCCCGCTCGATGACGGCGTGGAGCCATAACGTGGGAACAGGGGGGACTTATTCAATGGAAGAGATGCCAAGGCAGCAAAGCCCGTGCACCGCGGAAAACGCATGCGGCTGCGCGATGGATGGGGCGGAGCAGGCGAACGGACATCACCGGCCCGGCAAACCGCCGCGCGGCCGCGGCCCGTGGCCGGAGGAGCGGCGGGGCGGCGCGCGCCTGACCGTCTATTTTCTGATTTCCATCATCTGCAACTTTCTGCTGGCCATTTACGCGCTGTATGCGGTCGGCCTGAGCGCGCAGCTTTCCCAGGACGCACTGGCGGCGGGGCAAAATGCAACGCTGGCGGAGACGATGTATCAGCTTGCGCTGCTGCTTTCTCCCATCCTGCTTACGCTTTTGCTGAACCGGCTGCTGTTTTGCGCCATGCGCGGGCGGCGGCGCAGGTTTGCCCGCTGGGCGACGCCGGCAGCCTGCCTTGTGACCCTTGCGGTACAGGCGGCGACCATCCTTCTGATCTGGTACTTCTCCGGCGCCAATACCGCCGGCGGGTTCAACGTGGATACGATTACATCAATCTTGCCGCAGTGATGCGTTTGCGCCGCCGCCGGGAGGGATGGGAGAAAGGAACTTAATTATTTATGAAAGAAAAGTGGAAGGCGTTGATGCTGGAGGACAGACCCTTTGCCGAACGTCTGACCGGTTTGATCGCCGCTTCGCTGTTTACGGCGTTTACGCTGCTGTTTTTTGCGCCGATGGAGATGATTATGACCAACACGCGGGACATCTGGTTTTCTGCGGACATGGTCGTATGGCTTTTTGCGTTGGCGGCATTTCTGCTTTTTGCGGCGCTGGCGGGGCTTGGCCTGATCCTGCGCGGCAAACTGTTTAACCTGTATCTCTCCCTGCTCGTTGGCATTACGCTCTGCCTGTACCTGCAGGGAAACTTCCTTAATATTGATTATGGCGTGTTAAACAGTCAGCGCGTGCGCTGGGAGAGATATGGGGCGTATGCCGTTGTCAACACGGCGATTTGCCTGCTGATTACGGTCCTGCCGCTGCTGGTGCTTTACTTCTCCCGGAAGGTCTGGAGCATCGCGATCAGGCTGATCGGCTTTGGGCTGGTGTTGGTGCAGGGCGTTACGCTGGTTATGGTATCGCTTACCAGTACCAAAGTGGAAAACAACTATGGCTTCACCTATGAGGACGTGTTTTCCTTTCACAGCGGGGAAAACGTGCTTTGGATTATTGAAGACTGGTTCGATAACGACTTTATTGAGCCGATGCTGAAGGAAAAACCGGATGCGCTCGACGCATGGGAGGGCTTTACCTACTATCCCAACACGGTTGGAATTTCCGCCGTAACGATTCCAAGCGTTCCGGAACAGCTGACGGGCAGGCTGTACATGAAGGATATCCCTTACGAGGCATATCTTAAAAACGCATGGCAGAAGGAGACCATCTTTACCGTGCTCAAGGAGCAGGGGTACGATATGCGCGCCCTGGGCGACATCAATGCGTTCGATCCCTCGGCGCAGCAGTATTTTTCCAACTATGTAGAGACGGAACAACGGATATTGTCATATCCCGGCATGTTTAAAACCGTATTGTCGCTGGTGTGTTACCGTTACATGCCGCACGCGCTGAAGGCGGGATTCTGGCTGGAAATGGACGCCATGAACTGGTTTAAGCAGGAAACGCAAACCTACGAGTTCTATGATTCCACCCTGCTACTGCGCATGCAGGCGCAGCCGGTCGATGCGAACTTTTCGCAGAAGACATTCCGGCTGATTCATTTTAACGGCATGCATGAGGGCAACTATATGACCCGGGAGGCTATCGCCGTTGAGCACGATATGCTGTGGCCGCAGGATCAATCCCTCGGCTGCATCAAAATATTGAATATCCTGTTTGAACAGATGAAAGCGGCCGGCGTATACGACAACACGACCATTATTGTCGCCGCCGATCATGGGCATAACGATTGGTCGGGTGAGTCAAGAACCCTGTATACCAACGAGGTTTTTGCCACAATACCGAACAATCCGATTCTGTTTGTAAAACCCAAAGGCGCGGCGGGCGCATGGAAGACCAGCCAGGCGCCGGCGTGGTTGATGGATATCGCGCCGACGATTTTACAGCAGACCGGCTACCGCGACTATGGGCGTTTTGGAACGTCAATTCTGGATATCGATGAGGACACCAAGCGCGAGCGCCTGTTTATCTTTGAAAATTCGCCGTATTACACCCCTGAGGACTGGGAAGCGTATCTTTGCCGTATTACGGGCGATGCGAACGACTGGAACAACTGGGAGCGTGTGGAATGAGCCGGTCCGGACGCGGATACGGCTTTTAAGGCGCCGGTCCCGGCCGCCGGCGCGCTGGCGGGGCTAACTCGGGGCAAATGCATAAAACTTATATTTTCGTGCTCTGCGAACGGGTCTGTTTTCTATTGACAATGCGCATATGCATAGATATAATGACAAACGGAAGTTAGCGGCGTCTAACTTATGGCGTGTCAAAAAAGGGCTGCATCGGGATTGGTCCGCCAATTCCGTAACGAAAACATGCGGGACGAGCCAAACAATTTGGCAAAATCAGCGACATGCGCGGTGATTCCGACATCCTGCTTGCGGCAAGGATGGCAAATGCCGCAGGTATTCGAGGCGGATCGCCGCATGAAAAAAACGCGCGTACTGCGCGCCGCCGTCGAAAAACAGAGTTTTTGGGCGGCCCGGAAGTCAGCCATGGCTGACTTCCGGTTGTTCAGCTATTTGTCGGACATAGGAGGGATTTATGGAGCATACGCTGGGAGGGCTGCGCCCGGGGCAAAGCGGCGTCGTTAAAAACGCCGGGGCGGGGAGCCCGCAGGTCAAGCGAAGGCTGGTCGACATGGGTATTACACCCATGACGGAGATTTATGTAAAAAAGGTCGCGCCGCTGGGTGATCCGATTGAGATTGAACTGCGCGGATATGCGCTCTCGCTTCGCAGGGAGGACGCGGACTGCATCACGCTGCTCTCCGAAGAGGAGCGCCGGGAGGCGGAGCGCGGCAGCCGGGAACAGCGCGTACAGCAGAGCACGCAGGCCGGGCGCATGCTAAGCGCGCATGCGCCGGAACAGTCCGACCTGTGCGCGCATAAGCGGGCGGCGCGCCTGACCGAATGGGTACTTGACGCGCAGAGCGGCGCGGCAGGCTGCCCGGAGGCGGGCTGCGCTGCATGTTCGGGGTGCAAGGGCGGTTGCGGAAGCAGGCGGTTTCAACGGATTTCCGGCCAGAACGCGCGCCCGGAAACGGACGATACGCCCGTCACGCTTGCGCTTGTCGGCAATCCCAACGCGGGCAAAACGACGCTGTTCAACGCCCTGACCGGTGCCAAGGAATATGTTGGCAACTGGCCCGGCGTAACCGTGGAGAAAAAGGAGCGCCATCTGCACGCCAATGGGCACGATATGACCATCGTCGACCTGCCGGGCATCTATTCGCTTTCCACGTATTCCATGGAGGAAATTGTTGCGCGCAATTTTGTCATCGACGAAAATCCGGATGCGATGATCAACATCATTGACGCGACCAACCTTGAACGGAACCTGTACCTGACCATACAACTTATGGAGCTGGAAAAACCCATTGTACTGGCCCTCAATATGATGGATGAGGTCAAACAGATGGGCATCTCCATCGATATGCGCAGGCTGTCGCTGGAACTGGGGGTCCCGGTGGTTCCCATCTGTGCGCGCACGGGCGAGGGCGTGGACGAACTGCTGCAAAACTGCGCCACAATCCTGTCGGTTGCGCATGAGCAACTGCACCGGGGCTTTTGCATTGAGCCGGACGACCTGTATGACGACGATACGCACGCCGCGCACCACCGCATCGGAGAGATCCTGGGCAACGCGCCGGAGCGCGCAAAACTGCCCGCGCACTGGACAGAGATCAAGTTGCTCGAGGGCGACGGGCTGGTACGCGAAAAGCTTTCGCTTTCGGCGGCGCAGTCTGCCGCGCTCGACGGGGTAATCCGCGCCTATGCCGGGGAGGGTACGCCGGGCGATAACGAAACCCGGGTGGCGGACAGCCGCTACCGGTATATCACGCGGGTGTGCGCCGCGGCGGTAAAGCGCAGGGCTGCAGGCGAGAAATCGACCTCCGACCGCATCGATGCAGTCCTGACCAACAAATATCTTGGCATCCCGATCTTTCTTGCCCTCATGGCCGTAATTTTCATGCTGACGTTCGATACCATCGGCGGCTGGCTGAGCGACGGCATGGAGCGGTTGATCTCCGTATATATCATCCCGTTTACCGCCGGACTGCTGGAAAAAGCGCAGGCCGCGGACTGGCTGACCAGCCTGATTTGTGACGGCGTGCTGACGGGCGTGGGCGGGGTATTGACGTTTTTGCCGCAGATTGCGCTGCTGTTCTTCTTCCTCTCGCTGCTTGAGGACAGTGGATATATGTCGCGGACGGCCTTTCTGATGGACCGGGCGCTGAAACGGTTCGGCCTGTCCGGCAAGTCGTTTATTCCCATGCTGATGGGCTTTGGCTGCACCGTTCCGGCAACGATGTCCGCGCGGACGATGGAGAATGAGGACGACCGCCGCATGACCATCCTGCTGCTGCCGTTTATGAGCTGCTCGGCCAAGCTGCCGGTATACGGCATGATTGCATCGGCGTTCTTTGTGCATTCGCGCGGATTGGTTGTGCTCAGCCTGTATGCGCTGGGCATTGTGGTGGGCATTGTGACGGGCGTGCTGTTTCGCAGGACAATCTTCCGGCGCAACCATGCGGCGTTTGTCATGGAGTTGCCGCCATATCGCCGGCCGTCAATGAAAAACACGCTGCTGCACGTGGGCGAGCGCGTGAGCCACTTTATCGAAAAGGCGGGGTCGATCATCCTGATCATGAGCATTGTGCTGTGGTTTTTGACGCGGTTCGACCCGGGACTGCGCCTGACCGACCAGACCGAGCTTTCCATACTCGGGCGCTTTGGCACGTTGATCGCTCCGGTTTTTAAGCCGCTGGGCTTTGGCTACTGGCAAACCTCAGTGGCGCTGTTAAGCGGACTTGTGGCCAAGGAAGCGGTTGTTTCC
The DNA here is from genome assembly GCA_964447605.1 of uncultured Oscillospiraceae bacterium. Classification (GTDB taxonomy): domain Bacteria; phylum Bacillota; class Clostridia; order Christensenellales; family CAG-138; genus CAYUTA01. The sequence continues at coordinate 4,356 of CAYUTA010000063.1, read as the reverse complement.
TCCCTGTCGCTGTTCCTGGGCGTATCGGGAGGTTCGGCCGTCGGCGCGGCGCTGGCGTCGCTGTTAACGCCGCTTGCCGCGTATTCGTTTCTGGTATTCATACTGCTGTATGTGCCGTGCGTCGCCGCGGTGGCAACCATGCGTAAGGAACTGCACAGCGGCGGGTATACGTTGTTTATGGTGATCTATCAGATTGTGACGGCGTATGTCGTCGCGTTGCTGGTACACACCATCGGGAGCCTGTTTGGATAGGGCAAAACGAAATGGGCTTACCATAAAAATGGGCTGTCTGGGTTGATCACAAATTAAATAGGTCAGCCCTTCTTTTTGCTTTAAACCCTATATCCAGCCCATTTCAATCAGCTTGTGTGGGCAGCGGTCGGCGCAGAGCCCGCAGCCGGCGCATAGGGTTTCATCGATGGAAACGCCATTTCCGCTGAAGTGGACGGCGGCGTATAAACAACCCTGCCTGCAAAGCAGGCAGTCTGCGCGCGCGCAGGGCGTGGCGATGCGCGCGGTAAGCTGGCGGGGCTTGATGTCTTCAAACGCACGAAGCGACGGAAGAGCCGCCCCGCGCACGCCGGCAACGTCCTGATAGCCGTGCGTGGCAAGCCAGTTGTCGATGCCCTGAATGGTCTCGGCGATGCTCTGCGGCCCATTGAGCTGGATGGCGGTGGCGAGCTGCACGGCGGTGGCGCCAAGCATGATGAATTGCAGCGCGGCCTCGTATCCGTCAATCCCTCCGACGCTGCACGTCTGCATGCGCGTATATTGGATGAGCGCCGCGGTTGCGGCAAGCGAGATCGGGCGGATGCAGGCGCCCGTATATCCGCCATAGGTCGGCATCTTTGCACACTTTTGCTCAATATCCACGCCGGAAAGGCCCTTGAGCGCGTCGATGGCGCTGACGGCGGCTGCACCGGCCGCGTCCACCGCGGCCAAAAAGGCGGGGGAGACCGCCGCTTCGTAGGAAAGCTTTATCATCACGGGGATGTGGACGGCGTTCACGGCCGCGCGCACGAATGCCTCGATATCCGGCGCATGGCTGCAGATGCTCTGGTTGCGCGTACCAATCGGCGCGGAAATACTGATCTCCACAGCGTCCGCGCCCATGCGCTCCACTTTGGACGCAAGGTAGGCGATCTCGGACTTGGATGCGCCCCAGATGCTGCAAATCAGCTTGGAGTCGCCCTTTTTGATGCGCTCCATTTCGCCTTCCCACTGCTCGAGGTGCAGCGGCGAATAAAGCATGGTATTGAACAGCCGGTCCCCGCAAAGAAACAGCCGCGGGCAGATGCGCTCGTTCGCCTCAAGCGTAATGGTCTCCGTAATGACCGCGCCCGCGCCCGCGTCGATGCATGCCTGGATGGCCGCAGCGTCCCGCGTCCAGGGACCGGAAGCCGCCAGCACCGGATTCTTCAGCCTGAGACCCATTAAATCAATTGGTTTTGACATAATCATTTCCCCTTTATAAACCCTGCGCCGCGCCCTGCGCGGCTTATTCAAACAGTTCGTAGATATACTTGGTATTGCCGCAGGACTTGCGGATTTTCAGCTTTGGCTGCAAAATCATCTCCTGTGGCACGCCGAGTTCAAGCTCCTTGTTTTCAATGCTGTCAAGCAACAGCCTTGCCGCTGCCATGCCAAGCTTGGTTGCAGGATGCTCCACCGTGGTAATCGGCGGCGAAACAATTGAGCACGCGGGCGAATCGGTCATGCTTGCAAGCGCCAGCTTTACCGGGATATCCAGCTTTGCGTCCTGCGCGGCCTTGAGCACGCCAAGCGCCTGTTCGCAGCTGGCCGTAACCAGCGCGTCCGGAATCTCGCCCTGCTGAATCATCTTCTGCGCGGCGACATAGCCGCCGTGCACGCTGTTGTCGGCGGTGAATTTGCGGCAGCTTGGCCTTTGACTACAGTCGCGCAGCGCATGCTGCAAGCCGGCCTCGATCTGCTCATTTTCGCTTTGCTGGAGATCGTCGAGCATCAGATCGATGCGCCCGTACCCAAAGGAGAGCAGATGCCGGATGAGGCGGCGCGCGCCCTCCTCATAATCGATATAGCAGATTGTCTCGCAGCCGTTGACGCGCTTTTTCCCAACGTGCACGCAGGGGATGCCGAGCTCGCCAAGCGGCAGCGCCCGTCCGTTGCCAAGGCGGGAGGAGACAAGCGCCACGCCGTCCACGCGACGCGTCCCCATCATTTTTAAATAATCGTATTCCACCTGCGCATCGCCGTAAGTATTGCAGAAAAACACGGCGTAGTGCTTGTTTCGCGCAACGGTTTCGATGCCGGTGATGATCTTTTGATGCAGACCGGTTTCAATGTTGGGGATGAGCAGCGCAATGGTATTGGTTGTGCCAAGGTTGAGGCCGCGCGCAAACCAATTGGGCGTATAGTCCAGCTTCTTCATTACGGCAAGCACGCGTTCGCGCGTTTCCGGCAGGACCTGCTCCGGGTGATTGAGCACGCGTGATATCGTAGCGACCGAAACGCCGGCCTGTTCTGCGACCTTACGGATATTCATGCCTTGCACCTGCCACTTCCCTGTTTGTTTCATATTATAGCATAATTCCGACAGGAATTTGCAAGAATGTGCCGTCGTTTTCGGCTGCCGTCCACAGACGGCGGGAAACGGGGCGGCTTGCAATCCTGCGGAGCATAGGATAGCCGCGCAGTGGGTATGATAGCATGCGACATGCTTCGACAACAAGCTGCGGACGGTTGTAAATAGTTTCGATTATGGCGGCGCAATGACACGGATTCGGAATGCTTGTGCCAAATTATGAAAAAGCCGCTTATTATTTGTTGTTTACCTATGCAATCGGGAGGGAAATATTGGTATAAATTCAAAAATTTATTGACAATTCCATGACGATCCAGTAAATTAATAGGTATCAGATGTAAGCAGTTACATTTCATTTCTTGCAAAAACATATTTTTGATGGAGGTAGTATTTATGGAAAAACCGAAAAAACAGGTACATCTGGACATCGACTATTCATTAGAAGCTGTCCCAACGACTGCGCGCAAGGGATTCGGCGCGATGTTCGTCATTATGATGGGCTTCACGTTTTTCTCCGCGAGCATGAGCGCCGGAGCCAGAATGGCAAACGGCATGGATCTGGGGAACTTCATCTGGTCGCTGTTGATCGGCAGCCTTTTCCTTGGCGTCTACACGGGCGTGCTTGCCTACATCGGCGGGCATACGGGCCTGTCCTTTGACCTGCTGGCGCATCGTTCCTTCGGCACGCTGGGTTCGTATCTCCCCTCGGCGTTGATTTCCTGCACGCAGATCGGCTGGTTCGGAGTCGGCGTTGCAATGTTTGGCTTCCCTGTTGCCGAGCAGTTCGGTATCCCGCTCTGGATTCTGATTGTCGTTGCCGGCGCGCTGATGACCGCATCCGCGTACTTTGGCATAAAGGGGCTTGAGATCGTCAGTTGGATTTCGGTTCCGCTGATTGCCGTCCTTGGCATTTACTCAATGGTCACCGCCACGGTCGACGGCGGCGGACTTGTAGCCATCTTTAACAAATCCACCGGCACCATGACGCTCTTTGGCGGCATTGCGGCCGTAATCGGCTCGTTCATCTCCGGCGGTACGGCAACGCCGAACTTCACCCGCTTTGGCAAAACGACAAAAGGCGTTGTCTGGGCGACCGTTATTGCGTTTACCATTGGCAACATCCTCATGTTCTGCTTCGGCGCAGTAGGCGGCGCATTCACCGGCAAGGACGACATCTTCTATGTTATGATCGCGCAGGGCCTGGCCATTCCGGCCATCGTCGTTCTGGGCGCAAACATCTGGACCACAAACGACAACGCGCTGTATACCGGTGGACTTGGCCTGTCCAATATCACCAAGATCCGCAAGCGGCCGATGGTGCTTGTATCCGGCGTTCTGGGCACCGCGCTCGCCGTCTGGCTGTACAACAACTTTATCGGCTGGCTGAACTTCCTCAACGCAACCCTCCCGCCGATCGGCGCGATCATTATGCTGGACTTCTTCTTCAACCGCAAGCGTTACATGAGTGAAGAGTCTGCGCCCCGCAAGATCAACTGGTGCGCCGTTGCAGGCGTGGTTGCGGGCGCGCTCGTCGGCAACTTTGTTACATGGGGCGTCGCGGCCATCAACGCGATGGTTGTCGCCTGCGTAATCTATTATGTTGGCAACAAAATCTTCTATAAGGATGAGGAGACCAGGGCATAAAGCGCGTACAGCGCGGCTATCCCCCATAAATTCGCAGTTCATTTCCAGAACGACGCCCTCCCCGGATATTCCGCGGGAGGGCGCTATGTTTTTTGGGCTCTACACTAAAGATTGGGGTTATGGAAAAAAAGAGAAGCATGGTGCTTCAA
>CAYUTA010000062.1:0-15535 GCA_964447605.1 uncultured Oscillospiraceae bacterium | reverse complement strand
TGTATTTATATTCGACGCTTCACTCAAATATCCTTTTGGATACACACTCTAGATTGAACATAGCGCTAAAAAAGGAAGAATGTCAATAGTGTCATAGTCTTGACATTCTTGCTGCGGCAACGGTATGATATTGTCAATGAAATATGGGGAAGAAGGGTGCAATTCCCTCGCAAGTCCGTTACCGTCACAGCCGGGATTCCATGTTGCATGTTCCTTTGCGGACACCGAAGGATGTGCCTGAGCCATTTTCGCTCACACGAGTTCCTCCTCGGCGGTTCGCTGCCGGGGGTTTTTGTTTATGGATCTCAAGCGAAACGCCAATGGCAGGCTGCTCCGCTGCGGTTATACGACGGGGTCGTGCGCTGCTGCCGCGGCCAAGGCGGCGACCGTTATGCTGCTTACAGACGAGCCGATGGGCACGGTTTCACTGGATACCCCAGCGGGCGTCACGCTCGCCATTGATATTGTCAATATTGGGAAAATCGGCGATTCCGTCCGCTGCGCCGTCAAAAAGGACAGCGGCGACGACCCTGATGCGACCAACGGCATTCTGGTCTGCGCCACGGCCAAAAGGACCGCGCGCGGCGTCCTGATCTTGGGCGGCAAGGGCGTGGGGCGCGTGACAAAGCCGGGCCTTGATCAGCCGGTGGGACAGGCGGCGATCAATTCCGTACCGCGGCAGATGATTGCCAAAGCTGTGCGGGATGTCTGCGTACAATGCGGGTACGGCGGCGGCGTTTCCGTGACGGTTTCCGTTCCCGCGGGCGCGGAACTGGCAAAGCGCACATTTAATCCGCGCATGGGCATTACGGGCGGCATTTCCATCCTTGGCACGACGGGCATTGTCGAACCCATGAGCAATCGGGCCCTCGTCGATACGATTCGTTTGGAACTCAAGCAGCTCTATGCCGCGGGCGCGCGGGACGTGCTGCTGACCCCGGGCAACTATGGGGAAACCTTTGCGCGGGACACGCTTGGCCTGTCGCTTGCCGGGCATGTTTCCTGCTCGAATTTTGTGGGCGACGCGATCGACTCCGCCGTGGAGCTGGGCTTTTCCCGCATTCTGCTCGTTGGGCATATCGGCAAGCTCGTCAAACTCGGTATCGGCATGATGGACACGCATTCGGGCAATGGCGATGGGCGCATGGAAACGCTGATCGCCTGCGCGTTGGAAGCGGGAGCATCGCTGCAACTGCTGCATGCGGTCGCCGCTTGTGTGACTGCGGACGCGGCGTTGCAGCTTTTATATGACGCGGGCTTGTTGAAACCCTGCGTGGCAATCCTGGGCGGACGCATCGGTGCTTGCCTGTTTCGCCGTGTGCCGGAGGGAATCGCAAGCGGCTTTGTCTGCTTTACGAACGCTGCGCCTATGGCGGGCGTGCTGATGCAAAGTGAAAACGCGGAAACGCTGATGGAGCTCTGGAGGGAGTAGCGATGGTATATTTTGTAGGCGCGGGCTGCGGTGCGCCGGATTTAATCACGATTCGGGGCGCGAGGCTGCTTTCCGAAGCGGACGCCGTTATCTACGCGGGTTCGCTCGTCAACCCCGTGCTGCTGGAAACCACGAAACCAGGTTGTGAAATCCACAATAGCGCAAAGATGACGCTCGACGGGGTAATCGCCGTGATGGAGCGCGTGCACCATGCGGCCGGCATGACCGTGCGGCTGCATACGGGCGACCCCTCCGTCTACGGAGCGATTCGCGAACAGATGGACAGGCTTGCGGCGCTCGGCATTCCCTATGAGATATGTCCGGGCGTATCGAGCTTTTGCGGCGCGGCAGCGGCGCTCAAGGCCGAGTACACGCTGCCGGACGTGAGCCAGAGCGTCATCATGACCCGCATGGCCGGCCGCACGGGCGTGCCGGAGCGGGAAAGTATCCGGACCCTTGCCGCCCACGGTTCCACTATGGTCATTTTTTTGAGCGCGGGCATGACCAAGCGGCTGCAAATGGAGCTGCTGGCGGGAGGCTATGCCCCGGAAACGCCCGCCGCCATTGTGTACAAGGCAAGCTGGCCGGACGAAAAGGTGATTTGCTGTACGGTGGGTACGCTGCACGCGGCGGCGGCGCAAGGCGGCATCACCAATCTCGCATTGATTGCGGTGGGCGGCTTTCTCGGCGAAGATTATGCGCTGTCCAGGCTGTATGATCCGGGCTTTTCCACCGGCTTTCGGAAAGGGACGGACGTATGAAGCTCGCGATTCTGGCGTTTAGCGACAGGGGGATGCGCCTTGGGGAGCGGTTGCAATCCGGCTTGTCGGGCGACGGCGATACCGTCTTGCTGGATCGGTGCGTCGATGGCGGTCTTGCAGCGTGGACAAACGCGCGCCTTACCGCCTGCGACGGGCTGATCTTCGTTGGCTCCTGCGGCATTGCCGTGCGGGCGATTGCTACCCATGTGAAAAGCAAAATAAGCGACCCCGCCGTGGTGGCCGTGGATGAATGCGCCACGTTCGCCGTGTCGTTGCTATCCGGCCACATCGGCGGCGCGAACGCGCTATCGCAGCGCATTGCCCGCCATACCGGCGCGATTCCCGTGATTACCACGGCCACGGACCGAAGCGGCGTATTCAGCATCGATGCCTGGGCAAGCAGGCGGGGCCTGTGGATTGCCAACCCGGAACGCATCAAGTGGGTTTCCGCCCGCCTGATTGCGGGGGAGCGTATCCGGGTGCGGAGCCTGTTTCCCGTTGCGGGCGCATTGCCGGATGGATTCATCGTGCAGGACGACGCGCCGGACGTGCTCATCACCTACCGCACACGGGGCAGAGCTGAGGCGCTGAAACTTGTGCCGCCCGTCGTCACGTTGGGTGTCGGCTGCAAACGGGGCATAAGCGCGGCGGCCATCGAGGAGGCCTTTGCGCTCGTGCTCAAAAAGGCAAATTGCTGCCCCGAGGCGGTGCGCAACGTATACAGCATTGACCTGAAACGCAAGGAGGCGGGCATTCTTGCCTTTTGCAGGCAGCGTCAATTGCCGTATCGGACTTTCTCTGCAGACAGGCTTGCCGCCGCGCCGGGACACTTCACCGCTTCGGCGTTTGTGCAGTCCGTTGCAGGGGTGGATAACGTTTGCGAAAGGAGCGCCGTTTTGGGCGCAGGCGCGGGCGGCAGGCTGCTGACTCAAAAAAACGCGGAGCACGGCGTGACCATGGCGCTTGCCATCGCGCCCTATACGGTGCGTTTTCAGGAGGAACCCATATGAAAAAACTAACGGTTGTGGGCATCGGCCCGGGCAGTCCCGGCGGCATGACCTTTTCGGCGCACGCCGCCATTGAACAGGCGGACGTGCTCGTGGGTTACCGGACCTACATCGACTTCGTACGCCCGCTGTTTCCCGACAAGCCCACGCTGGACACCGGCATGACCCAGGAGGTGAAACGCTGCAAGCTGGCGTTGTCGCTGGCAGACGAGGGAAAAGCCGTGGCCGTTATTTGCAGCGGCGACGCGGGGGTCTACGGCATGGCGGGGCTACTCTATGAGTTGGCCGCAGAAACGCCGGAGGTCGAGATCGAGGCCGTTCCCGGCGTGACGGCAGCGCTGTCCGGCGCGGCCATCCTGGGCGCGCCGCTCACGCACGATTTTGTTGTCATCAGCTTGAGCGACCTGCTGACCCCGTGGGAACTGATCGAAAAGCGGCTTGCCTGTGCTGCCCAGGGGGATTTCTGCATCGTGCTGTATAATCCCGGCAGCAAAAAACGGGCGGACTATCTTAACAAAGCCTGCGGCATTCTGCTCCAATATAGATCTCCCGAGACCGTTTGCGGCGTCGCGCAGAATATCGGGCGCGAGGGTGAACAAGCGACGGTCCTGGCGCTTGCAAAGCTCAAAGATACAAGCGTGGATATGTTTACGACGGTGTTCGTCGGCAACAGCGGGACTATGGAGGTTGCAGGCAGGATGGTTACGCCGAGGGGGTACCGTATTGACTGACATCATCGTTTTCGGCGGCACGACGGAGGGGCGGGAAATCGTCGAACTGCTCATGGAGAAGCGGATTCCTGCGCTTGCATGCGTGACAAGCGGCTATGGCGAATCGCTGCTCCCCTCCGGCGGTACGGTGCGCGTGTATACCGGAAGGCTGGATGAAAACGATATGGAATCGCTGCTGAGCGCCGAGCGGCCGCGCAGGGTCATCGACGCTACGCATCCCTATGCAACGGCGGCAAGCGATAATATCCGCTCCGCATGTCAGGCGCAGGGCGTCTTATGTTTGCGCGTCAGCCGCCCATGTGTGCCGGAGGATGGCGATTGCCAACGCTTTGACAGCATGACCGCGCTCATTGCATGGCTAAACGTACAGCCAGGTATGGTTTTCTCCACGCTGGGCGCGAAGGAAGCGGAACGGCTCGCACACATCAACGGGTTTGCCGAGCGGGTATGGCTGCGCGTCCTGCCCTCGCCGGAGGGAATTTCCGCGTGCCGTGCGGCGGGGTTTCCAGCCAAGCGCATCATTTGCATGCAGGGGCCGTTTTCCGAGGAACTGAACGCCGCCATGTTTCGTGCCGCCGAGGCGGATATCCTGCTAACTAAAGAATCCGGCGGGCTGGGTGGGTATGAAGAGAAGCTGGCGGCGGCGCGGAAATGCAAAATGACCGTGGCCGTACTGGCGCGGCCCATGGAGCGGGGAGGTCTGCCGCTCGAAGAAATCGTACGCCGGATTAAGGAGGGAACGCTGTGAAAAGGCTCGCCATCGTCAGCATCGGCATGGGCGGGGAAACGCTGACGCCTGCGGCAAACGGCGCTATCGAGCAGGCGGAGGCGCTGCTTGGCGCGCCGCGGATGCTCGCGCAGTTTGCCCATTTGAAAAAGCCCGGCTTTCCCGCCTATGCGCCGGATCCCGTCGGGCGGATTCTTACAAGCGAACCCTATGAACGCTTTGCTCTGCTGGTCTCCGGCGACGCGGGCTTTTTTAGCGCGGCGGATAAGCTTTGTAAAGCGCTTCCGGATTACGAGGTGGATGTTGTTCCGGGTGTGTCGTCGCTAAACTACCTGTTCGCCAAGCTTTGTCGTCCTTGGCAGGAGGCGGCCATCCTGAGCTGCCACGGGCGAAGCGCCAACCTCGTGGATACCGTGCGCCGCAATTCTGCGACCTTTGCTCTGACAGGCGGCAATATCGGCGAGCTTGCGCGGCAGCTGACCGGCGTGGGCTTTGGCGGCCTTTCCGTGACGGTTGGAGAAAACCTCGGCACGGAATGTGAGCGCATTCTGGAACTACCCGTATCTGCCTTGCCCGCCGCCCATATCGGCACGCCTGCGGTATTGCTGATCGACAATCCAAACTTTGAAAGCCGCAGTCAATTCGGCATTTCCGACGGTGAATTCATCCGTGGCAATGTGCCGATGACGAAGGCCGAGGTACGCGCGGTGACGATGAGTAAGCTCGCGCTTGCGCCCGGCGCAATTTGCTATGACGTGGGCGCGGGCACAGGCTCTGTGACGGTGGAAATGGCGCTTGCGGCGTATCATGGCCATGTGTACGCCATCGATAAGAAGGAGGACGCAATCCGCTTTATTGAGCAAAATTGCGCGGCGTTTCATATCGGCAACGTTACGCCGGTACTTGGCAACGCACCGGGCGCGCTTACCGGGCTGCCGTCCGCAGACGCGGTCTTTATCGGAGGCAGCGGCGGCGACATGCCGGAGATATTCGACTGCATCATCGCAAAGAACCCCTCTGTGCGTATCGTAGTCAACGCGATCGCGCTTGAAAGCGTGCACACTGCGCTCAGCGCTTTTGCCGCGCACGGGATCGGGCCGGAGGTTGTGCAGCTTGGCGTGAGCAAAACAAAGCCTGTCGACGGACTGCATCCGCTGATTGCGAACAATCCGGTATTTATCATCAGCGGAGGCGGCTATGCCTGATCGCGTTTTGATCGCAGGAACACATTCCGGATGCGGAAAAACCACCGTGACCTGTGCGCTGCTTGCCGCGTTGAAAAGGCGTGGGCTTGCCGTTTCCGCATTCAAATGCGGACCGGATTATATCGACCCCATGTTTCACCGGGAGGCCATCGGCGTACCCTCCCGCAATCTCGATCCGTTCTTCTGCACAGGCGAACAACTATGCGCGGCGCTTGCCCGGCAAACTGGCGACCTTTCTATGATCGAGGGTGTGATGGGCTATTATGACGGGGTCGGCACAAAGGGCGCACTTTCCACGTTCGGCGTTGCACGGGAAACCAATACGCCCGTGATTCTTGTTGTAGACTGCCGGGGCATGTATGCTTCTGCGGGCGCGATGCTGCAAGGCTTTTGTACATTCCGGCCGGACAGCCATATTCGCGGCGTGATATGGAACGGCGCTTCGCCCGCGCTGTACAAGGGGCTTTGCCAAATCGCACATGACGCGGGCGTGACCCCGCTGGGCTTTTTGCCGCGGGAGGGCGGATTGACGGTCGGCAGTCGCCGACTGGGACTGCTCACTGCGGGGGAGATCGCGGATATCGGGGGAAAGCTTGACCGGCTGGCCGCGCTTGCGGAGGAATGCATTGACCTTGACGGCGTGCGCAACCTGGCAAAAACCGCTTCCCCGCTTTCCGCCCGCGGCGGAATACCCGCGTCCGCGACGCGCGTCCGTATCGCCGTTGCGCGCGACGCAGCGTTCTGCTTTCTCTATCAGGAGAATCTGGAATTACTCACACAATTTGGCGGCGAGCTTCTGTTTTTCAGCCCGCTTGCGGATTCAACGCCGCCAAGGAATATCGGCGGACTGTATCTGCCCGGCGGATATCCCGAGTTGCATCCGGTCGCGCTGTCGGCAAACGAATCCATGAAGCAGGCAATTCATGCGGCAATTGCGGGCGGATTGCCCACCATAGCCGAGTGCGGCGGATTTCTATATCTGCATAACACGCTGGACGGGTTCCCCATGACGGGGGCTATTTCCGCCGCCGCACACAAAACCGAACGCTTGCAGCGTTTTGGTTATGTCACGCTGACAGCCAAGCGTGACAACCTGCTTTGCAGGCAGGGCGAAAGCATCCGCGCCCATTCGTTCCATTACTATGACAGCGCGAATACCGGCTGTGACTTCACTGCGGCAAAGCCGCTGTCCGGGTGCCGCTGGGACTGCATCCATGCGACGGACACCCTGTACGCGGGTTTTCCGCATCTGTATTTCCCCGCGAATCCCGCTATGGTTGATCGGTTTGTCAGAAAGGCGGCGCAATATGCTCCTGCAGACTATGCTTAAAGAAATCATTCCCGCAGATGAGACGGCCTGCCGCGCCAGATTTTATTCAAGAGCCAAGCCGCTTGGCAATCCGGGCGCGCTGGAAACGTCGCTTGCGCGTGTTGCGGCAATCGCCGCCATGTTGCCGCTTGGCACGACGGTCGGCATTCGCAGGAACGGATTCATGGACACGGTGGATGCGCTTGCGCCACATCAGCCGCGGGAGCGCAAGCTTGAAATTACGAAGGATTCCCGCTGCGGCGCGTTTACCGCGCTGTGGCGTACGGCGTTTTCGATGGCAAACTTCTGCCTGCGCCCTGCGCTGTATGGTATGGCGGCGATGCAGATTGCTTACGTGGGCTTCATCCTTTCTCGCCCGCTTGCCGTGCTCTGTACGCTCAACCTATCAAATGCGCGATACGGCGGCATGCTTTTTGCGTTTACTGAATGCGTGCAAAAGCGCATTGTGTTGGCAGTCATGCGCATCGCCGGCCTGCTATGCGCCGCGGTCATGCTGATGCGCCCGCCCGTGAGCGGCGCACCGGGCGATACGGCGGGGGGGGGGTGGTTGCAAGCCTGCGTGCTTGCGACTCCCGCGGGCGCATGGATCGGAGCGCGGCTATGAAAACCATCCTGCTGATTCGCCACGGCATGACGCGTGGCAACTCGGAAAAACGTTATATTGGCCGGACGGACGAACCGCTTTGCAGCGTGGGGCTTGCGCAGGCGCGGCAACTGTTTGCAAGCGGATTGCCACCGTGCGACGCGGTGTTTATAAGCCCGTTGCTTCGTTGCAGGCAAACATGCGCCATCCTGTTTCCAGGCGTGCGGCCGCAAATCATCGATAACCTGTGCGAGTGTGATTTCGGCCTGTTCGAGGGTAAAACCGCAGATGAGTTGCGCGACGATCCGGCGTACAATGCATGGCTTGCCGCAAGCTGTTTAACGCCTATCCCAAACGGCGAAAGTTTCCCGGACTTTGCTGCGCGCTGCCGCAACGCCTTCACCGACGCAACGGAAGCCTTGCCGGACAAAGCCACGGCGGCCTTCGTCATCCACGGCGGCTGTATGATGGCAATTCTGGAACGGTTTGCAAAGCCGTCCCGGGCCTATTATGAATACCACGTTGACAACTGCGCATGCGTGCGTTGCCGTTTCGACGGCGACGTACTCTGCATCGGGGATGGTTTGCCATGCTGATCAATGCAACCGCCGCGCTGTGCGCGGGTTTTCTGCTTGATCAGCTGCTTGGCGACCCGCAGGGATGGCCGCATATTGTGCGCGGCATGGGCGCGCTGATTGCACGGTTGGAGTTGTGGCTCTATCCCATGCAAAACAAGCGGCTTGCGGGCGGACTTCTTGTCGTGACAGCCCTGCTCGTCTGCACGGGCGTACCTGCGCTGCTGCTGCTTGCCGCATGGCGTGTTTCGCCCTGGGCATATCTGGTGCTCGAGAGCCTGTTATGCTGGCAGTGCATTGCCTGCAAGAGCCTGAAAAGCGAGAGCCGCCGCGTGTATGACGCGCTTTTGGCAAACGACCTGCCCGCTTCGCGCAAGGCGGTTTCTGCGATCGTCGGCCGCGACACCGATGCGCTGAATAGAGCGGGTGTGATACGGGCCGCTGTGGAAACCGTGGCTGAAAACGCCACGGACGGCGTCGTCGCTCCGCTGTTCTATATGGCGCTTGGCGGAGGGTTGCTGGGATGCTTTTATAAGGCGGTGAACACAATGGATTCCATGATCGGCTACAAAAATGACCGCTATCTGGACTTTGGCCGCGCCGCCGCCAAACTGGACGATGCGGCAAACCACATCCCCGCGCGGCTTTCCGCGCTGCTTATGATCGCAGCTTCCCGCCTGTGCGGCCTGAACGCTAAGAATGCCGCGCGCATCTGGAAGCGGGATCGCCGCAACCATGCCGGCCCGAATTCCGCGCAAACGGAGGCGGTTATGGCCGGGGCGCTTGACCTGCAGCTGGCGGGCAATGCCTATTACCTTGGGAAACTCGTTGAAAAGCCGTTTATCGGCGATGATACCCGTCCCATCGAGGCGTCGGACATCCCGCATTCGCACAGGCTTTTGACCGTTACCGCGTGGCTGGCGTTGGCCGTCGCCTTATTATGGAAGGGGTGCGTCTATGGAGCCCTTTGAGCACGGCGGCGACGTATACGGGAATGGCGGCATACGGCTGGATTTTTCGGTCAATACGAATCCGCTGGGTATGCCGGAGGCGGTGCAAAATGCCATTGCGGCACATGTTCCGGATTATGCCCGCTACCCCGACCCCGCCTGCCGGACGCTTCGAAAGGCGTTGGCAACGCATCATCAAATCGTGCCTGAGCAGATCCTTTGCGGCAACGGCGCCTCGGATTTGATCTTCCGCATCTGTGCAAGCCTGCGGCCAAATCTCGCGCTGACACTTGCGCCCACGTTTTCGGAATATATGCGCAACGTGACGCTGTTTGGCGGAAAGATGATAGAATACCCGCTTCGGGCGGAATCCGGCTTTTTGCTGGAGGATGCTTTTTTGAATGCGCTGACGCCGGATATCGACGCCGTATTCCTCTGCAACCCCAACAACCCCACGGGACGGCTTTGCCCTTTTGATTTGATTCTGCAAATTGCGGACCAATGCAAAGCCAACAATACGCTGCTTGCGCTGGATGAGTGCTTTCTTGATTTTACGCAGGGTGAATCGCTGCTGCCGCTGCTTGCCATATATCCGAATTTGTTGATTTTAAAGGCGTTTACAAAGCTGTACGCCATGGCGGGCCTGCGGCTCGGGTATCTACTCTCATCGGATGCGGCGATGCTTGACCGCATCGCGTCCTTCGGCGCAACGTGGAGCGTATCCGCCGTTGCGCAGACGGCGGGCGTTGCGGCGTTGGACTGTGCGGATTGGGCGGAACGAACGCGGTCGCTCGTGGCGAATGAACGCGCCTACCTCAAAAAAGAGCTGACCCGCTTGAACCTTGCCCTGTTCCCAAGCGACGCGAACTTCCTGTTGGTTCGCGGCACGCGGCCTTTGTATGCACCGCTGCTGCGCCGGAGAATCCTTGTGCGCGGCTGTGATAATTTTTCGGGCCTGGACGAACGGTATTTCCGCATCGGCGTGAAAAACCGCGCGGAGAACGAGGCGCTGCTGTGCGCCGTTGCGGAGGTGCTGCATGGTTAGGGCAATCATGGTACAGGGAACGATGAGCAATGCGGGCAAGAGCCTGCTGGCCGCCGGGCTTTGCCGGGTGTTTCATCAGGATGGCTATCGTGTCGCGCCGTTTAAAAGCCAGAATATGGCGCTTAATTCTTTCATTACCGACGAGGGCCTCGAGATGGGCCGCGCACAGGCCGTGCAGGCGGAGGCCTGCGGCATCAAACCAAGTGTGCGAATGAATCCGATCCTGCTCAAGCCCGTGACGAACATAGGCTCACAGGTCATTGTAAACGGCGAGGTCGTCGGCAACATGTCCGCAGAAGAATACTTTGCCATGAAGAGAACGCTTGTGCCCACAATTATCACGGCATATGCATCACTGGCGCGTGAAAGCGACATCATTGTCATCGAGGGCGCGGGCAGCCCTGCGGAGATCAATCTCAAAGAGGGCGACATTGTGAACATGGGCATGGCGAAGCTGGCAAAGGCGCCCGTGCTGCTTGTGGGCGACATTGACCGGGGCGGCGTATTTGCACAGCTTTACGGTACCATCGCGCTGCTCGATCAGGATGAGCAGGCCATCATCAAGGCTACGGTCATCAACAAATTTCGTGGCGACGTTACCCTGCTTGCGCCCGGCTTGGCGATGCTGCAAAAGCTGACGGGTAAGCCTGTGGCGGGTGTGCTGCCGATGCTCCATGTGGATGTTGATGACGAGGATAGTTTATCCGAGCGGCTTTCCCGCAAGGCTGCGGGCGCGCAAATTGACATTGCCGTCATCCGTCTGCCACGCCTTTCCAATTTTACAGATTTTACGGCGCTTGCCGCGACGCCCGGCGCGGCGGTGCGGTACGTACGGGGGGCGGACGACCTGGGGAAGCCGGATTTAATCGTGCTGCCCGGCACCAAGAGTACGATCTTTGACCTTCTTTGGCTGCGGCAATGCGGCCTGGAGGCGGCGATTAAGAAGCTTGCGGCAAACAACACCCCCGTCTTTGGCATTTGCGGCGGCTATCAGATGCTGGGCAAACGCATCACGGACGCCGAGGGCGCGGAGGGCGGCGGCGAGGTTGCGGGTATGGGCTTGCTTCCCGTCAAAACCTCGTTTCTGCCCGAGAAGCGCCGCGCCCGTGTGCGTGCAATCGCGCTTGAGACGCGCGGCGTTCTTGCCCCGCTTTCCGGCGCGGTCATTGAGGGCTATGAAATTCACATGGGGGCAACAAAACTGGATGCGGGCGCAATGCCGCTGCTGCGGCTTGATAACGGCATTCCAGACGGCTGCCAAAGCGGGAGCGTGTACGGAAGCTATTTACATGGCTTCTTTGATACCGCCGCCTGCCGCAACGCCGTGATTTCAGCTCTGTGCATGCAAAAGGGCGTGACGCTGGCCGCTCCCGCATTCGACCTTGCCTCCTATAAGGAGCGGCAGTACAATCTGCTTGCGGACGGGGTTCGGGCGCATCTTGATATGGATGCAATCTATCGCATTCTGGAGGAGGGGATATGAAGACGAAGCTGGAAAATGTATTGCCTGCTGACATTGAACGACGGAGCTTTGCTATCATTGAAAGCGAGCTTCCGCATTCGCTCGCACCATCCTTTGCACCGATCATCAAGCGAGTGATCCATACCACGGCGGATTTTGACTACGCTGACGCCCTCTATTTTTCGGACGGGGTTTTGGATAAGGCGCTTTCCGCTTTGAAAGCGGGCGCTACCATTGTCACCGATACCAACATGGGTCGCGCAGGTATCAATCAGCCGGCGCTGCAAAGACTGGGCTGCAAGGCTGCATGCTTTGTGGCGGATGCGGATGTGGCCGCCGCCGCTTCCCGCAACGGAACGACCCGCGCTGCCGCGGCCGTGGACAATGCCGCCGCGTTACCCGGGCCTCTGATCTTTGCCGTAGGCAACGCGCCCACGGCGCTTATTCGCCTGTATGAACTCATCAACGAAAAACGGCTTTCGCCTGCGCTCATCATCGGCGTGCCGGTGGGCTTTGTCAACGCTGTGCAGGCGAAAGAACTGATTATGGAAACGGACGCCCCCTGCATCGTTGCCCGCGGGAGAAAAGGCGGCAGCAATGTCGCGGCGGCCATTATCAACGCACTCATGTACATAATTACGCGAACCGAACCGGAGGCGGGAACCCTTGGAACAAAACAATAAATAAGCGTCGTTCTTTCGCCTGAACAATGTAATCCGAACCTGTTGAAATAAGCTTTCTTTGGCAGATGACTGCGCCGGATGATGGACAACATCTATTTTGCACAGACCCGGCCGGAAACACCAGGCCGGATAAAGAGCGCTCCATCGAAAAGCACGCCGCCGAAGCCGGGACAAGCCCCCGGAAGGCAGCGGCCCTCCGAACCCACCCTTGGCTTTTTGGGCGGGTTGATACCATGCGCTTGCGCCCACTGTACCCACCAAACGGGAAGGAACAGGCGCCCCCCCTAATTTCTGAGTGCAAACGACCATACCGCACGTCCGCCGAGCAATGCAATCTGAACATTCGGAGCATACCCGCCGGATAGTAATGCCAACCATAGGTGAGCGGCGCACATTCCAACGTCTGCATTGGGGTGTTCCCACTTGAAATGCTTGTAACCAACCGGCATCGCTACGGTTAGAATTATGGTCTCGCTGTCATACCCAAACCGCCACATTTGACTGTTTCCGGCGGAAGGCGCCAGCTTGGCAGATTCAAGTGCGTTTCTTAGCCCGGCGGGACACAGCTCATACTCCGATTCAGACCGGAATAGCTCTTTTAATGGCTTTCGACCGGCTCCGACCCGTTTTGCGATACGGTCGATCCATCTGCTGCTATCCGTATTTTGATAGCCGAACGGCATACAACAAATCACACGCCGGCCTACGTCCGTCTGATTGCCGTAGCCATAGCCCAACGTGCTTTCCCTCAGGCGCGCCGCGGTTGCGAATTCCGGCAGGTAACGGCCGAGCTCCGAGAGTTTGTAGTGACCAAACCAACAGGTTGACAGGCCGAGGCTTACGGCGTAGAGCATGACCAGTTCGCCGACGAAGCCCGCTTTCGATACAGAGATCAAATCGGTCGGCGAGATCACAGCAAGATTGTCCGGCGGGTTTACCCCGTTGTTATATAGCCTTTTCCCCGGCTCCGCCTGAAAAACCTGGAATTGAACGTCATGTGTAAACGGAGCCGGCGCCCGGTTCCCAAAGGTTTCGATTTGTTGGCATAAATCAACAGGCACTCCAACCGGCTGAAAATTCCGAACGGAATGGCGTTCGGGGATTATTTGAATCAAACTGCTGCTCAGGTCTTGGCCCGCGGGTTCCAATATGCGCTCCATTGGACTATCCTTTCAAATATTTGCTATAGCAGCGATAAATCTGATTTGCTGAACCGTATTATATCATACGTGTTATGGACATTTCCACCCAATAGGCGCAGTTTTGGCAACGTTTTTTTGCTTCTGCCTTTGGCGGTACGACGATCGGCAAGTCGGTCACGGAAACGTCGGCCATGCAGATGACCGCCGTGTGTTGCTGCGCAAGAATTCTTACAGAAGCGGTCGTCGGACTGCTCCTGTGCAGGGCGCTGCCGACGGAAAGTGAGCATCCCCGGCATTCCATCCTGTTCAATGTCGACGGTCTCTTGGCGGCGATGATGCTTCCCGCATGACGGGATACGCCACCGCCCGGCAGAACGGCTGGATGAGCGCAAATAGCATTGTGAAAACCTGAAACTCGTACCCGCATCCCGGCTGAGGGCGGCGACCTGTGTCTTGTCAACGGGGTTATGATAAAACCGGCATACGCGGGTGTTTTGCTCGGCCGGAAATGTCAGCCAAGCAGTGACTGCACCAAGGACCGCATTTCTTCTTTGGATTGCGCTAAATGCGTTCTGGCAATGAAGGCCTGTTGGTCTGCATGCGTCATCGTTGCGAAGCGATTCATCGCTTCCTGATTTTGTGCGAGCGCCATACCAAGCCCCAAGGGTATTCCGGGACCGTCTACGTAATTTGCCATGTAATTCACCTCAGTATCAGTTTGTACCAAAGCAAAAAGAGTATGCGCAAAACGCGCAAGCGAGGAAAAGGCTTGAAAAAGGAATTCTGGAACTGAGTACGGAACGTGGAAGGGCGCAGCGCCCTGTATCTTCACGGCACAAGACAAGCTGGACGGACAGGGCCGCCATCCGTGGGAAGCCGAGGTTCCGAGGAAAAAAAAGCGGCAACCCGGGTAAGCGGCGAGGCGCCGTTTGCCTATCGGCGAGCCTGCCGCCCGTTTCACCGGTAGACGGCGGGCGTCATGCCCGTCACGCGCTTAAACGAGCTACAGAAGTAGCTTTGCGAGGAATAATTCAACTGCGCGGAAATCTCGACAAGGCTCTTGTCCGTGACGTCCAGAAGCCGTTTTGCTTCCGCGATCTTCATCTGCGTGGCAAAAACGTGCACGCTCGTGCCCGTCAGCGCTTGAAAGCGCTCGCACAGATAGCTGCGGTTGACAGAGAGCGCAGCCGCAATGGAATGGCTTGTGAGTTTCTCCATGACATGCTCAAGAACGTAATGCCGCACCTGCTGTACCAGACGGCCGCGGAATCCGCCGACCTGCTCCCTTGCAATTCTGTCGGTAAAGTCAAATACCATTTGCTGCATCAGGCGGGCGACGTCCGCAGGCCGTTCGAGCATCTCGACCTTTTGAATATAGATGTCGCTGAGTGAAAACGCCGTTTTCTGCGGACGATTTCACCGCAGTCGCGGTCAGTTCCGATATCACGCAAACAGGCACGTTTGAAAGCTCCCATCCGCTTCTTGACCAATTTATTCGGAACACACGCTGGTCAACCCGCAATAACTCGGCCGACATACCCACCGACTGCCCGACGCGCGAGCGCCGCGGCTGGACGGGCGACGCGCAGATATTCTTTCACACGGCGGGATATCTGTTCGACTACGCGGCCTTTACGAAGAAGTATTTGCGCGACGCGTATGACTGGCAGAAGAACGGACGGTTACCGCAAATCGCGCCCATGGGTGGCGTGGATTTTTATATGAAGGTGATGAACGGCAGTGTGGGCTGGTCGGACGCGGCCTACCGTCTGCTGGAAAACGAAGAAATGCCGGGCTGGTCTTTATGCCCAAGAACGGCGCGATCACCGTGTGGGAGTCCTGGGAGGGCGTCCGGGCGCAGGGTGGAATTGCTTCGCTCAACCACTATTCCAAGGGCGCGGT
>CAYUTA010000061.1:0-15568 GCA_964447605.1 uncultured Oscillospiraceae bacterium | reverse complement strand
CAATTCCAGCATTCCGTCCGCGTGCGGTCGGATTAGGCCGTATGGTCAGTCATTCCGGATTTTTTTGCGGAGATGCGCTGGAAAAATATATTTTTTGAATGGCATATTTACACCATAAAAATAAAATATCCAGGCTGAAAGGAGATTGACTTGAAGAAAAATCATTATCGGGACTATGCGCAGGATTAAGCACTTCGGCGGGCAGAAGCTGACGTTACCTATTAAAGATAAGCGCCAGCTCATGGAGCTGCTCGGCATGCTCAAAAATCGTGTCGAGAGCGCAAAGAGCCAAATCAAGCGTTATCAGGCCGACCGCAACTATATGCTGGTCCTCATCGGCGTCAACACCGCGTTCCGCGCCGAGGACCTGCTGCAGCTGCGCGTGACGGACGTTGCAAAGGGTTATGTCAGCATCAAAGAAAACAAAACCGGAAAGATGCAGAATTTCCGGATGAACAAAGAGCTGCACGCGGAGATACAGGGGTACATTGATCGCTGGCAGCTCAAGACCTACGATTATCTCTTCCGCGGACAGATGCAGCGCATCGGCGGCGTACCGTACATTTACCCGATCAACCGGCAGCAGGGGCACCGCATAGTATCGGAGGCGGGCCGGGCAATCGGGATTGGCTACACGTTCGCCCTCCACTCGTTGCGCAAGACCTACGGCTACCAATACGTGGCGGGCGGCGGCAGCGTGCTCACGCTCATGCGCATGTATAATCACGATAGCCCGGACGTCACGCTGCGGTATGTGATGTGGGGGAGCGAGGACGCGGAAGCCGATCGGGCAGCCGTCTACCTTGGCCCGCAGGGAGTCAAAACGCCGAGGCGAAAAATGTGAGTTTACGGGATTCCGCGCTACGGTATCATTTTTTAAAAACGGCACGGAAAAAGAACGCAAAAAAGCAAGGCGGTGCGGGCGTTTGAATCCCATCGAAGCACGCACAGAAAAATGATACAGTTTTAGGGATTATGTATCATTTATTAAGGAGCGCGGACGAGATCAATACTTACGGAGGGAATGTGGTGTGAAAAAGAGTCATTATCGCGACTATGCCACCGAGGCGTTCCGTTTTTTGGCGCGCAAAGGCTCCGCCGCCGACTACCGGAGCAGCCTCTACAACGAGATGCTGCGATACCAGCAGCTGCGAGGATCCAATGTGCAAGACGGCGTGTCGGCGCCCACCGAGGCGGCGGTCATGCGGGCGGAGCAAGCGGTGATGGATGCGGCGGCAGAGCTGGCGGATTTGGAGGCCGCTGAATTTGCGCTGGAGGTGGTGGCCCGGCAGCGAGGGACGGCTGTGGCAAAGGCCGTGCGGGCGGTGTATATGATCTTGCCGGACATGGAGTTATCCCGGGGCGAGATCGAGGAGCGGGTGATTGCGGCCAGCATGTATTTGCATGCCGACAGGCGCACTATATACCGATGGCTAGCGCTGGCACGGAAAGTGTTTGCGGGGAAAAGAGGGCTACGATTGTAATCGTGTCACTAGTGCACCCTTGTCAAGTGGTATACTTGATACAGTGGTCCCCGGTGGAGGGAAGAAAGGGACGGTCGGAAGCGGCTGTCCCTCTTGGTGACCATACAGGGCGAAGAGGAAGGGCGCGAGGATGGATAAGAAAAGCCCCGGAAAAATCCGAGGCATTTCGGGCAACTACTGTTCGCCATCATCGGGCCGCGGCGATCAAGTCCTCAATGTAGCCGGACAGGGAAGCGCCTTTTTGAGCGGCGGCGCGCTTGGCCCGCTCAATGGTGGATGCCGGCAGGGAGATCGTGACGGTAGTACGCGTATCATCTTCCGAAACTGGGCCAAACTCGGCCGCGTAGCAGTCAGCGGCAAGATGCTCTTCCGCCCACGCCTGCGCCTCGCCGTAGGACTGGGGCATAATGCGCTCTCCACTTTGCCACGAGTTTTGCGAGATGGCCGCGGCATATTGGGTGGCGGCCCCGCCGAAGCCGTGCAAAAAGTATTCGCCCGTTTTTTTGCGGTAAAGCACCTCATCAATGCGGCGAAGGCCGCTTTCGTTGTTCCACCATTCGCCGATGAGCGTGGCGGTTTCCGTGTCGTAGACCCTGCCATTAACAATCTTTTTCACCTTTACATGTACCTCCTTATCTTCCCGGTTTTGTTTTCTTTGATGCTGACATAACGGGACGGTCCCACTGCGTTACCACTCCGCAATCTCGGCCTTGTACTGCTCGACCCACGATCCCTTGAGCAACCATCCGATGTCCGATGTATCAATATCTTTCGACCAGCCGCGCTCCGACTCGAACGCTGCAAGCGCCTGCTCAACGATCTCGGTAACATCTGCGGCCACATCCTCCCACAGGACGGAGGGGGCGCTATCGATCTCGTCGGCCCCATAGCGGCGCTCAACCTCGTGGAGCGCTGCGAGCCTGTGGCTGCCGGTCAACAGGGACTCGCCATAGACGAGGATCGGGGCGCCAATCCAGCCATCCTTAATCATGCTGTCGGCCAGGGCGTTAACCTTTTCGCGGTCGACCTCGTTGATGCCGGCCATTGCGCGGATCGAATCGTACGTCATTTGCTTGCCCTCCGTCCCTTACTGTAGCTACAGCATAACATGGATGTTGCGTAATGTCAATAGACAAATCGAAAATATTTAAAACCAAAAAAAGGAGGCGACACCATCATGGGCAAGCGAGCACAAATCCTAACTGACCCGGACAAACTGGCAGCGGCGGTGGATGCCTATTTTGCGGCAAGCGAGGCGACCGCCATCCGTACCACGCTTAAAAATAATAGTATCAAGATACGCCGGGAGTGGCCGTCTGTGGTAGGTCTTGCATTACACCTGGGCGTATCTAAGTCCACGGTGCTGCGGCACATGGGTAAGGAGGGGGATGGAGCGGATAACGCAGGCACGGGCAAAGTACTGCCATATAATACAGATACAGATACCAGCGCCACACGGGGTGGAGAGCACGATCAGGACGGCACAGCGGCGACCGATAGCGCGGCAAATGTCATGGATGCACAATTCCAGGTGCGGGCCATCCTCGCGCGCGCGAGGCAACGGATAGAGCAGATCATCCTGGATGGCGCGGCAAACGGAGATATCGAGTCACGCATAGCGGCGGCGCTGCTATGCGATTTTGGCTATGGGGTTAAGTCTGCCGATAGTGGCGAGATCGTTATCCGGTTTGCCGACGCAACCGCGGAGCAGGTCAGGCGATATAGCAGATAATATTGATGCACAGCGTGCATATGCAGGGCTGTATGTAGCGCTTGTATACTGCGATATAAGTTGATATGCATGATCGTATGCATTGATTATGCGTAGGATTCGCGGCATCTTTGCGCAAAATACCTATTTAACGCAAAGATATTGCATGCAACCTGCATGATTATGCGCTACATTTTTTGACCCCACCCCCCGTGGCCGGAGCATGCCACGCCGGGCCACTCCCCCTAGGAGTGGCGAAAAAAAGCGAAAGAAAAAGCTGATCAGCGCGGACACCCCCTCTGATTATTGCGGAAAAAAATTTGATAGTGATTCGACTGGGGCAAGGTACCGCGCGAACTCGTAGGGTACTATACATCCGGCGGCAAGCGACTGGCCGCAAAACTGGACACGGCTTTAACGGACCGTGTTTTTATGTGAGGAAAAAATGGCAAAAGAAATTTATCTTGCCGGCGACCCAAACCCGAGGCAGGCCGAATTCTTTCTTTCGACCGCGCGACATACGGCATACGGCGGGGCGCGTGGCGGCGGGAAGAGCTGGGCCATGCGGCGAAAATTTGTGTTGCTGGCGTTGCGGTATGACGGGCTTAGGCTCCTGCTTATGCGCCGGACGCTGCCGGAGCTGATGGAAAATCATGTGCGGCCGTTGCTGAGCGAATTGAGCGGTTTTGTGTCGTATACTGATGTGCGAAAGGAATTTGTGTTTCCGAACGGCTCGTCGATAAAGCTGGGGTATTGTGACGCTGAAAAGGATGTGTATCAGTATCAGGGGCAAGAGTACGATGTAATCGGGCTTGAAGAAGCTACGCACTTTACGGAAGACCAGATGCAGTACATCACGACATGCAGCCGTTCGGTGCGAACGGATTTCACGCCGCGCATGTACTACACATGCAATCCCGGCGGCGTAGGGCACGGCTGGGTCAAACGATTGTTTATCGACCGGCAGTATAAGAAATCCGAGCGCGCCGAGGACTATGTGTTTATACCGGCGCGCATTACGGATAACAAGGTGCTCATGGAGCGGAACCCGGAGTATATGACAAATCTTGAAAACCTTTCGGACGCCAAGCGGCGCATGCACCTGGATGGCGATTGGGATGTGTTGGAGGGCCAATACTACGAAGAGTTTTCCAGAATAAAGCATGTCATCAAGCCGTTTGCAATCCCGGCCGAGTGGCGCAGGTTTCGCGCAATGGACTGGGGCTACAACGACCCGTGTTGCGTGCTATGGTTTGCGGTCGAGCCGGATAGCCGTGTGTATGTGTATCGTGAAATATACACAGGACGGGTGCTAGCGTCGGCAATGGCGCAGAACATCACAAGACTGTCTGTTGGCGAAAAGGTTGATGCTACGTGGTCATCTCCCGACGCATGGCAGAAAAAGGGCCAGGGCGATGCAATCATAGGTGAAAACATCGCGGATACGTTTGTGCGCAATGGCGTGCCGCTTATGCGGGCCGATAACTCGCGGGTGCAGGGGTGGCAGCGTGTGCGGGAATATCTGGCCGACGCACCCGACGGGAAGCCGAGGTTGCAGATATTTGCAAGCTGTACGAACCTGATACGTACGCTTCCGGGGTTATACTTTGATGCCGGCAACCCCGAAGACGTGGCGGCAAATTGCGAAGACCACGCGCCCGAGGCGTTGCGTTATGGGCTCATGAGCCGCCCGGCGCCAAACAGGACGGCGCCCGTACAGAAAAAGAAAAGCGGCTTCGACCCGTTTTCTGCGCCGGTCATTCGGAAGCGAAACGGATTTCTCGGCTGCACATAAGGAGTGACAATGCAGGAGTTTGTATGCACGGACGGCACGATGCAAAGGATTCGCGCCGGTCTTTTTCAGGAGCACCCGCCCGGCGTGGACGACGGGTTTGCGGACGCGATATATGAGTTGTTCAACGACTTCAAGGTGGCGTATGAGCTGACCGAGTGGCCACGGCTCGATATCGCCGAAAAGGTCTATCATGGCGATTCCTGGGCCGGTGTGCCGCCGCCGGAGAATCAGAACGAGCCGCGTCCCTCCACGCCGGTCATTCAGTCCACGATCGAAAACGTCAAAGCCGACATGATCGATGAATTACCCAAGGCAGTAATCGAGCCGGAGGATGTGGCCGACGCGCTGCTTTCCAAGCTGTTGACTAAGGTTGTGCAGCAGGAGGTGGAGGCGTGCGGATATGAGGAGCAGTACGAGCAAATGCTTGACGATTTCCTTGTGGGCGGCTGGCTCGCGCAGGAAACCGGGTGGGAAGCGGATGCGAATTATGGTTACGGCGCATCGTTCGTTCGCTGGGTTTCCAACAAGAACATTCTGTTTGACCCGCAATGCGCCAAGCTGCAGGATGGGCGCGCGGTATTCAAGATTGACCGCAAGACCCGCGACTGGCTACAGCAGCATTACCCGGAGCAGGCGCAGTACATGGAAAAGGATTCCATGTCGATCGAGCCTTACCACGACAAAAAGGATTCCAGGGTCAAACCGCGCATCGAGGACGTATATCTGTTCGTCGAAGCGTGGTTTCGCGTATACGACCCCCAAACCCGAAAAACGGCGGTGCATATGGTGCAGCTGGCCGGACGACAGGTGCTGGAAAACTCCGCGCTTACAAAGCCGGATGGATATTTTTCTCATGGGCAGTACCCGTTCGATGTGTCGGTGTTGTATGCGGTAAAGGGGTCCCCGCTCGGCCTCGGCATTGTGGATATGCAGTATGACAGCCAATTGTATTCCGACAAGCTGGACCAAATCTTGCTGATGAATGCGCTTAGAGCATCCCGCGGCCGCATGCTGGTGACGAAGGGCGAGGATATCGAAGCCCTGCGGGACTGGTCGAACGAAATATTGGAGGTCAGCAACCCGAAAAGCATTGAGTGGCAGCAGGACAAGGCGCTCCCAGCCTATATTTTCAACTATATGCTTGCGATGCGCGAGAGCATCAAGAAGGAAAGCGGCGCAAATGACCCTGCACGCGGAGAGACGGGCGGCATCACGGGCGAAGCTTCCATTGCGCTGACGCAGGACGTTGCCTTAAAGCGGCAGCGGATGTATGCCCGGAGGTTTCATAGCGGCTACAAGAGCGCGATTACGAAGTTGATCGAGGTAATCCGCGAATTTTGCTTGGTGCCGAGAGTGGTTACGGTCACGCAAAACGGGCAGGAAATCTCTTTCGATGTGGATAAGCACTTGTTTCGGGAGCTGGGCGGCGACGTGCTGCTTCCGCTGGAGTGCCACGTCAGCGTGCAGACCACGCGGCAGAATCGATACAGGACCAAAGAGAATAACGATTTTGTGATTCAGCTCATGAAGATGTTCGGCGACAGCGTTGACCGAACGATTCTGGCCGAGCTGATGGATTTGCCAAACAAGGAGATTGTGCTTGAAAAGCTGCGCGCCGCATCAGAACAGGGCTACCAGGCGGCGGTGAACCGATACAATGCCTTGCATGAAGAATTTCAGAAAGTGGTTGAGGAGCTGCGCCAGTACAAGATCGCGTATGTGCAGATTCAATCCTCTCTGATTTCCGGCATGGCGTCGGTCTATATGGACCCGGAAACGACCACCCCACGGTGGAAGGAGCCGGTTCCGGCGCAACCGGCCGACGCGTAACGATGGGTGAAGCCGACCTTCGACGGGCGAATATGGCGAAACCGGCCACAAACGGGTGACGAAAGGAATTTGCATGGAACAGAATATTACGGCTGATGGAAACGAACTCGATATCCAAACGACTGCGGAAAGCGCGCAGCCGGTCGAGGAATTGCACGCCGCCGATTTTTTAACGTCGGCGACCGCCGAGGGCACGGGTGTCAGTGCTCCTGACGAGGAGCAGCCGCGGGAAGCCGCCGCGCAGCCCGCACGCGGATACGACCAAAAGAGCATTGATATCGGCGTTTCGAGCCGAATCAATGCGGAGCGCGAACGCTTGCAGAAAAGCGACGAGTATGCGCTTGGCTCCTATATGCTGGACAACTACGCCAGAATGCACGGTATCAGCAAGGAGGAGGCGAGAAAGCAGCTCGAAGAGGACTTTGTCAAGCGGAACAGCCAGACGATCACGGAGAATCCAGAGACGCTTGGCCGCATGCTCATGGGAAGGAACGAGCACCCACAGGACGCTGCGTCTATAGAGCACAAGGACCCTGCGCGGGTGGTTGCGACAAGATTGACCGAGGCGGTGCGCGCAGGGGAATTGCCCGCCGATCTCAATCTGGAGGAGATCGGGACGGTATACCCGGGGTTTGCGGAAGCGGTGTATAACCACGGGGTCGCCGCCGCAATGGAAATCTATCAGGCGAAATCGGAGGCGGGCGCGCACCAGATGCAGGTGCGGCAAAGAGCGGAGCAGGCCCGACAGTTGCCGAAACCTCTTTCCGCGCAAAACGCGGTCCGCCCGGCGAGCCTGAACTACAAGGACATGCCCGACAGCGACTTTACGGCGCTGCGCCAGAAAATGCGCGCCGCCGCGATGGAGGGCAAAAGAATCATTTAGGAGGATAAGACATGCCTATCAACACGACCGGCAGTACCGCAAGTACTGCTTTTTTCAACAAAGAATACTATGACAAGGTGCTTTTGATCACGGCCAAGACCAAGCTGGTGCACGCGGCGTTTGGCCAGAAGCGCCCCATTCCGAGGAACAGCGGAAAGCGCGTCGAGTTCCGGCGCTACGAGCTGTTCGACGTCGACGCCGACGTGCTGACGCTCGATGAGGGCGTGACCCCCGATGGACAGAGCCTCAACCAAACCCACGTCGAGGCGGAGTGCAAATCGTACGGCGCGTATGTCGAGCTGTCCGACGTGCTCGAAATGACGGCGTTAGACCCCGTTGTGGACGATTCCGCCATGCTGCTTGGCGAACAGCTCGGAACGGTTGCTGAATGGGTCACCCGCGACGCGATGGCGGCCACGACCAATAAGCAGTATGCGGGTGGCAAGACGAGTCGCATTGCGCTGACGGCCTCGGACAAGCTGACCGTCAATGAAGTTCGCAAGGCCGTGCGCACGCTCAAAAAGAACAAGGCCCGCATGTTCACAAAGAACGTTGCGGTGGAGGGCGGCGCGAACGCCGGCCGCAAGCCGCACTTCATTTGCATCTGCGGCCCGGACGCGACCTATGACCTGCAAAGCGACCAGCTTTGGCAGGATGTTTCCAAGTATTCCAACTCCGAACAGATCTATGCCGGTGAGCTTGGCCGGTTGTTCGGCGTGGTGTTCGTGGAATCCACCGAGGCGAAAATCTACAAGCAGAGCGTGTTGAACGCGGTATCTGCCGCAACGACGACCAGCCAGTCCTTTGTGCTGAAAAACACGCCGAGCGCGGCTGGGGTTGCGTACCTTTCCACCCCCGGGAACAAGATCAAGGTGGGCAGCGACGAATATACCATTGCGTCGTATGCGCCAGGCACGAAAACGGTAACGTTCACCGAGGCCGCCGCATCCCTTTCGAAGGACGCCATTGTGTACAGCGAGGACGCCGGCGCGCTTGATGCGAACAAGGCCGGAATACCTGTTGCCTCGACGCTGATCTTCGGAGAGGATGCTTACGGCGTGATCGATATCAGCGGAAGCTCCGCGATGCAGACGATCATTAAGCCCGCCGGAACTGCCGGGTTCGACCCGCTCAATCAGCGCTCCACCGTGGGCGCGAAGGTTGCAATGTATACGGCGAAGGTTCTCAACAATCTTTGGATCGTGGAAATCCAATCCGCGTACAGCCTGTAAAACAAGCGCGGGGGAGCGTGCAAGCGTTCCCCCGCATTCCAGAAAGGGGTTTTTTATGAGTAACTACATTACCGAGGAACAGATTGACCAGCTTGCCGGAGAGGTTGGCAAGGCCCTTCGGAAGGAAAAAAAGGTCGATATCATCATCCGGCCCGACGGCGTCAGCAAGTTTTGGGAAGGATGCATCAACGGCTGCAATTTCCGGCTGCTGCGAGACGTTCAGATCAGCGTGCCCGAATCGCTCTATCGGGTTGTGCGCGAATCCGAGCGCGTCGCCATCGCCGCAAAAAAGATTGAGACTGCCTACACCAAGGGTAACGGGAAGAAGCTCGGCGCATGACCTGGCGTGAAATATTTGAGGCCGCATGCGCCGAACTGGAATTTTCCGGTGTGAGCGCCATCATGCCCGAATACGAAACCAAGTTTGCGCGGTATGCCAACGATGCATTGCGGCAGATTGCCAAGCGAGCAGATATGTACCGAACGGAACCCATTGAGTTGATCAACGGTTGTTTCGCAATGGATGACCTGTCTCGCGAATGCAGGGACGTGCAGACTGTCACGCAGAACGGCCGTGCGCTTAGGTTCCTCGGCGGCGATAGCTACGGAGAAATCCGTGTGGATGGATGCGGGACGGTTGATGTGCGATACCGTTACTATCCCAAACGAATCCATGTCGGCAGCACGGCGGAGTTGGATATTCCGCAGCCATTCCGCCCATGCATCGCGGAATACATCATAGCCCGGTACAGGTCCGGCATGGATGCGGTCACACAGAGCGGAGCGAGTGTGCATTACCAGCTTTATAACGACATGGTGGACGACGTGGTCAAGCGTATGTATGGCTCGCCGGACAGCTTTAAATTCAAGAACAGGGACGTGAGATTGTAATGTCCGTAAAGAAAGCGAAGTTCCGGGAGTTTACCGGGATCGATATCAGTCGGCCGGGCGACGATTTTGTCATGGACAGTGGCGATTACGCTATGCTTGGCGTTGCTCTTGATGCGCGGAATATTGACACCAGGGCCGGAAGTATTGCAACGGCAAAAGGTTATGCCCGCGTCTTTGATAGCCCCGTGCGGTTTGCCGTGAGCTATAAGCCCGTATTGGTAATGACGTGTGATGTGACGGAGGAGAATGGGGAATTTATCTTTACGCTTGCATCTGGCGCGGGGCAAACAGAGATAAAGGCAGCCAAGATGGCTACCAACCGTCTTTCGGGACTTCTTTTTAAGGACATGCTTACCAACTGCAAAATCAATACGGCGGGCGAATGCAAAATAACGGCGGTAGCGGAAACTGCGTTTACCGCAACGCTGCCGGAAGACCAAACCGTAATTACGGCCGGAACGGGTGTGGATATAACCGTATCGATCAGCCGATACAGGTTGACACGGTTAATCCCGCACCCGGGCATCGGCGCGTATTACGCCACCGGATACAATGGGGAGCGGCGGTTTATTGTACTGTCCGATAACATGAATGTTGCAGGCATCGGTTACGGCCGGACGAATACCGCACACGTTGGCAGCGCACGGGATTCCATTCTTGCCGTGTACCCGCAGCACGATGCGCTGCGCACGCAGATCAACGGCATGGAATACATTTTGATTGCTGACGGCCAGGGGCAGATCATAAAGGCGCGGTACGACGACGGCTTGGTACTGGAGCCCTTTGGTTCTTCGGCGCATGCTTCGGATATTCATGTCAATTACATGGCGACATATTACGAACGGCTGTTTGCCGCGGGTGACCCGGATAATCCCTGCCGTCTGTACTGGTCGAAACTGCCCGGAGACGCCCGGTCTGTTGAGGATTGGACGGCGGACGAAACGTCGGTCGATCTATCCGGCGGGTTTGTCAATGTCGGCGCGTCGGAAGGCGACCCTATAATTGGCTTGTTCGCCATGCCCGACCAACTGTTGATCTTTAAGCGGCATTCTCTTTACCGTTTGTACGGTTATTCGCCGTCGTCCTATACCATTGAGCGCATCAGCGGCGAAATCCAGCCCTCCGCCAACACGGCCATCACGATGCACGGGTTGCTGCCATATTGGATTACGGCGAACGGTATCTATTACTTTGACGGGTCCACGACCCAGCTTGTAGAGAATGCCCGTAATGTCCGGCGCATCTTGGCGCGCGAGGGGTTGAGTGTAGAGTTTTGCAAAGCGGAGCAGGCGGGAGACACGTTGTATTTTCTGCTGAATCATGGCGGTGCTTCCTATGGGGACACCATCTTGGAATACGATATTTTGCGCGGATCGGTCATGCTCCGCGACGGCTTCCAGATTGTGGATATCTGTACGCAGGACAACACGCTATATTGCCTGACCGCAGACGGCTACATTTGCGCGTTTGGGGAAGGAACGACGTACGATGGGAAGCCTTATGACGCCTACTGGAAAACCCATGCGCTTGATCTTGGCAGTAAAATGCGCAAAAAGAAAATCCGCGGCATTTATTTGCGCGCCGAAGGCAGGCCGGCGGTCACGCTGATCGGCGACGGACGGGCGCAGGATATGCGGCAGGGCGGGTCGGTGAATTCCCCGGACAGATCGTCCATCGTGCAAAGGCTCGTTCCTTCAGGCGTGCCGGTCATGACGATGCAATTGGTAATCGGCTCGCGCGCGTCTAACCCGTTCGATTTAAACGGCAGCATCGAATTGGATATCGAGCATACGGAGGTGTTGTGATGGCGAAATTTTTTAAGGCAATTAAGCCGCTGCGCGTGCCCGTTCCGAAGGGGGCTGACGAGGCGTATATTCAGGCGGCAGCGGCGCTTGAGGCGGCGCTGCGTGATAACTTTATGGAACTGTTTAAGCGACTGGGCCGCATTGACGGCGACGGCGGGGAATTATCCAAAAGCATTGATGTTGTGGTGAACAGCCTCATGCCGGTTGGCTATGTGATTCAGACCACCAATGCCGAGAACCCGGCGAGCAATCTTGGCGGCGTATGGTCGCTGTGCGCAAAGGGGCGCGCTGCTGCCGGAGTTGACCCGAACGACGAGGCTTATAAAACAGCTGGCGCTCAGATTGGGGACAGGACGCGCGCGTTGACGCAGAGCAATCTTCCCACGCAGGATGGCGCGGGTGCGCCAATCGATATTACACCGCCGAGCGAACTATTCTATTTCTGGCGACGTGAGGCGTAAAGGAGAGGATTATATGGCACTGACAATCCCTAACAAGCAGGTGGACGCGATCTATCAGCAGCTCATGAAAGAATGGGGCGCGGCTGGGAGCGACTATAAACCAATTCAATTTGATACTTACACAAAAGAACAGCTATCCGATCAGACGGCGCAGTACCTGCGTCCTACAACGGAAAAGGCGATTGAGGCCCGCAGGGGACAGACGGTGCAATCTAAGGCTGCGCTTGACACGGACGCGGCCGCGCGCGGCATGGGTCAATCTACCTGGCTAACCGATTACAAGGGC
This sequence comes from uncultured Oscillospiraceae bacterium, assembly GCA_964447605.1. Taxonomy (GTDB): domain Bacteria; phylum Bacillota; class Clostridia; order Christensenellales; family CAG-138; genus CAYUTA01. The sequence continues at coordinate 3,190 of CAYUTA010000061.1, read as the reverse complement.
AAGCTTTCCAACGCGGAATCTACGGATATCGCCGGGCTGGAGAGCGACTATTCCGCAACGCTGCTGGAATCGGTCATCAAGCAATTTCAGGACCAGCAGAACAAGAAAGCCGAGATCGATACGCAGAACGCAGCCATCTATTCCGCATTCGAGCAGGACATGTACGAACGCGCTTTAAAGCTGTTGCAGATGCAGCAGGCCGCTGCGGGTGGCGGCGGGGGCGGCGGTTATCGCAGAAGCGGCGGCGGCAGCGGCGGAAGCGGCAAAGGGTCTGGACAAACGGTATCGTTCAAATACGTGACGAGCGGCACCGATGGAGCGGAAAAACAGTACAAGACGGACAACAGAATCGGCGGCAGGCAACCCGCGTGAGGAAATAGAATATGCCTATTGAAACCTACCGGCTCAACAAGGATGGAACCACTACACTGATTGATACCACTGGGGACCAATCAGGAGCGAGCAACGCGCAAGCTTCATCGCATTTTGCAAAGCATGGCTCCAGTGTTGTTAAAAACTCCCCCATGATCGATGCGGTGGCATTAAACCCGTCCCGCTTCTCCTTCACCGCCCGTGTTGGGAAGGTGCAAAAAACATATTCTGTCAATACAGATCAATCCGCTTGGGTCAAAGATTGGTTCAAGAAGAGCTGGGATTACGGATATGACGAGGAAGATCAGGAGCGAAAGAGAAACGGTTTTCTCCCGGTTAAGGTAGAGCGCGCATACAAAAATAACGATGTCGACCAGCAACTCAAAGAGATGGGCTTGCCTCCGGCGGCGGAATGGGATGATGCGCTTGGCGATTACGACAAGGAGCAGACGCAGATTGCGGAAGTAAAGGCCCTCGAAAAGCGGAAGAGCGATTTTCACAAGGACGCAGCCAGGTCCGCCGCGCCATATGAACCGGGTTCGCAGGCGTATTATGATGCTTTTATTAATACGATGACTGAAAAGTATCCGGACTTGGCGGAATATTTTGTTGCGCCGGAGGGCGTGGAAAAGGAGCTCAAGGAGTATGATAGCAGCGAGGACTACGCAACCGCGCAGGTAAAGGCCATCCAGAAGAAGCAGGCCGACGCGGAAAAGCGGAAGCAGGACCCGCGCGCGGCCTTTTCCGTCACCATTGATGAATTCGATGCGCATTACCTTAAAATCACCCAAGAAGTCAAGGCCGAGGATGTAGCGGCGGAATCCATTGCGGGCGTTGAGCAGGAAACAAAAGACGGTATCTTTGTCCGCGACGGCGTTCGTTATCATCTTGCGGATGGATTGACGGGTGAAGAAGCTATCCGGCAGCTTTACAAAAGCGGAGCATCCGGCGGGGAAATCCTGAATGTTGCGAGGCGGCTCCGCCAAATGGGCGAACTGACCGACGCGGGCGTCGCCAATGCGCAGCAGATCGCAAGCCAGGTCAAAGAGCACGCGCGGATGGCCAAGGCACAGAGAGGCGCCGAAAAGAAAGCGGAGCGTGTCGAAATCGACGCGCAGCGTGAGGCCGACCGCGAGCGCAAGGCCCCGCTGAACGAGGCGGCCATGCAAGCGCAGGGAAAGTATTTTGAAGAGAATCCCAGCGCGTTCACCGTTGAGCAGGGGCTTGCATTCATCAATGCCAATGTGGAACGCATGGGCGCACGCTACACAGTGGAAAGCCTGCAAAACGCCTTTGCCGCATTGAGCGAGCGGGGTGCAAGCGCGAAGGTGCTTGAGGATGTCGCCTACAACCTCAAACGTATCGCGGTTTCATCTATGGACCGTGACGGCGTTGCGGTGATTGACGAAGCGGTCGACGCCGCCAAACGCAGGGAAGGCGAAACAGTAGACGTCGCGCTCCGCAAAGGCGCGCGGGACACGGGCTATCTTGAATTTGAAATTGATAATGCGTTGCGTCGGCGCGGCTACGGGCAAATCGTGGACGACGACGAATCCTGCGGAAATTATCTCGCTTATTGCGCCATACACAACGGCGGGCTATCCGGCATGTCGGAGGAAGAACGCGCAGCCTTTGCGGAAATGCCCGTGCTGGAACAGCAGAGCTTTGTTAAGGCGTTCTGGGGCAGCTTGCCGGAAGAGGAACGCGCGCTGTATCGAAAAGACCTGATATTCGATCAGGGATTGAATCCCGATATCGCTTCATCGCTTGGCGAACAAATCGGGCTGCGCATCGGCCTCGCGCTCCCCAGCATGGGATTAAACGCAGCGCAGGGTCTGGTCGCAACCGCGGATATGATCTTCAATCCAAATCAAGAGCGATGGCAAGTTACTGAGCAACTGGCCGACGCCGCCAAAACCATAAGCAACTATGGGTTGAAACGCGACGACAGTATCGCGTCTGAAGTTGTGGCGACCGCCTCCGATATCGTGAATGAACTGGGCCGCATGTATCTGATTGGCGGCGCAGGGTCCGGCCTTGCCAATGCGTTTGGAAAAGTGGCCGGGTTAACCACGCAGATGGGCACGGCTGCTATCGGTGAAGCGACGGCAGCGACAAGCGGATACCTCACCAAGGGGCTCAGCCTGATTCTGAAGGGCGTGGCCAGGGTTCCGTTTATGGCATCCGCAGCGGGCAACTATTTTAACGAGGCAATGGACGGCGGCGCGACCCGTGAACAGGCGACTTGGTACGCGACCCTTGCGGGCGGCATTGAGGGTTTGCTGGAATCGGCGAACTTTGACAAGTGGGTCGGCAAAGCCTTTGGCAGCAACCTGCTGGCCAAGCGCCTAAAGACCGGTGCGGTTAAGTCGCTAAAGTCGTTTAACACCGGCGCAAAGCTGATAGCGCTCGCGGGCACTGCGGCCGGTGAAGCACTGGAGGAAGGGGCGAGCTATTTCGCGTCCGGCTTTCTCCAGCAAAAAATATGGAACCCTGAGTTCGAATACGACGGCGAGGAAGCGGTTGAACAGATGCTTATGGGCGGGGCCGTCGGCCTGTTTGGCGGCGCGGCTAACGCGCTCTCCACGGACGCGGCCGGCATCGCTTACGACCACATGAAAAAGCACGGCTATGACGGGAATCTATTTGACATTATGATGGCTGACGTGCGCATGTCCGCCATGACGAATGGTGAGCGCGTCGCGCTGAAAAAGAATTTACTGTCCCTGTCAGAGTACAGGGACGCCGGCGGCCGCCTTGCTTCCGGGCAAAAGAATTTCGAGGAAGCCAAGCCCAAGTACGACGCCAAGATCGCCGC
>CAYUTA010000060.1:0-15725 GCA_964447605.1 uncultured Oscillospiraceae bacterium | reverse complement strand
TCGGGAACATATTGACAGGAATCTATTTGTTGTGTATAATTAATCATAGATGATTATCTATGCGAGGTGATTTCAGTGCATACCCGATACACAGACTATGCCCCGCTATTCAAAGCGTTATCCGACCCGAACAGGCTTATGATTGTGGATATGCTCTCCTGCGGGGAACTGTGCGGCTGTGTGATTTTGGAAAAGTTTAGTATCACACAGCCGACCCTTTCACACCACATGAAAACACTTTGCGATTGTGGGTTGGTAATCGGGCGCAAAGAGGGCAAGTGGACATATTACTCACTGAACACCCAAGTCGCACAGGATTTTCAAACCTTTCTTGAAAAAGTCACGACTGCAAAGGAAGATTGTATTTGTCACACGACTAATGCTGGCGAGGATTGCTGTAAATGAATGAAAAGAATTGTTGCTGCGCACCTGGTAATTGCGCTGGTGAATCGTCCATTATCGAAAACGTGAAGGAGTATTACGGTAAAACCCTTCAAAGTACAGACGACCTGCAAACCAAAGCCTGTTGCAGTTCACCATCGGCCATGTCCAAAGAAGTGAAAGAAGCGGTGGCTTTGGTCGCTGATGAAGTGGTTATGCGCTACTATGGCTGCGGCTCGCCTCTGCCCCCGCTGCTTGAAGGTATGAGCGTGCTGGACCTTGGTTGCGGGAGCGGGCTTGATGTGTATGTTGCCGCAAAACTTGTGGGTGAGCATGGGCATGTGATTGGCGTGGACATGACACAGGAGCAGATTGATGTCGCGCTAAAATACGAGAACGAACAGCGCCAAAGATTCGGCTATGCAAAATCGAACGTGTGCTTCATAAAGGGATATATCGAGGATTTGCGTGCTGCCGGGATTGAAGATAATTCTGTGGATATCATTATATCAAACTGCGTCATCAACCTTTCACCGTATAAGGAAAAGGTGTTTCAGCAAATATGGCGGGTACTGAAACCCGGCGGGGAGCTCTATTTCTCCGATGTGTTTGCTGACCGTCGCATCCCCGAACATCTGGCAACCGACCCGGTATTGCGCGGCGAGTGCATCGGCGGTGCGATGTATGATGAAGATTTCCGCCGTATCATGGAGCGTGTAGGCTTTGTTGATTTCCGCTATAAATCCAGCCGGTGGTTGGATTTGGATAATGAAGCCATCATAGAAAAGGTAGGCTTTGCAAATTTCGCGGAACGGACAGTCAGGGCTTTTAAGTTAGACGATCTAGAGGATATTTGCGAGGACTACGGGCAGATTGCGATTTACAACGGTACCATTCCGGGCTATCCACATTCTTTTGACCTTGACGACCACCACCGTTTCTTTACCGGCAAGCCACTCTTGGTTTGCGGCAATACGGCGTCCATGCTGACGAAAACACGCTTTACCGCCGCATTCAAAGTCATTGGCGACCGCTCAACACATTTTGGCGCGTTTGATGGTTGCGGAGCTTCGTATGAAACAGATAGTTCAGATAGTAGCGGTTCCTGCTGCTGAAGGTTGGTTTAGTTCCAATAGGCAGGTCCACCTAAAATTAAAGAAAATGTCAAGCACGGACTGAAATTTTTAGTCTGTGCTTGACATTTAGGTGCCGCAGAAACCTGGATACACGCCGTCAAAGCAAAACAGCAAGATGCTGCGGCGTTTACCCATCGCGCCATAACATATCCGCATACAGGAAAGAGGCCGACCGGCGGCGCGCCGCTAGCCGTTAGTTAAATTTCCGTTTCCAAAAACCGGAATGACCTCGCCAAGATAGGTTGGCCTGGGCATGAACAGCGTCATAACGAAATCCTTGCCGCGCGCAAGAATCTCACGCGCCTCAAAACGCAGCCGCGCCGGATAGGCGCGCAGGTCCGACGTAAGCCCATACGCCTCGAGCCCCATGCGGCGGGCGATATAGAGCGCGCGATAAAGATGATACTCCTGCGTTACGATGAGCACGCGTCTGGCCTGAAAAATATCGCGCGCACGGTACATGCTCTCATAGGTGGAAAACCCGGCATGGTCCATAAAGATATGCTCGGACGGGATGCCCCGCTCTATGGCAAACGCCTTCATGGCATTGACCTCGTCGTACTCCTCCCGCCCATGATCGCCGCTCATCAGCAGCCGCTCCGAAGCGCCGGATTCATATGCGCCAACCGCGGTAAGAAGGCGATCCTCCAGCACGCCGCTTGGCGAGCCGTCCTCCCAAACGTATGCGCCCAGCACAAGGATGCAGTCGGCGTCCAGCTCTGCGGCCTGCTCCCGCGTAACAAGGTATGCGCCTGCGCTTCCGCAAACAATTGCACTGAGGATAAAGGGCAATGCGGCGCACGCCGCCATAACGGCAGCCAAAGCAATCAACAGCCTTTTCCTTTTGCGCTTTGCACCTGCGGATTCCGTTTTCATGCAGCACATCATAACCGCATGATGTTAACCCCCTGTGAAACCGTGTGCAACAAATTGTGACAATCCCTCCTGCGCATCCGCTCTTTCGGGCGGTTTAAAAGAGGCTGTCCGGGGTGAGTGACTCAATGTTTTTCAGGTGTGTCGCGGCGGCTTCGACTTCGTTCAGGGCCGAAAGCAGCGCCTCGGGCTCGGTCAGCGGCGTGCACGCAACAATCGCAACGCCCAGCGCGTCCACGGAGCCGTGGTTTAAAAACAGCCTGAGCTTTGGTGCGCTGCGGTCGTACGCGCGCTTCATGCGCGCAAGCTCCGGCGCCGGGTCGCCATTGAGCCGCACCGCCTGCCGCGCCGAAGCGCTTGATGCCGAAATTTCCGTACACACGCCGTTTAAATAGGTGCGCGGCACAATGAACAGCGCAAGCAGCAGCAATATCATCACAAGCGTAGCCATGCGTTTGATCCGTTTATTCATGCTCCGGGCCCTCCAGCGAAAACAGCATGCCCCCCATGCGCGCCTTGAGCTGCATCACGAACGCCCCGTCCGGCGAACGGTGCAGGTAAAATACGTCGCGGATGCCGTAGTTTCCAAAACTACGAATCATTTTTTCCACCTGCGCCTCGTCAAGCTCCAGCCGCGCCATCGCATCCCGGCAAAGCTCGCCGTCGAGCACCAGCATTTCGCACAGCGACGCGCTCTCGAACTGCAGCTTGAGGTCGGTCATGGTCGGCGTTTGAAATTCACCCTTCTGCAGCACGCTCATGGTGCCGTTTGTCTCAAGTATGGCAAACGCAACCTGCCGCAGGTCAAACACATCGCGGCTGCGCAGCTGGTCAAGTAAATCGATGACCGTATAGTCGTTTTCGCGCATGGCGTTTTCCTGCACGATGCCGTCGCGCATGAGGATGACCGGGCTGCCGCACACCGCGCGCCGCGCCCGGGCGTTTTTGAGGCAGATAAACGTGACGAGCCGCTGGACAAGATACATACCCAGAATCGGCACGATGCTATAGACCAGCGGCGTATCCGTATCGGCAATGGCGCAGCCCGCAAGATCGGCAATCAGCAGCGTGATCAGCAGGTCGAACGGCTGCAGGTCCGCAACCTGGCGCTTGCCTGTAAGCCGCAATATGACGAACACGAACACATACATGAAGATGGCGCGTAAAAACAGCGTGATCATACGCCTATTATGCCCGGCCGGTTCGCCTGAAATGCACGGTGATTGACGCAACCGGCGCTTGCGTCGCCCCCCGGGTCGACCGAAAAAAACCCGGCCCGCCGCGGTTTGCCAGCAAAGCTACTCGCATGCTTTACGTCCGGCCGGCAGGAATACGATTTCATCGTAACCTGTCTCGCCGTCCTGCTCTGGTTCATATGTCCAGCCGTCCAGCACGCCAACGACCAGTTCGCACGTGGTGTTGACAATGCATCCCTCACACAAATGCCCGCCAATCGTGGAAAGATCTTCCCCGGAAAGCGCGATGTGCACATGGCAGCGCGCCGCGCTCACCGTGCCGTTGAGCGATACGATTTCGCAATTTGTGCCCACGCTGCGCACCGTTGTCCCGGAAGCGTCGCGTATGCGCGCCCGGGCCAGGCAGCCCACGCCGGACAGAATCACACCCGCACCGATTTTATGCCCGCGCGCCAGACTGCGAATTTCCACCAGCAGGTCGTCGCCGCGCCTAAGCCGTTTACAGATTGTTTTCATGGATGAATTATACGATACCTGCGCGCCCCGCGGCCAGGGTATTTTTTCCGGGGAGTCCCGTCCTTGATCCGACATTGCGACCACTTTATTACAAATTGTCTTCTATAATATTTATTTTGTAAATTATTATTTACATTTCATATGCTTTGGTTTATACGATGTCTACAAGAAAAAACAGGAGGTCGTTACTATGGAGACGCGCAGCGTCAGTTTTATTCCAGGGATCGTCATCGGCGTCATATTCGGTATTTGGGGGCCCTTTATCCTCTCGCGCGCGTTTTGCCGCCGCAAACTAGTTAAGGGCGAGTATGACGAACGGCAGAAGCTGGCGCAGGGCAAAGCCTATAAATGTGCTTTTTATACGCTTTTGTCCTATCTGACCGCCGCGGGCATCTTCGATTTCGTGACGGGCATCCGTTGGTGCGACCTGTTCACGCTGGCGTTTATCGGGCTGATTCGTTCGACGATCGTGTTTCTCGTCATCTGCATCAAAAACAACGCATATGTATCGTTTCGTGAAAATCCAAAGCGTACCATCTGGGTGTTGCTCGCCCTCGGCATCATGAATCTACTCATCGGAATCGTGTTTGCCGGCACGCCCGGACGCGTGATCACCGACGGAATGCTCAACTACAACATCGTCAACCTGCTCGTCGGCATATGCTTGTGTCATATTCGTAAGAATTTCTGTTTCTAAAAATACACAAGACATACTGTTGCTTGCAACCGCTGCTGTCATGTTCAAGATTTTCCTGAAACAGCTTGGTTGCACTCGCAACGGATACATTCATACCGGCATATTTTTCGCGCGAATCGTCGAGGCCCTTGACGTAGGCATCCTCCTTCTCGCGCTGCATCCGCAATCTCGGCCTCGGTTCTTGCGTTGAGAAGTTGGTTCTTGACCGCATCGGACAGCGAAATGGTTTTCATCTTGCCAGCGGATATCTGCTTTGCATACTGCGTGTTCAGGCGGTCAAGGAGCTTTTGGGAATACACGTAAACCCCAGCGCCGTCCAGCTTTTTGAGCATGGCGAACACCTGCACGGCCCGGCCGGAGTTGGTCGCGGCGATGCACAGTTCGGCGGCGATATCAAGCGCGCCCTCTTTGTCCCCGCGCGCGGATGCTTCCGCAAGCAGTTGCAGGCCAAGAACATTGTTGTCCGTGTTGACCACGCCGTTGCGCGTATCGATGGAGAACTTCTTGCGCGCAGCCGTGACGCCCATATCGGCGATATCCCGCTTCACGCGCGCTTCCACGTCTGTATTCTGCTGCGGCGTATAGACGCCAAGATCATCACCGAGAACCGCATCCTTGACAGAATCCACATCGGCGTCGGTCACGTGCTTGGATTCAAGGAACGACCGAAGGAACTGACTGGTCCATTCTTCGCGGGAGAGCCGCTTCGGAACCTCAATGTCCCGCGCACGCGGCTGCATCCCCGGTTCATGCGCGCCATGATCCTTGATGTACTGATCCCAGCGGACGCCATAGGTGGAGCGATGCGCGTCGGTGGGCAAAGAACCCGGTTCTTTCTCAATGAGCGAATCCCGATACTGCTCGGCATCGTCATATTCCATGAGCGGCAGCGCGTCAAGTTCAGCTTGCGAATACGTCCGAGCGTCTCCATTGGCGGCATCCGCAAGAATGCTGTCCATCGTCACATCGGAACGCAGCTTCATGAAATAAATATCCGGGTCGGTTTCAAATCCACGCTTGCCCTTCGCGCGCATCTCGTCGATATACGCATCCATTTCAGGATTGAATCCGCGACCATACGCCACGCGGGCCACAGGCTCCATCCCGCCATATGCATAGGTATTGGCAAGGAACTTGCCGTAGCAATCGAGGCGGTCGCCGCCGCGCGCAACCGCGTTCAAAATAATATCAACCCCTGCTCGCTTGCCGGGGTTGATGGTTTTGTTCTTGAACACGGCGACAATGTTGCCGTTTGGTTGTATGGCCGCGCCTGTCGATCCGTCCGAACTCATGAAGGTCAAGCTGCCAGCCAAGTCCTCGACGGTCTTGGGATCAACCGAACCGCCCTCGATGTTGTCGCTTCGCATGCGCGCAAGCGCGTCGCTGAATGCTTGGTGATCGTCCGTATCCTGCAAGCCGTAATCAGGTATGTCTGATTCGTGCAGGGCGACCCGTGCTTCGGATATCTTCGCTAGAAGGCCAGAAACATCTCCGCGATCTCCTCGTCCGGCCAACCCTCGCTGCGATACGTTTCGATTTCCTTCTGAAACGCCTTCCCGCTCAACACTTCCGCGATTTCCTCCGGGGTCAACTTCTTTTCCTCCATTGCGATTCCCTCCGTTTATATTGGTATTATACTGCTTTGACCGTCCTTCTGCAATGCTATCCGAAATATTACCATTGACAAGACTGCCTCCCGATGGCATATTATTATTAAAGGGTGCGGTGTTTCTGCCGCCATCGTCAACAGTGGACGGAGGAACGGCATTATCCGCACCCACACTGTATTGGCGGAGCGTATGCTCCGCTTTTTTCATTCCAACAATGTCATACAGCTTTAGTCGTTCCCCGCTTGTGCGTGCAACAAGAACGTTTGCAACATAATCGTTTGCACCAATGCGCATAAGGACTTTCCCGCGTGCAAAATCTTTAATGTTATCCTTGCGCGCATGATTTGGTTGCTCATTAACATAGTCCGTCGATGCAGACAAAACGTCATTTGCATTGACTGCGGCATTCAGTTTATCGGAAAATACAGACGCATCATTGATTGCTAAATGCTTACTATACTTTGAGCGTGTCAGCTCTTCGCGAGATTGCTTATCAATCTCGATCTGCTGCCGTGCCACGGTCACGCCATTTGGGAATTTGCTTTTTAATTCGGCAACAACCGTTGGAATCCATTCGGATTGATCGATACCGTCAAGAATATCCGTGTCGATAACGGCAACCGGCCTGCCAGATGTTGTCCTTTCAATGGCATATTGTTGGACGCCATCAACCTCTTGTGCTCCGGCTTTGCGAATGGCGCGGACATAGAGCCGCTCCGCGTCGAGCATGGTCTGCGCATCCGCGTCGCCGCTTGCGCGCAGCTTGTTCTTGGCAATCTGGTACTGAATCCAGTTCAGCGCGCGCCCGGCAAGCCCGCTGTGTTCCCGCGCGAAGGAGTCAATGAAGTCCGCGTTTGTGAACAGGTCGCTCTCGACGAAGCTCGCGACGGCCTCCTGCTTGGCAATGGCCGGGCTGTAACGGTATCCCTTCTCGGCATAGTACGCTTTCAGCTCGCGGCTGTATGCGTCAAAGTCAAAGCCGCGCTCCGCCATGATGGAAAGAACGGACTTCTCAAACGCGCCGTAACCCTTGCTGGTCTGCAAGAAGTGAGAATACTCATGCTTGAATACCAGCATAGCCGGGGAATCCGTGACGTTGCCCTTGCTGTCAAGGAAGTTCCCGTCCGCATCGACGCGCTGCATGCGGTTGATGTGGATCGTTCCGTCCTGATCGACGATATAACCGCGCACATCGTTGTCGGCAAAGTCCTCGACCACCGCCTTGCCCCCGGCACGCGCGGCGGATTCAAGAACCTTGTTCTCCTCAGCAACCGATATCTTGTTGTAGACCGCTTCCTGCGGCACCTTTGCGCGCTCGGCGGCGCGATTCTCCGTTTCGGCCGCAACAGCGTCCATTCCCTGCCATGCGCCCTGCTGGAACTTCTCAATCGTACCGGCCTTTGCGTGCTGCATCTTTTCCTTGATCTTGGCAAGCACCGCGTCGGCCTGCGCAATGGTATCCGCGTCGCCGTTGGCTTGATCATATGCATCCAGTAAGGCAAAGGACGAATCGGTGACGAACTTCTGCGCATCCTCGTCCGCGATCTCGGATGTAACGGAAGCGAGATACCGCTGGACAGCTCTTGGATACGGCCCTCGCTCCTTGCCGTCCGCAGTTCTGCGCTTGCCGCTCAAAAAAGTGGTTATTTGACGGCCTGAAACTCACCCATCCGTTTGCGGCCCTTGCCGCGTTCGTTTTCAGAGCGGCCCGGGAAATATATCATTTCAACCTATTGTAAAATGGTTTCCGGAACGATATAATCAAAATGTCAGTCTATGTGACATTTTTTTCAAAAGTTGAATTGGATTCATCGTTATGACATTGGAAGCAAACAGAGAGAGCAATAAATGCAGGGTGATTACGCACGCGCTTGCATGCTTTATGGAAAAGGGCATCGAGGCCGCTACGATCTCCGAAATCGCCGGGCGCGCAGGATTAACCGAACGCTCGGTCTATCGCTATTTTGAAACAAAATCCGATCTTGTGCTGGAAACGGCGCTGTTGATCTGGGATGAAACGATGCGCAGCGCGGATGCGCGTCATGCGGAGTGCATGCCCCCCGGCCCGTGCGGGCTCGAGCGGATCAGGCTGATTTTAAGCGCCTATGCGGAGCTGTATTTTACAAACCGCGACGGCCTGCTCTTCGTGCACGAGGCAGAGGCCTATCTCAACAGGCACGGCAAGGCGCTTTTGCTTAAAAACAAGCCTCCCGCGCCATATGAAAACAACAGCGGCCCGCTTGCCAAGGCGATCCGTCTTGGTATCCGCGACGGCAGCGTCTGCAACTCCTCCGGCGTGGCGCTGCTGTACTACAATGCATACGATGCGCTGCTGGGGCTTTTGCAGAAGATGGCCATCGACAGCCAGAGCAGCCCGGCAACCGCGGGAATCGACCCGCGGCGGCGTCTCGCGTGCTTTTGCGATCTGCTAACGGAAGCTTTCCGCCGGTAAGCGGTGAAATTCTATGCGTTTGAAAGGATTTTAAAACATGATGCTCAGACCTAAAATTGTGAAACTTGCCAAGATGGTGGGCGGCCTGACCGGCATGATGAACACCATCGACGAAAATGCGCCCGAATACTACGCGCTGGCATGCGTCGTGTCCGACGAGCAGGCCGACGCGGCGCTTGCTATGGGTCTGCGCAAGGAGCGCACGGCGGCGTATGTTGCAGCCAAGCGCGGCAAGCCCGTCGAGGAGACGCGGAAGCTCCTGCTGGAGCTCGCCCAAATCGGCGTTTGCAAGGTTTACCACAATCAGGCCGGCGAAGAGGTGTTTCTCGTGCAGATCTTTGCGCCCGGCATCCTCGAAATGATGGTCAACAACGACGAGCAGGTGAAAAAATATCCGCAGATCGGCAAAGCCTTTGAGGAATATACGCGGCTTCGCATCGCACACATTGCCCCGAACCTGCCGATGGGCACGGGTATGATGCGCGTGATTCCCGTAGAAAAGGCAATCGAGGGCGACACCCGCCGCGTCCCGTACGAGCAGCTTTCCTATTATTTAAACAAGTACGATACGTTCTCCGTATCCGACTGCTCCTGCCGCAAGTCGCGCCGGATTCTCGGCCAGGGCTGCGGTCATCTCGAACAGGAGATGTGCATCCAGATGGGTACCGGCGCGGAGTACTACATCCGTACCGGCCGGGCGCGGCGGATCACGCGCGAGGAGGCCCTGGAAATTCTGCAGCGCGCCGAGGAAAACGGCCTCATGCACCAGATTCCCAACATCGAGGGTCTGGGTGAGACCGCAGCCATCTGCAACTGCTGCTCCTGCTCGTGCTTTGCCATGCGCGTCGCCACCATGTTCGGCGCGCCGGACGCGATCCGTTCAAACTATATTTCCACCGTGGATAAGGAAAAATGCGTTGCGTGCGGCCAGTGCGTCGAAAACTGTCCGACCAACGCGCTGCGCCTGGGGCAAAAGCTTTGCGCAAAGGTTCCCGTTGAAGAACAGGCGTATGCAAAGGTGCGCGATCATGCCTGGGGTGAAAAGGACTGGAACGTGGATTACCGCGAAAACCGCAGGGATGTGGCGGAGAGCGGCACTGCGCCGTGCAAGAGCGCCTGTCCGGCGCATATCGCGGTGCAGGGCTACATCAAGCTCGCCTCGCAGGGACGGTATACCGAAGCGCTGGAGCTCATTAAAAAGGAAAACCCTTTCCCGGCGGTCTGTGGACGCATCTGTCCGCGCGGCTGCGAGTCCGACTGCACGCGCGGCGACCTGGACGAGCCGATCGCCATCGATGAGATTAAAAAGTTCATTGCCGATCAGGATATGAACCGGGAAACCCGCTTTATCCCCAAGCGGCGCCATGCATACGGCAAGCTGGTCGCCGTTGTGGGCGCGGGCCCGGCGGGACTTTCCTGCGCCTACTACCTGGCCATTGACGGCTACCGGGTAACGGTGTTTGAAAAGCAGGAGAAGCTCGGCGGCATGCTGACGCTCGGCATCCCCTCCTTCCGGCTTGGCAAGGACGTGGTCAACGCCGAGATCGACATCCTGCGCGAGATGGGCGTAACGTTCAAAACAGGCGTGGAGGTTGGAAAGGATGTAACGCTCGGCGCATTACGCGCGCAGGGCTATCAGGCCTTCTATCTGGCCATCGGCGCGCAGGCGGGCCGCTCGCTCGCCCTGCCCGGCGAGGATGTGGAGGGCGTGGTTTCCGGCGTGGATTTCCTGCGCGGCGTCAATCTCGGCAAAGAGCGCGCGCTGCATGGCAGGATCGCCGTCATCGGCGGCGGTAACGTTGCAATCGACGTGGCGAGAACCGCCGTTCGTTCCGGCGCGGCGCAGGTGGATCTGTACTGCCTTGAAAGCCGCGGGGAAATGCCGGCGCTGCCGGAGGAAATCGAGGAGGCGCTCGAGGAGGGCATTGTGCTCCACAACGGCCTCGGTCCCCGGCGCATACTCGTGGAAAACGGCCGCGTCTGCGGCGTGGAATTTAAAAAATGCACTCGCGTATTCGACGCGGACGGCCGGTTTGCGCCGGAATACGACGAGCAGAGCCTCTCAGCCGTGGACGCGGACCATGTGCTGCTCTCCGTCGGCCAGAGTATCGAGTGGGGCGGGCTGCTGAAGGGCACGCGCGTAGCGCTGCAAAAGAACGGCGCCGCGGAGGCCGACGCGCTGACCTTTCAGACCGCCGAGCCGGACGTGTTTGTCGGCGGCGACGCGTTCACAGGCCCGAAGTTTGCCATTGACGCGATTGCCGCGGGAAAGCAGGCGGCCATCTCCATCCACCGCTTTGTGCAGCCCGGCCAGAGCCTGACCCTTGGCCGCGACCGCCGCGAGTACCACATGTTTGACAAGGACAACGTGGTGATTGAAGGCTTCGATCAGACGCCGCGTCAGCGCGCTGGCCATACGGACGCATCGCGTCGCTCGTTTTGCGATGTACGCGCAACCTTCACCGAGGAACAGGTAAAAAAGGAAACCGAGCGCTGCCTCGGCTGCGGCGCCGTAACAGTGGACGAATACATGTGCGTGGGCTGCGGCCAGTGCACCACAAAATGCAAATTTGAGGCCATTTCGCTGACGAGGAAATACGACGAGTTTGCGCCCGTATTTGAGCGGCTCCCCATTGCCGTGGCAAAGTACGCCGTCAAGCGCACCGGCAGGATTGCCGCAACCGCCGCAAAGGGACTGGTAAAGAAATAAGGAAAAGGGAACGGAGGGCGTATGCACGAACTTGGTTTGCTCAGCGCCATGGTCAAGACCATCGAGGGCATCGCGCAGCGGGAACGGCTTACCCATATTGAAAAGGTGGTGCTCAGGGTGGGAGAGTTGTCCGGCATTGTGCCGGAATACCTTGAAACCTGCTATCCGGCCGCAGTGTATAAGACGTTTATGGAGGATACAAAGCTCGGGCTTGAGATCGTTCCCGGAATTGCGCGGTGCCAGGACTGCGGCCGGGAATTCAACGCGGCCGCCTGCGACCTGACCTGCCCCAAATGCGGCTCAACGCGCCTGACGGCGCTCAGCGGCCGGGAATTCATCATTCAGGAAATCCTCTGCCGCTGACGGGGGGCAAGCGCGCCGGCCGGGCGGGGATGGACGGCCGGGGTGCCTTCCATTATTATAAACAATTTTATCATCCGCCGTTGACCCGCTGAAAGACGCGGGTGGGAATAGGAACAAAATAACAGGGAGGAACCAAAAAATGGAAGTCAGACAACTCGAGGCAAGGCCGCGCGTAGAGGTATTGTTCAAGTGGATCATGTTTACCGCGGCAATCACCGGCATGGCCATCGTGTCGGCGTTTTATCCCATTCAGGCAAACATACCGCTCATCGTCGTCCCGTCGATCCTGGTGCTGCTGTTTGCCAAGCCGGTTTTCTTTGAAAAGCTCAAGCTGACGACGCTGGTCGTGATGCGCGTCGTCATCGTGTTCGCCGCACTGCGGCTGTTTAACCCGCAGGTGTACGTGGACGTCATTTTGTTGATGCTCATCGTGAACATTCTTGAAGCCACGTTTACGGATCTTTTGCGCCACAAAAAGATTTTCAACGCGATCTCGGGCTTTGCGCTGGCCGCCGGCGTCATCGTGTTGCACGGCTCCTGGGCCTACGGCGCAATGATCGGCGATTATTACATCGCAGTCGGCGTGCTGCCCATCATCACCGCGTTCTATGTGATCGCCTACACCCTCTGGAACTGGATTTTTGTTACCAACGAGTTCAGCGCATCCGTGGCGCTCATGCATGTGGGCTTCCTCGGCGCGCCGCTGATCGGCTCGCTGTGCACGCTCGGCCTTGGCGCATACGGCGGCCTCGGCATGTGGCTGCTGCTGCGCGCCAATTCCCTGGCCATCGGCGGCTGGCTGCAAATCGGCGCAAAGGGCTGGTTTGAGCGTGAGTTCCACGACGACCGGTTCGCCCGGTTTGTGGAATGGACGAAGAAAACGCCCGTGCAGGTCGCGCTCATGATCGTCAACGTCGGCCTCATTGCCGCGGCGATCATTCTTGCTGCCTTAAACGGCGGTATCGGCTTTACCTTCGCGCCGCTTGCAGCGCCCGTGATGTAGGGCCATCTTTAGAGAGGAGACAGGACATGCAGCAATATGATGTAATCGTGATCGGCGCGGGAAACGGCGGCCTTGCCGCCGCCGCGACGCTCGCGGAAAAAGGCAAGCGCGTGATTGTGTTTGAAAAGCACAATATCCCCGGCGGCTGCGGCACCAGCTTCCGCCGCGGTCGGTTTGAGTTCGAGGTGGCGCTCCACCAACTCAGCAGCATGGGCACGCCCGAAAAGCCCGGCCCGCTGCGCGAGCAGTTCAGGCGCTACGGCATCGAATCGGAAATCGACTGGATTGAAATCAAGGAGCTGTTCCGCGTGAACTTCCCCGACGGCGCCGGCGTGGCCATTCCGGCGGACCGGAAACGGTGCGAAGCGCACCTCGCGGAGCTGTTCCCGGCGGAAAAGGACAATATCCTGCGCTATTTTGAAACCGTCTACACGTTCTGCCGGGAAGCGGCGGAATTTGCCGCAAAAAGCGCGGCCAGTACGGGAGAACCCGGCGCGCTGAAAAAGGCAATTATGAAGCTGGGGTTTCCAAAGCTCTATCCAACGCTCGCCAAATATGGGCTTAAGAGCACACAGGAGGTGCTGGACGAGTTCTTCACCGATGTGAAGCTCCAGCTTTCCCTGAGCGCCTACTGGTGCTTTATGGGCATGCCGCCCGCGCGCTTCCCATGGTCGATCCTTGCAAAATGCACAAACATCTACATGGAGGACAAGCCCTTTTATCTCAGGGGAACCTCCATGCTCATGAACCAGGCGCTGATGGAGGCCATCCGCCGCATGGGCGGCGAGGTGCGGGTCAACTGCGGCGCAAAAAAGCTGCTGCTTGAAAACGGCGCGGCCGTCGGCATCGTGGACGAAAACGGGGAGACATACCGCGCAAAAAAGATCATCTCCAACATCTCGCCGCTCCACACCTACGGCGCGCTGCTTGCCCACGACGAGGTGCCGGAGGCGGCGCGCGAATACCTCAAGCCCTATACCGTCGGAATCTCCGCGATCACCTGCTTCATCGGTCTCGACTGTACGCCGGAGGAGATCGGCTTTACAACCTCGTTTACGCTCAACTATGAGAGCTTTGACGCCAACCGGGATTTTCAGGACGCATATAAGCTTTTGCCGGAGAATGATCCCCTGGTCGCCACCTGCTACACGGTGGACGACCCCACCATTTCCCCAAGGGGCACGAGCGTCATCACCGCCGGCACGCTCAAATACGGCGCGGAATGGGAAAAGCTCTCGCCTGAGCAGTATTATGAAATGAAGTATGAGGCCGGCAGGCGCATTGTTGCGCGCCTTGAAAAAATGTACCCCGGCTTTACAGACCATATCGAGGAGATGGAGATTGCAACGCCGCTGACCCATATGCGCTACCTCAACCACCCGGGCGGCGCGATCTATGGCTATGAGCAGGACCTCATGTCGTCGGTGTTCTTTTTCCCGGCGGAAAGCAAGATTCCGAATCTTGAGTTTGCCAGCGGCTGGGTCAACGCCTGCGGCTTCGGACCGAATTATATGTTTGCGGACAAGCTTGCGCTCAAGCTTGCAGAAGAGGTGTAAACTATGGCAAAGACGATCAAAGAAACGTTGCTCGGCACCGTCGTGCACGGCAGGGAAATTCTTGAAACCATCCGTGTGGCGCGGAACATCTCGCCCGACAAAATTCCGGACGGGAACATAGCGGACGCGCGCATTGCGCCGCTGCACGAAAAGACGCTCGCTCTCGTTGTCAGCGCCGTCTCCGACACGGGGAAGAACGCAAAAATCTTCCGGCTATCCTCGAAAACCGGCTATCTGCCGCCCTTTGAAGCCGGGCAGTATATCAACCTGTTTACGGAGATTGACGGCGTGCGCACAAGCCGCCCCTACAGCATTTGCTCCTCGCCGCGGCAGCGGGCGTATTACGAGATCACCGTCGCGCGTACGGACGGCGGCTTTGTCTCCGACTATCTGCTTGACAGGGTGTGTGTGGGCGACGAGTTCGAGGCAAACGGCCCGGCGGGCGTGTTCCGCTACCAGCCGGTGTTCCATAAGCGGAACGCCGTGTTTCTCGCGGGCGGCAGCGGCATCACGCCCTTTATGAGTATGCTCCGCGAGATTCTGGACGCGCGCCTGGACCGCGAGGTCACGCTGCTGTACGGCAGTCGTAGCGTAAAGACCGCGCTTTTTCACGAGGAGTTGTGCGATTACGCCAAAGAATACCCGAATTTCCGCTATCATCCGGTCATTTCCGACGCGGTCGAGGGCTGGACGGGGGAAACGGGCTTTCTCGACGCAAAGCTGATTGCCAGACTAGTGCCCGACCCGGGCGAGAGCACGTTCTATATCTGCGGGCCGCAGGTTATGAACGATTTTTGCAAAAAAGAGCTTCAGGCGCTCGGCATTCCGGAGAAGCGCATCCGACGTGAACTGTTCGGCGCGCGCCGGAACATCGAACAGGAGGCTGGTTGGCCCGCGGAGCTGACGGGGCAGGAGCTGTTCCGCCTGACGGTTGGCGGTCGAAGCCTGGAGGCGCGGGCCGGCGAACCCATTCTGGTTGCGCTTGAACGCGCGGGTATCCGGGTAAACGTCTGCTGCCGCAGCGGCGAATGCAGCCTGTGCCGCGTCAAGCTCGTTTCCGGCAGGGTGTTCCTCTCCGAGGGGATCATGCAGCGCATGGCCGATGAAAAGTACGGCTATATCCACTCCTGCAAGGCGTACCCGATCAGCGACGTGGAAATCATGCTGTAGAAAAGAGAGACCAGCTATGAAAAGTCAAGCATCAGTTTGACGAAGTAGCGGGGACGTATGGG
>CAYUTA010000059.1:0-15818 GCA_964447605.1 uncultured Oscillospiraceae bacterium | reverse complement strand
TAGCAGGTTCGGTCATTGCCGAACAATTAAATTATGCGACTTCGTGTCGCACCCAGAGGTAGCTGTCGAATGTCCCGTCGGTCACATAGCGGTAGATATGCACTTCTGGATTGCGGTTGCCCTGCCGTACGATACGCCCGGCGCGTTGGGCAAGATCGCCGGGTCGCCACGGGCAGTCCAGATCGTGCATGGCGATGAGCCGATCCTGCACGTTTGTCCCCGCACCCATCTTGGCGGTGCTGCCGATAAGCACCCGCACCTGCCCGGAACGCACTTTCCCAAACAGCTCCTTTTTCTGCGTTTCGGTATTGGCTTCATGGATAAACGCCACTTCCACCGCCGGAACGCCGCTTGCGACCAGCTTTGCCCGAATATCATTGTAAACGGTAAAACTGCCGTCGTTTTTAGGCGTGGATATATCGGAGAAAACAAGTTGGGTGAGCCTTTCTTCCTGCCCCTCCCGCCAAATACGGAGAATGTTTTGAACGCATAGGTTGACCTTACTGTTTGGATCGTCGGGCAGCAGCGGGTTGATAATGCGCTGATCCAGCCCCAGCTTGCGCCCGTCCGAAGTCACCTTTAACATATTGTCGATGCGAGGATCGATACCGGCATGAATGGCGGTCGCCCGCTCAGACAGGGATTGCACATATTCCTTTTGGAAGTCCGAAGGCTTTGCCACAACGGTTTCATATGCCGCAGCCGGCACTGGCAAATCCAGCTGGTCGGCTGTCTTAATGTCCGCCGATTCCTTAAACAGATTCATCAGCTCCGGCAGGTTATGAAACCGGGCAAACCGTGTCCGCGCCCGATAGCCCGTACCCTCCGGCGCAAGCTCTATTGCGGTAGTGGTTTCTCCGAAATTACTTGCCCAGCAGTCGAAATGCACCATGTTCATGCGTTCCAGCGTGGCGTACTGCAAATACCGCTGCATGGTATAGATTTCCGTCATCGAGTTCGACACGGGCGTACCCGTGGCGAACACCACGCCCTTGCCGCCGGTGCGTTCATCCATATAACGGCACTTGGCGAACATGTCCGAGGATTTTTGCGCATCGGAGGTGGAAAGCCCCGCCACGTTCTGCATTTTTGTGTACAGGAACAAGTTTTTGTAATTGTGGCTCTCATCTACAAACAGCTTATCCACGCCCAACTGTTCAAACGTCACCACATCGTCCTTGCGGCTTCCGTCTAACAGCTTGTCGAGCCGCGCTTCCAACGCCCGCTTCGTGCGCTCCAACTGTTTGACGGTGAAACGCTCCCCGCCGCTATTCTCCACTTCCTCGATGCCGTCCGCAATCTCCCATATCTGCTCCCGTAAAAGCGCCTCCTGCCGCTCCATCGAGATGGGGATGCGCTCAAATTGCGAATGTCCCATGATAATTGCGTCGTAATCGCCCGTGGTGATACGGCTGCAAAACCGCTTGCGGTTGTTCTTCTCGAAGTCCTTTTTCGTTGTGACAAGCAGATTGGCGCTGGGATAGAGTCGCAAAAACTCCGCCGCCCACTGCTCCGTGAGATGGTTTGGCACGGCGATGAGCGATTTGCTGCATAAGCCCAGACGTTTACTTTCCATAGCCGCTGCCACCATCTCAAAGGTCTTGCCCGCGCCCACTTCGTGCGCAAGCAGGGTATTCCCGCCATAGAGAATGTGGGCGATGGCGCTTTTCTGATGCTCCCGCAATTCGATCTCCGGGTTGATGCCGGAAAAAGTGATATGGCTTCCGTCGTATTCACGGGGACGAATGGAATTGAAAAGCGCATTGTACTTCGTGACGAGATCGTGCCGTCTGTCGGGGTCACGCCATATCCAATCCCGAAAAGCATCTCGCATTGCCTGCTGTCGCTGCGCGGCAAGGGTGGTTTCCTTGCTGTTGAGAACGCGCTTTTTCTTGCCGTCCTCCTCCACGGTGTCATAGATCCGCACGTCGCGTTGATTCAAGGAATCTTCGAGGATATAGTAAGCGTTTGCCCGGCCTGTGCCGTAGGTCACATACGCCGCCACGTTGCTGTATCCGCATAGCTTCTTGCCCTCGATGCTCCATTCCGCCGTAATGGGCGAGAAATGCACCTTGATGCTGTCGCGCACATATCGCGGCGGGTCGAGCAATTCATCCATGAAGTCCTTGATGTATTCCGGGTCAATCAGCTTGACCGCGATTTCAGACGCTTCCAAATCCTTGGGCTGCACCCGCTCCAACGCAGCGATATGCGTTTGGATGTTGGCAAGCAGTTCCGTGTTGTTCGTGTGACCGTGCAGCATGTCGTAGATGCCCTGCACCTGCTTGTACTTTGCGCGAACGTTGCCGGACAAAAATTCGTCCGCCGTCACGAACGGATAACGTGCAGGGTCAAAGAACGCCCACGCCATATTCGGGGGGTCCAGATTTCCAAAGTCGCGGAAGATCACGCCGGAAAGCTCCTTTGCAAGCTGTTCTTCCGTCTTGCCGGATAATCCCGCCATATACGGGAGATCCACACGGGCTTTTTCCGAGATGGAGAGTGCGAGGGCTGCGCTGGCGGTGTCCACACTTGTCACTATATTCTGCTGCCGGACGGTGCGTTTACGAAACATATCCGCTTTGCGCGCAAACGCGCCGTCATCGTCCAGCACCTCCAGCGAGCTTAACAGGTAATACGCCGAATCCTGCGAAAACGCGGTATGGTTGCCCCGGTTGGTGATGTGCCCATAGCTTCGAACAAAGGTATCGTAGAGCCGATTCAACTCCGCTTGCGTAGAGCGAATCGCCGCGTCATCGGTAAACCCATCCAACTGCTGATCGATGAGCCGATAGACGCAATCCCGCAATTCCACCATGCCCCGGATGCGTTCCTTGGCCGTAGCGTTGAGCGTGGGGCGCACCATGCGACTGTTTTCCCGGTAGTAGACTTCGCCATTCACGACGGTGTAGGCGTAGTTTTTTACGTTCGGGTCGGCGGGGATGGAATCGTCCACAGGCTGATTGTCGCCCAAGTCCGGCAATTCCGCTTCTGCGTACTCGCCCTTAATATGGAGCATAGCCTCAGCAAGCTGATCGGCCAACGCCGCGCCGTCGATGGGTAGGCAAGCCGTTTCCTTGCGGCTTCCATACATGCTGTCGTTCCACGCCATCTTGCCCAGCACCATTTCGGGATGGTCGGCAAAGTAGCTGTTGATGGGGATGCCGTCCTCGTCGTCACGGACTTCGCTTTGCTCCTCCGCGCGCAAGCGCACGGAATCCGCCTGCTCCGTCGTTCCTCCTCTTCCCACAAAATCTTGCAACTTTGTGGGAGCCCTGTAAACACCCAAATGCACCCAGTCCGGCTCGACCTCCATAGGGCGCTCCCGCTTGCGGAAGAACAGAATGTCGCTTGTGACCTCCGTTCCGGCGTTCGCCTTGAACGCATTGTTGGGCAGGCGCACCGCGCCGAGTAGCTCCGCCCGTTGCGCCAGATAGCGGCGTACCTCCGGGCTTTGCTTATCCATCGTGCCTTTACTGGTGATAACCGCCACGATGCCGCCCGGACGCGCCTGGTCAATGGATTTGGCAAGGAAGTAATCGTGGATATAGAAATTGAGCTTGTCGTAGGAACGGTCTGCGACCTTATAGCTGCCGAACGGGACATTGCCGATGACGAGATCGTAGAAATCCCGCACATCCGTTTTCTCAAAGCCCGTCACTTTTATGTCGGCATTGGGGTACAGTTTTTGTGCGATGCGCCCGCTGATGCTGTCCAGCTCCACGCCGAACAAGCGAGACTGCGCCATGCTCTCCGGCAACAGACCAAAGAAATTCCCCACGCCGCAGGCAGGTTCCAAGATGCTGCCGCAGCGAAAGCCCATGCGCTCCAGCGCAGAATACATAGAGCGGATAACGACAGGCGCGGTATAGTGGGCGTTGAGCGTGGATGCCCGTGCCGATTCGTACTCCGTATCGGAAAGCAATCCTTTTAACTCCGCATATTCCTTGTTCCAATCGGCGTTGGCTTTGTCAAAGGCTTGCGGAACGCCGCCCCAGCCCGTGTAGCGCGAAAGGGCTTCCTGTTCCCCCGGCGTTGCCATGCGCCCATCGGCCTCGATGCGCTGCAAGGTGCGGATGGCCTCTACGTTGTTGCGGTACTTGGTCTTTGCGCCGCCCACGCCCAAAGCGTCGTCCGTAATGCGGAAGTTTTCAGCAGGAGGAAGCTCCGGCTGCTCCTGCCCCGGCTCGTCGATATGCAGCCGCTCTATGACAATATCGTAGGGCAGATGGTTTTGCTCTGCTGGATAGACCGCCTCAACCTCGGCTGTTATCTCCGGCTTTTCCTTGGACTCCGGCAAGGGTCGCTTTGGCTGGGGATAACGCTCCATCAGCCGTGAAAAGCTCGCTCGGCTCTCGGCGCGGAGGATAGAATAATAGAGCGATGGGTCACGAAGTTGAATATGCATATCCGTGATGCTTTCCACAATATAGGGCTTTCCGTCCTCCAAATAGACCGTATCGCCTACGGAAAAAGAGAATTGCGGCGTGGGGTGCTTTGTCATGGCAATTTCTTCGTCTGTGACGCTGGTAAGGTCGCTGAAATCAAGGCTGTTCAGCTCATTGTCTATAAACTCTTGCAAAGACGCATACTGCCGCACATCAATAAGCACATCATCCAAATAGCGTTCCAGCCGGAAATCCACAAGGTTAACATTTACCTGTATGGGTATCTCATCATCGGTGACAGTGGTATATGCCACTCCGATTTTTTCAAGGTCGCTGTAATCGCCGGACGAGTCGTATTCGCTCTCGCAGAAATCGTCGATAAGCGCCTTTGCTTGCTCCAAAAGCGGTGACACTTCATTCTGCGTGACTGCTTCTGCCTGTTCAGCCTCGGTGAAAAACCTGTCCTCGCTGATAAGTTTAGCAAGATGCCGCTGCACCCGCGTCCACGGTATATCCGTAGAAGCGCCGTTGCCCGTGATGGGAAAGGCGGGCAAATCATCGCCATATTCGGTGCGGAGAAATGCCGCCGCTTCCTTGTCGCGGGCATGTTCCTGCATGTATTCCTGTACACGGAGCTTACTTTCCGTGTCGCCGTTCCATTCTTGCAATGCGGCGTCAATGTCCGCTTGGGTCAGCGGGCGCGGCTCTGAAGGTGTAATAGCATCGGGCAACGGGACTTGTTCGGACGGCTGCTCGGGTTTTGAAATGTCGGCAACAGGCTCATGCGCGGCAATATCCGGATTGGGGAAGCCGAATCGAGCAACAGGCGTCGGCAGTTCTTCGCCTCTGTCGGAATACTGTTGCTCAATTTCATCAAGGCGGGTCTTTTCCTCCGACGTAAGGTAACGGCGCTTGCGGATCAATTCGTTAATTCGATTTGCAACCTTGCTCCACGACAGTTCGACGGGCGGACAATCGCCCTTTTTCAGTTCCATGCCATTGCCGCTGTGGCCCAACCAACTGCGGGATGCGCCGGAAATGGCATGGGATCTTCCGCTCCAACCGTATTCGTCCTTGAGGAAATCCGCCTTTTCCTTTGCCGTGTGATTGCCGACAAAGTAGGTAAATACGCTAAGTTTCGTATCTTCGTATGCGCTGTCTCCCGCTAACGCGGCGTTGATTTCGTCCTCGGTGATAAACTGCTGCACATCCGGCAGCGCCGTCATGTCCGTCGCATATTCCCGGCGCGGCAAGGCGAGATCGTTTAAGCCGTTGAACAGCTCGCCTGTATGGTGGTAATGAAAGCGAATCAGACTACGATCCTGCTGATAAGCGGCAAGAAACTGCCCATACTCCGCTGTGAACGTGGCGAGAAACTCCGGTTCTGCCAGTTTTTCAGCCAATGCCGCCGTTTCTTCTGGATAACCGCCGCCGCGTATATCCGCTAACGACGGAAGATAGCCCTGCTCCTTTGCCTGTTCGTCAAAATCGTGGTAAACGTAGAGGATGCGTTGCGCCAACTCGCTGCGCTCATATCCGTCTACCTCGGCAAGCTCCACGTTGGTAAGATACTGCCCCTGCTCCAATAGCTCCCCGATGCGCTGCGCGGCATCCTCCCACGGGATAAGCTGCGCCGCCTCCACATAGCGAACGGTATCAAACGAATAAGCGCGAATACCTTCATCGGAAAACCATACGGAAATATCATGCGGCGCTGTTTTGAAGCCCTTGCCGCCGCGATACTCCTTTCGCAGGAAGTCCGCAATCTGCGCAATGGGTTTCCCCTCGATAAATTTGGCGGCAATCCGCAAGCGGCTGTCATCATTGTTACTGCCGCTTTGCAGCACCATATCAAGCTGCGCTTGCGAGATAGAAAAAGCGGAGGGCGTTTGGCTCTCCGCTTGACTGATGGCTGCAATCTGCTCCGCTTCAGATGGGAACAGGCTTAATTGCTGTGGCGGTTTTAGCTGAAGATCAGCTCCGCCAAAATCATTTCCTCCGCTTGGGCTTTGAGGGTATTCATAAGACCCACCCACTTCATCTGATCGGACGCTTTCAAGGCTTCTGTCACGCCCGCCGATTCCATAAGCTGGGGCATCATCTGCTCCAACCGCTCGTTGGCCGTCCGCTCGATCTCCAGCAGGTGCGGATACAGCTTCTCCGATAGCAGCAGGGAATTGTAGTACGTTGGGCGATGTTCCATCAGATACCGCTTCCGCATCCTCCCGTATTTGCCTATCGCCTCCGTGGGCTGCGCCATCGCCAGGTCGGGAATCAGATAATCCCCGTTCCGCTTGTAACTGATCTGTTCCATGTTCCGCGCTCCTTTCCGCTTCCTGTGTTTTTTCCTGTTCGTATTGCTTGACCGTGCGTTCAATCTGCCGTAAAAGCTGCTCCGTGCCGGAGCTTACCGCCGTGCCGAGGGCGTTGACCGCGCTTGGGGTATTGAAGTCGAATACGTTGAGATACTCCACGTTGTCAATGTATTCGTCCGGGTCAAGTCCGCATCTGGACAACGCCGCGTAGGTGATGCTGATGGCTGTGGCCTGCACGAACGCCGCCTCTTGATTAAACTCATCATATTCGGCGGCAAAGCTGCCGTCAATGTTATAGAGGATGTCCCGGCGATTAACCTGCCAATGAAGATCGGCAAGCTGTGCGGCAATCGTTCTGATCTGATCGGCAAGCCCGTCCCTGCCGGAAACGCCGTATTCCCGTTCCAAGGCGCTCATAACCGCGTCCTCATGATCGGGCTTCATTTCCCAAAGCAAAGGGCGGCGGGATTGTTCCCTGCCGCCCGTGTCCGATATATCGAATACATACTTGATCTTTGGCGTATCGCCCGTTGCGTCGATGAGCGCGATGCCCTGCGAGTGCCGATGTACAAACCGCCCCATGCGCTTGTTCCATAGGTCGTAGCTGGCGCAAGCCGTCGCATTGGGGCGCTGGGCGTAGATCATAAGCTGTTCGGGGTACGGGTATTTATAGAGCCGTGCGGCGGTGGTGAGAAAGCCCGTCCAGTCCTGCTTGCTGTGGGTGATCTGCGCCGCCGTGGATTCCGTCAGTTGTGTTATCGTTTGAATGGTTGGCAATTTCACACCTCCGTATTTTTATTCTCCGGCCACAATCCGCTCAGGCAAATAATTTCATCCAGCGTCCGAGGTGTGTAGCCCATCCAAGGCATCATGCACCCAACGTTGACAAAGTTTCCTCGCGCACGTCCCCTCTCTGTGCAGTCTGCACGAATATCTTCGCGCAAACGGTTCATTAAGTCATTCTCTCGCGTTGCATGTACATGGCCGAACAGCATATAACAATCCTTGTTATATGCTGCCCTATGAAACGGCATAGGATAGTGAGAAAGAATCACATGCCTGCCTGTATCGGTAATCTCCTTATAGTCCTGAATGGACTGAAACTGCCGTTTTAAGGATTGGCTAAACTGCTTCAAGTCGTGATTGCCGAGGATGAGTACCTTTTTGCTAAGAAACTGCGGAACAATCCGAAGCCATTCTTCCTCTTTTGCCCAGCAAAAATCACCGAGGATGTATACGGTATCTTCCGGCTTCACGGTCATATTCCAGTTTTCCAGAATGACGCGGTGCATTTCCGTCAGGCTATCAAAGGGCCGGTTGTCCAATCGGATAATATTCTCATGGCATAGATGGAGGTCGGATATATAGTAGAATGCCATTTATTTGTCCTCCGTATCTTTATTTCCACTGACTACGCACGATCTTAATAGTCCGGGATTAGCTCAAGCGTTTCAAACTCCGTGTCGCTCATGTCGCTGAGCTTTTTTAGCGTTCCCTCGGTGAGCGTCCGCAGTTCTGTTTCCTCCTTTGAAAGAAAGGGCAGCATGTGGGCTAGCTCCGCAATTAAGCCCGCCCTGCTGCCGGGGTTGTAGATGCTCATAAGGTTCATTTCGTCGTTGGTGAATCGGGTTGTCATTTCATCGCTCCATTTCCGCGCCTTTGGGCGCTGTCCTATGATGCTCCTGCTGTTTGGCCGGGGCTTTGAGTTGCTCCAAGACGGATTTTCGCTTGCCCTTTTTCTCGGCATGAACGGCATTGGCGAGATCAAGCAGGGAAATAGCCTGTCCTGATTTTGCTTGCGCCTCTAACTCCGCAACGGAGGGCTGTTTCGGTCCGTTGTTGATAATCCCATCGATCATGCCGTAATCGTCCTCAAGCGCCATTTCTGCGTTTTTTAGGGGATTATCCTGTTCATAGAAGTTTGGAAGCTCCACAAAACCCCAAGCGTCAACGTAGTGGTATGATACCTGACCGCCTTGTTTAAGCGCAATGATGTCGGAAACGGATGCGCTGCGCCCGTGATAATCTTCGGGATGTTCCAGATTGAACGTGTCGAAAAGATACTGGAGCTTCTCAATCGCATTTCCGGGATAGTCCAGCTTGTTCGTATAGACGAGATCATAGTTTTCGGGCTTTACGGGAATCCCGCTCTTTTGCAGGAGATCGAATCGTTCAAACCGTAAGTCTCGGTACTGTTCGCCCTCTTTTACCTGATAGATGGCAAAGCTGTCATGCTCGGTGTTCAGAAAGCGGCTTTCAAACGGTTCGGATGACGCAAAAGCTTTTTCGCTCAAAAGAACGGAATCCCTGCAAGCGTCCCATTCCTCGCGGGACACGGCAAACATGCCGTCGTGTGCATCAATGTCCTCCCGGTCAAAGATCATGCCCGCGCCGTTGCCGCCTAACAGCATGTAGACGCTTACATCCTGTTCAAAAAGCTCTATGGCGCGTTCGTGGGAAAGCGGCAGCATATCGCCGTCCGTATAGCCATAATTGTGCATGTCCTCCATCGTCAGCGTGGAATCGGGCATGGGATAATCCTGCGGCAGCGGCGATGCGGGCGCATTGGGATCGCATTTCTCAATCGTCACGCTGGTGATGCGTGTCCCGTCAAACAAGCCTTCGGAATCGGACAGCACTTCGGCAATTTCCTCCGCATCCATGCTTTGAGCAGCGGGGGTGGGCTGCTCCGGCACTGCATCGGTGGGCGCATCCGCTTCTGGCACATCCTGCTCCTGCGTAGTCAGATCGATACCGCGCTCCTTGCAGATTTCGGCAAAATGGCGGTCAATGTCATTAATCAGGCCGTCCGCTGTGCGGTTGATGGTGTCAAGGCTTTCCCGCAGCTCTGGCAGCGTTCGATCTTTCGACCATGTAGCGATATAGCCAAAGCTGTTTTCGCCCGTTTCAATGCCGTAATATTGGCACACCGCGTAGGACACGCTTTCCGCCTCCACCTCACGGGTTCTTTTATCTTTTAGCTTCGGCGGTTTTTCCGGGTTGGATTGCGCCGCAAGGCGGGCTTGCTCCCGGTCATGGAGCTTGGCATGGCCGATTTCATGGATGGCGGCGCACACCGTCTGCACCTCGCTCATGCCGTCGCGGATGGCGATAAACTTTTCACCGTCAGGGTTGTCTTCCGTGGGCTGCCGGAAATAACCGTCAAGATTTTCTTCCAGCTTTTCAAAACGAACGGGGACAGGCGCGGATCGCCGCAATGCCTCTATGAAGATTTCATACTGCTTCACGTCCCCAGCAAGATCCGCCGCCAGCGTGGGAATCGGTTTGCCGTCCGTTTGCGAAACGTCGAACACGGACACGACCTTATACATGGGGATTTTGACCTCCACTTCCTCGGTCATGATTTTACCGTCCGCGTCTCGCATGGGCGCTTTCGTGTCGGGGTCGAGCTTTTCTTGCTCCCGCTTCACCTTATACGGCGTAGGCGCGATAATTTTGATGCCCTTTTCGCCGCGCATGACGTTTCGGTCAAACTGGTCGCGCCACTTATTGAAGCCCGCTACCAGCGTCGCGTCCGGGCGCTGCATGGATATGAGCATGGTGTTGTTCAAAGAATAATTGTGAAAGCGGGACATGGTGCGTAGGTACTGCTTATATTTGTCGCTTTCAAAAAGCTCTTGGATACCGCGCTCTATGCTGTCGGTAATCTCTTTGAGGCGGCCTTTGTTGTTGGGGTGTTGCTCCATTTGCGCTCCTTTCATCGCTCGAGATCAGAGCGGGTACGCTTTTTCTTGGGTGCGGGGATATGCTGCGGCGGCATGGCGGTCTTTGCTATCGTCATTTTGGGCAGCGGCTTGCCGTGGACATCATAATGGTTCGGGTTGGCGGCGGGTACATCCCATCCGAAACATGACCCTGCCTCCATTGCAGCTTGCTGTTGCGGCGTGACTTGCAACCGTTCATTCAAATGCTTCATTTGATGGCGGTTATAACCCGGATTGTCTGTATGATAAGCACAGGAGAAATGACCGACTGCGCCACTTTTTATCACGACAAGCTCACCGCTCGCGGGCAGGATGCTGTAGCATAATTCGGGCAAGGTCACGGGTAGTTCCGGCGCATATGTCGTTCCATTACGCTCCATGTTTTCGGCAAACTCACAGATGTGCAGAGTGGACGAGCCGATTTTTGTATGGCAATCGTCAATAAAGTGGCATTGCCGTATAACTGTTTCGCCGTCCGCGAAGGTCAGCTTGACGTTGCCGCCATCTGGCACGGTAAATAGTAAATTATAGTGACTGTCGATAAATCGAATCGTTTTGACTTCACTCATATAAACGCTCGCTTTCATGAAATTGTGAGGGAGTAGAAAAAGTAACGCCGATTTCCGGCTTGCAGGTATAAACACCTTGCCAGTCCATTTTTGCGGCTTGAAACACCCTATTTGTCAAGCTTCTTTCCCGCTACTTGTTCTACCGAATGCTCGCCTTTTGTTTCCATATCCGCTTGCTCTTGCGTACCCTCGCCGCCGCACAGCTTTGGCAGTACACTGCGTTCTTGCCCTTTGCGGCGAACGGTTGCCCGCAAGTGGCGCACCGCTTCCGACCGTCCGACTGCATCAGCTCGGCATACAGAAATCTATCGGCTGGCAGCACGGCGGCGAGGAAATAGCGGCAGCAAAGGGAATAGGTAATCGTCTGCGGGCAGACGGTCGCATCGTAACCGTTGCCCAACAGCACACAGTTTCCCCCAAAGTAGTTGGCGCAGAGGCTTTGAATGAGCCGCCTGACCTTGCGAAGCTGCCTGTCGCTCCGCATACGAATGATTGCAGCAGGCCTATTCATCCCGCACCTCCTGTTCCGGCGCTTTGGTTACCTGCTTGTGCCTGCACAATACCCCGATGCACACGGGGCTTTTGTAGCAGCAGGAGCGGCAGGGTTCGTTCTCCGGCAGCGCGGGAGGTGCGATTTCCTCCCGCGTCCGGCTGTGCGGCACTTCCTGCATCATCCGTTCAAAGGAATTGTCGGTGAAATAGGTCATACCACGCCGTCCCATTTCCCTTTCCGCTGCACCGCACAGTTGTTCACGGGCGGCTCGTCGGCGTCGGTTTCCTCCTCCGCATCTTCCTCATCTTCATCCTCATAATCAAAGTCCTCCATACGGGACGCAGGCTGTGGCGCGGCTTTTCGTTTCTTGAAATAGACGAACGCGCCCACGCCGCCAGCGGCCAGCAGCGCCACCAGCAGCAGCGGCGAACCGGGCTTGTCTGCGTCCGCATCCTTCACAGCATCGATATCTGCTGTCGGCTTGGGCGTTGG
The DNA here is from genome assembly GCA_964447605.1 of uncultured Oscillospiraceae bacterium. GTDB lineage: Bacteria > Bacillota > Clostridia > Christensenellales > CAG-138 > CAYUTA01. Next base: position 3,836 of record CAYUTA010000059.1, on the reverse strand, counting down.
GGTCGGGGTAGGCGTGGCCTCGATCTCGTACCCGGCTTCTTTGAGAATTTCCATCAGGTCAACTTCATCCACTTTGTTGAGGAAATAGACGTTTTCGCTGCTTCCCGCCCGGTCGATGATGATATAAAAGTAGTTGCCGGATTTCGTGACCACCGTAATGAACTGCTTATCGCCGGAAGACGCACCCGATAGATCATCCACCAGCGTCAGGTTGCCCTCCGGGGTCAGCGTTTTGGTCGCCACGGCGGGTGTGAACGTCGGCACAACGGTGGACGCTGCCGTTGGGGTAGGTGTAGGTGTGGCGGTGGGTTTCTTGCCGTCCGCAAGCGCCACAGACGAAAAAACCGTCATGCTCAGCAGCATGACGGTCAACAGCGCAAGGACAAATATGCGTTTTCGTTTATTCATGGGAAACCGCTCCTTTCCCCTTTAGGCTTTTCAACAGCGCGGCCAATTCCTCCGGCGTGGCGTTGACGGCGCGAACGAGACCGATGATATCCGTGTTTTCCAGCTCTGTCCGTTGCCGCTCCAGCTCTTTGACGCGGGCTTGCAGTTCCGTAATTTTGCTGTTGGATTTCTCAATCTCCATATTGATCTTTTCAATTTTGGGGTTCATATAGCTTTCTCCTTGTCTTTCCTTTTAATAAATAATAGGTTGATTTCCACCTATATGCAGCATATACTATGGATAGCAAATAGGAGGGATAAGAACATGACCATCGACACCAATGCCATCGTGTCCGTAACCGAAGCAAACCAGAATTTTTCCAGGGTCACGCGCATTGCCGATAAAAACGGACAGGCGGTGATCTTTAAGAACAATCGGCCCAAGTACCTGCTGGTAGACATCGAGCAATCACCCGTATTAGATATGACAGAGGATGAAAAGATCGACGTTGTGGCGGCGCGGATTCTCCGGCAATATAAACCCGCCTTTGTGGAGCTTGCAAAATGATTCGCTTTTCAAAAGAAAAGGTCTTGCTGTTGCATCAGCTCATTACGCGGGAAACCGGCGGCGCGGACGAGGTGCGGGATTTTGGCCTGTTGGAATCCGCATTGGAGAGCGCCTTTGCAACCTTTGACGGCAACGACCTTTACCCATCAAAGGAAGAAAAGGGCGCTCGGCTTGGCTATGCGCTGATTTCCAATCATGCTTTTGTAGATGGCAATAAACGCATCGGCATGTATGTCATGCTGACGTTCTTAGAGGTCAATGGCATCAAACTCAACTGCTCCAATGCGGAGGTTGCACAGGTCGGCCTTGCTGTTGCGGATGGCAGCATGAAATACGAATCGCTTTTGCAGTGGGTCATCGACCACAGTCCATATTGATTGTCTGCGGAAACAAATCATGTCATCCTGATATTCTGCCGAAAGCGTACAGGTGCGTTTTATAATACTTGGTATTGATAGATTTGTACTCCACGCCGTTGCCTGCGCAATGAATCATCATATCGTTGCCGACATAGATGCCCACATGGGTTACGGGGTGGCCGATCTCGGCGGCTCTCGCACCCGTGAAAAAGATGAGGTCGCCGGGGCGAGCGTTCCCCTTGGAAACAACGGTGCTGCGCTTGTATAGTCCCCGGGCATTGGTGCGTCCTACGCTGGCAGCGCCCGATTGATTCAGCACCCAACAGACGAAACCGCTGCAATCGAACGACGTACTGGGCTTGCTGCCGCCCCAAACGTAAGGGTAGCCTAGGTACTTGTTGGCCTCCGCGATCAACGCAGCAAACTTCGGGTCGGAAAGCGCCTCCGGCGGTAACTCATACGGTTCAGGCGGCGTTATGTCCAGCTCGCCCACAAAGGGGTTATCGTCCTCCGGGAACAATTCCGGCTTGTTGCCCCTCGTTTCCATGAGAACGGCATACAACTCCGCTTGCTCTGCGTCCAAGCTGGGCGCAATCACAGCGGCAAGCCCCTTGTTGCGAAGCTCCACGGACAGCGTTTTGTACTCATATGGGACTTCCACATCCCGAATCACGATGATTTCCCTGCCCGTGCGTGGGTCGATGGTGGGAACAGGCTGCGGCTCTGTCTTGTATCGAATCTCAATCGTTTCTACAAGGCTGAGCGTATACTGCTGCTGAAACAGCGCGTCCAATTCACCCTGCACATCCGCAAGGGTGAAGCTCGTATACTTGGCCGTGAGATACGACATGAGGACATACGGGTTATGCCCGATCTCGTCCACATCGTAGCGGTATTCGTCATAGGCGGGGTACTCTCGCTCGATGTTGTCGATGCGGCGGTCAAGCCGATCCTCCAACCGGGTATACGCCTGATCCACGGCGCGAATATCCTGATCCTCGGACACATACGAGGTGGACAGGACGGCTTGCAAGCCGCCCATGCCGAATTGGGAGCAGGAAGAAAAACTGTTTGAGAGAATGACCATGAGCAAGCCTAGAATACCTGCGATCACCCAGCCGCCCTTGCCGCGTTTACATGCCGCCACAACTTTCTTCACCTTGTCTGACACGGTTTGTGCCGCCTTCACCGCTGTGGAAGCGGCTGTCCCGCTTGTTCGCCCTGCTTTTGCGGCGGCATATTGCCGCTTGATGCGCTGTCGCTGTTGCCAGCGGGAGAGGATATTGCGGTTTTCAGCAGGCGCATCCAGCTTCGCTTTTTCATATAGGAATTGCAAATTGGCTTTGTCCGACTGCCTTTCCACACGGGTGGTATTTCGGTAAGGCCGCATCTTTTCCGCATGTACGATACTCCGACCCATGCGATACCCGCCCTCTGCCGCTTGCTCCGTCCTGTGTGCCGTCTCTACGCCTGTGTTTTCCTCCTCGGATTTACTGATCTGCCGATGCGCCTCGGCGGCGGGGGCATCCATCAGGACGTGGGTGAGCTTGGATGGGGGCTTCTTGTCTACGTCTACAAAATGCAAGCGCGTCGTTTTCTTGCCGGCATCGGCGTCTACGGTGCGCTCCTTACCAATGACTTTTCTTTTCGGAATCTTTGCTTGCGCGTCCTCCAGTTTGCCCGCCGCCTTTTTCGCTCGTCGGATTGGCTTTTGTAACGCTGGTTCGTCGCGCTCCTCTTGGGTAAATTGCAGGCGGGAGGGGCGGTGGGTTTCTTTCTCATCTCTCATGATACCCCCTGCGCCTCGACCAATTTTGTCGTCATGACCTTATACAGCTTGGTTTCCCGGCTCACCTGACTGCGAAATGGCAGCATGGTGTCCCCGAACAGGATTAAGCCCTCGCCCTCGCCGGAATGTGTCACATACGAAAGCTGATGCGGCGAGATGTTCAGTAGCTTTGCGAGGATGGCGCGGTCGCCGGGGGCTTGGTTGAGCATGAGGATAAAGTCGCTGTTTTCAAAGATGTTCTCGGCCTGTTTGGAGTTGAGCAAATCCTTGACGTTTTGCGTGATGGCGGTCGGGATACCGCCCCATTTGCGAAACCGCTTCCAAATCTCCGCGCAGTAGGATGCGGTGATCTCGTCCGCCAACAGCATGTGAAATTCGTCGCAGTAGTACCGGGTAGCCTTGCGGATGGCGCGGTTGGTGGACACCCGCCCCCAAACATGGTCTTGGATGATGTGCATGGCAAGCGCCTTTAACTGCGTTCCCGCGTCCTTGGTATCAAAGCACACGAGGCGGTTGCGGATGTCCACGTTCGTGCGGTGGTTGAACATATTGAACGTGCCATGCACATACTGATTCAGCGCCTTTGCCATGTCGCCCGCATCGTCGTCGCGCTTGCGCTCGCTTTCGTCCCGAATTTCGATAAGCGCGTCATACAGGTCGGTGAGCGTCGGCATCTGCGCCGGGTCGGGATGCTGGAAATAGCGCGTATACACGTTCCGTGCCGCAAGCTCAA
>CAYUTA010000058.1:0-15921 GCA_964447605.1 uncultured Oscillospiraceae bacterium | reverse complement strand
AAAGAGTGGGATTTCCCCCACTCTCTCCGCAAGTTCACAATTCCAACATCATTATTATAGCACCCCGCACGGACGATTGCAAGCCCCAATTCGCCGTCATATGCGCGCTTTCGGCCCGGCCATTAAAGACGGCGCAAACGGGCGACGCGGGCGTTTCACGGGCACGCCTTTCCCAACCGCGCTCAGGCGCTTTGTTCGAGCAGCGCGTTGGCAAACAGCTCCGCGTCGAACGGCTGGAGATCGTCAATTCCCTCGCCGACGCCGGCAAACCGTACCGGCACGTGAAGCGCGCACGCGATGCCAACCACCACGCCGCCCTTGGCCGTGCCGTCAAGCTTGGTCAGGATCACGCCGTCCAGATCGCAGCATTCGCAAAACGCCTTTGCCTGCATAACGGCGTTTTGCCCCGTGGCCGCGTCGAGCACCAGCAGCGTCTCACAGGGCGTTTTTGGCAATTCGCGCGCAATCACGCGCCGAATCTTGGCCAGTTCGCTCATCAGATTGGCCTTGTTGTGCAGCCTGCCCGCCGTGTCGCAGATCAGCAGGTCGCCGCCCCTGGCCTTATAGGAAGCGATCGCGTCGAATACCACCGCCGCAGGGTCCGCGCCCTCATTGTGCCGAACCATCGGCGCGGCGGCGCGCTTTGCCCATTCGCCAAGCTGCTCGGCCGCAGCCGCGCGGAACGTATCCGCCGCCGCCAGCATGACCTTGCGCCCCTGCCTTCCATACAGCGCGGCAAGCTTTCCAATCGAAGTGGTTTTGCCAACGCCGTTGACCCCCACAACCAGCAGAACGGCCGCGCCGCTTTCCGGCGCAAACGTCCGTTCCGGCCGCACTGCGTCGGCAATGATCGAAATCAGCCGTTCGCGCGCGGCGGCCGGGTCATGGAGCTTCTCCACGCTGCATGCGTTGCGCAGCCGGCAAAGCAGCGTTTCCGTGGTTTCCATACCGATGTCGGCAAGGATCATCGCCTCCTCCAACGCCTCAAAAAAGGCCTCGTCCACGCGCGCGGCGGCGCCAAAGAGCCTGCCGAACAGCCCGGAGCGCGTACGGCTCAGCCCCTGCTTCCACTTCTGGTAGGAATTCGCCTTTTCATCCATACTAAACGGCCTCCCCGAATTTTGCAGATACGATCTTGCTAATGCCCTTCTCCTCCATGGACACGCCGTAGAGGCTGTCGCAGACCTCCATGCTGCCCTTGCGGTGCGTAATCAGAATGAACTGCGTTTCGTCCGAATAATGCCTGAGATAATCGGCAAAGCGCGCCACGTTCACCTCGTCGAGCGAGGATTCGATCTCGTCGAGCAGGCAAAAGGCCGGCGGCTTGAGCTTGAGCATGGCAAACAGCAGCGCAATGGCGGTCAGCGCGCGCTCGCCGCCCGAAAGCAGCGAAAGCAGCTGCAGTTTTTTTCCCGGCGGCTGCGCAATAATATCGATGTCGCAGTTGAGCACGTCGCTTGCGTCGCCAAGCCGCATCTCCGCATGTCCGCCGCCGAACAGCTCCGAAAACACCGCCGTAAAATTCTGCTGAATCAACATAAACTGGCGGACAAAGACCTCCTGCATGGTAGCCGTCAGCTCCGATATGAGCGTTTCAAGGTCGGCTTTGGCGCTGCGAAGGTCGTCGCACTGGGTCAAAAGCTGTAAATGCCGCTCCGACACGGCCTTGTAATCCTCGATCGCGCCAAGGTTGATATCGCCCAGCGCGCGGATTTCCGTCTTGATTTCGTTAATACGCGCGTTGGTCGCGCCCACGGCGATTTCGCGGCGCAGCGGCAGCGCGTTTTCATACGTCAGTTCGTACTCTTCCCAGATATGGTCCTGCATCGCGGTCTGCTCCATCTCCAGGCGGGATTGCAGCAGTTCCTGCTTATGCAGCCGGTCGGACAGGCTGCGCGTACCGCTCAGCAGCTCCTCGCGGCGCGCGCGCTGCTCGGAAAGCGACGCGTTCAGCCGCTCGCGCTCCTCTTCAAGCCTGCGCTGCGCCGCCTTTTCCCCTTCGGCGGCCTGCTGCTCGCCGGTGATCCGCGCGAGCATTTCACCAAGCGTTTCGTCGACTGCCTCCAGAAGCAGCCTGTTGTGTCCGCTCTCCTGCTCCAGCGCCTCAAGATGCGCTCGGCAGGCGTTTTGTTCGGCATTCAGGCGTTTTTTCTCGGCAAAGATCGCATCCCGTTCCTTTACGAGCGCCATGCGGCGCACCTTCTGCTCGGTCAACGCAACGGACGCGGCCTCGCGCTGTGCCCTAAGCAGCGCAAGCGCGCTCTGCGCAGCGGTCACATCCTCGCGCGTAGCGGCGTTGCCCTGCTCCACATCGGTCTGCGCGGCAAGCGCTTCCCCGCGCTCGCGCGCGATATCGCCGAGGTTTTCATTCAGTTGCGCACGTTCCTCCGTAAGCTGATTGCGGCGTTGCTCCGCCTTTTCCGCGTCGCGCCGGATGATATCCAGCTGTTCACCCTGTTTTGCAAGGTCCAGTTCGCAGTGATGCAGCGCGTCGCGGAACGCGTCCACCTGCACATCGCACTGCAACAGCTCGCGTTCCTTCCCGCGCAGGCGCTCCTTTTTGTCGGCAAGCGCCCTTTCCACGCCCGCGAGCGAAGCGGTCAGCTCCGTAATCTCCCGTTCCCGGCCTAGCAGCGAATAGCGGTTTTTTTGCAGGCTGCCGCCGCTCATGCTTCCGCCGGTTGAAATAATATCGCCCGCAAGCGTGGCGATATGGAACGCGCCGCGGGAGCGCTTTTTTAGCGCGATTCCGTTTTCCAGGCTGTCCACGATCACCGTGCGGCCAAGCAAATAGTCGACCACCGTCCGCATGCCGCTATCGCAATCCACAAGCTCGCTGCCCACGCCGAGCACGCCCGGCAAACCGGTTAGCTCGCGCTCGTGCGCGCGCAGGCCCTCCGGATGCAACAGCGCCACCGGCAGCAGCGTCGCGCGGCCGTAATCATGCGCGCGCAGGCACTCGATGACATACTTTGCGTCCTCGGCCGTCGGCGTGACAATGTTTTGCAGGCTCGAACCGAGCGCCATGCTCACAGCCGTCTCATAGTTCTTTGGCACCCGGATGCGCTCCGCCACCACGCCCACTATGGCGCGCGAAAGGCGCGGGTCCTTTTCCGCGTCGCGCATAATATTTTTGACGCTGGCGTAATAGCCCTCGCGGGATCTGGCCATTTCGTTGAGCACCCGCAGACGGGACTCCGTGGACGACAGCCGCTGCTCGTCGCGCTGCGTCTGTTCCTGCAGCCGCGCAAATTCATCCTGCACAGCATAGCGGTGCGCCAGCGCGCCGTCCAGCTCCGCCTTCACCTGCGCCACCGCCTCCTGTTTTTGGCGGGTCAGCTCGCCCGCGGCCCCGCGTTCTGCAGTAAGCCGCGCCTCCTCGCCGCCGCAGGCGGCCTCCTCCGCGTCGAGCGCCTGCATGCGCGTTTCCAGCGCGCTTTTCATCGCGTCAAAGCGCGAGATATCGCTGCGGTAGTCCGACATGCGGTTCATGGCTTCAATGATGCTGTTCTTGAGCGCCTCAAGCGCTCCTTCATCCTCCGCGATCCGTTCGTCAAGCGAACATAGCGCGGTTTCCGCCGCGGCGATATCGCCGTCGAGCATCTGCAATACGGCGGAGCGCGCGTCCGCAGATTCCATGTCGGTCAGCGTTCGTTCAAGCTCCGCAATGCGCGATTGCGTGCTCTCGCGCTCCGCTAAAATGCGCGCGCTTTCCGCTGCTGCGTGCTCCCTCCGCTCGGTCAGCACATTGGATTCTCCAACATGCGTCTCCACGCCGGAAAGCATGGACATCAGCTTGTTTTGCTGTGCGGAAAGCGCCGCGTCCAGCGCGCGCACCTGCTGTTCAAGCCCGGCGCACGCAAGCAGCAATTCCTGTTCGCTCACCTCGGAAACCGCAAGTTCGTCACGCATCTGCGCGATGGTCTCCCGGATGGCCGCAAGGCGCTCGTTATTGTGCTCGTACTGGTGTAAAAACAGATTGACCTCATTGTCCCTAAGCTCGTCGCGCAGCCGCAGATAGGCGCGTGCGGAGGCGCTTTGCTCCGCAAGCGGGCCGAGCCTGCCGTCAAGCTCCTGCAGGATGTCCTCGATGCGTTCCAGATTTTTTTCCGTGTTATCCAGCTTACGCGCCGCTTCCTCCCTGCGCACGCGGTAACGCATGACCCCGGCGGCCTCCTCCAGCGCCGCGCGGCGCTCGCTGGACTTATTGCTGAGAATTTCGTCCACCCGGCCCTGGCCAATGATGGAATAGCCGTCCTTGCCGATGCCCGTGTCGCGGAACATTTCCTGAATATCCTTCAAACGGCAGGGGTTGCCGTTGATGCAGTATTCGCTCTCGCCGCTGCGGTACACGCGCCTGGTCACGGCAATTTCGGCAAACGGAACGTTCAGCCGCCCGTCGGAATTGTCGAACGTGAGCGTCACCTCGCAGTATGCCTGCGCCTTACGCTGCTGCGTGCCGCTGAAGATGACGTCCTCCATCCTCGCCCCGCGCAGCGCCTTGGCGCTCTGCTCGCCAAGCACCCATTTGATCGCGTCGGAAATATTGCTCTTGCCGCTGCCGTTGGGGCCAACGACCGCCGTGATACCGTCGCTGAACACAAGCTGCGTTTTATGCGCAAAGGATTTAAACCCGTACAGCTCCAGTTTGGCAAGCCTCATACGCCGGCCTCCAGTTCGCCCAGCCGAACAAGCGCAGCCTTTGCCGCCGCCTGCCCGGCGCTCTGTTTGGTCGAGCCGGAACCCTCGCCCAGATCCCTGCCGGAAAGCAGCACGCGCATGGTAAACCGCTTGCTGTGCTCCGGCCCCTCCGTGCCCGCAAGCATATAGGTCAACTGGCCTTTATGGTCTTTTTGAACATACTCCTGCAGGCGGGTTTTATAATCTTTATCGCTGCTGTCCACATGCGCGGTTTCAAGCAGGCGGATCACGCTATTCAGCACCACGCGCTTTGCCTGCTCCATGCCGCCGTCAAGGAAGATTGCGCCGATCACCGCCTCCATCGCATCGGAAACCACGGAGGGCTTGGTCCGCCCGCCCGTAACCTCCTCGCCGTGGCCAAGCCGCAAAAGCTCCGGTATGCCGAGCGCGTTCGCCGCCGAAAACAGCGCCCCCTCGCAGACCAGGCGCGCGCGCATGCGCGTCATCTCGCCTTCCCGCAGCACCGGCCTGATCCGGTACAATCGCTCGCTGACAATGAGCTCGAGCACCGCGTCGCCCAGGAACTCCATGCGTTCATTGTGCTCGGCGCGCCGCCCGTCGCCCTTGACAAACGAGGTATGCGTCAGCGCCGTTTCCAGCAGGGAACGGTCGGAAAAGGTATATTGCAGTTTTTGTTCCAAGCTCTCGGCCATCATGCGCGCTTATGCTCCGTTCATAAAAAAGCCCGCACCGGCTGGATGCGGGCAAACAAAACGTGATCCGCCGTCAGTTTTGATCCAAAAAGCCAACGATATCCGCAACCGTCTGCACCTTTGGCAGCTCTTCGTCGGGAATCTCAATGCCAAACTCCTGCTCGAGGTCCATAATCAACTCCACAATGTCCAGCGAGTCGGCCTTGAGGTCGTCGATGAGCTTACTCTCCATTGTGATGGTCGTCTGGTCAATATCCAGCTGCTTGGCGATGATGTCGCGCACTTTCTCAAAACTCATAGTCATTACTCCTTAATTTATATAAACTCCAATTATCCAATCCGAAAAAGATTGCATTTCGTATTCTATATGACCTGACGCAATCTGTCAATCCTCCCGCACGCCTGAAAAAAGCAAATCCGAAAGCAGCGGTTTTCCGGCCGTTTGCATCCGGTCTTTTCCACCCGTCCGGCGGCGTTTTTCCGGTATTTGGAAAAGCCTGCACGGTCGGTCCCCGGCGGCCCGCTCCCCGCAGACACGCCCGCATATGCAGGTGGGACCGCGCGCGTGTTGCCGGAACGGTCAACCGTATCGTTCAACACGGCAGCGTGTGCAAAATGGGTGCAGCCGCAAGTTTGCATGCCGCAAGTTTCCGAGCTAATCCTCCAGTCCCAGCGCCCCGATCCGCTCCCCCACAAGCCGCGTGACATCGGCGGCAACCAGCGATTCCGCCTGCCGGATTGCCGAGGCGAACGCCTTGGCGTTGGAGCTTCCATGCGCCTTGATGACCCCGCCATTGACACCCAGCAGCGGCGCGCCGCCGTATTCGGTATAATCCAGCTTGCGCTTCAGCGCGCGCAGCGCGGGCTTTGCCAGCAGCGCGCCCAGCTTGGTCGCCGGGCTCGCCATAAGATTTTCCCTCAGGATACCCGTCATCAGCGCCGCCGCGCCCTCGATACTCTTGAGGGCCACGTTACCGTTAAACCCATCCGCAACAACCACATCGAACGCGCCGCCAAGCAGCTCGCGCGCCTCACAGTTGCCGGTGAAGCCGACTGGCGCCGCCTTGAGCAGCTGATAGGCGGCCTTGGTAAGCTCGTTGCCCTTCTCTTCCTCGCCGCCGTTGTTAAGCAGGCCCACGCGGGGATTCTCCACCCCCATGATACAGGACATGTACGCGCTGCCCATCATGGCAAACTGAACGAGGTACTCCGGCTTGCAGTCGGTATTGGCCCCGCAGTCAAGGAGCAGGGTGCAGCCGGTTTGCGCAGGCATCACAGTGGCCAGCGCAGGCCGCTTTACGCCCGGAAGCCGCTTGATAATCAACGTGCCGCCGGTCAGCAGCGCGCCCGTGCTGCCCGCAGACACTACGCAGGCGGCCTCTCCGGCCGCCACGGCGGAAATAGCGCGCACCATTGAGGAATCCTTTTTTTTTCGAATGGCGAGCGCCGGCGGCTCGTCGCAGCCAATTTGCTCGGTTGTGTGCACAATGCGTACCCGCGCATCCGTTATCCCAAGCGCCTTAATTCCGGCGGCAAGCCGCCGTTCATCGCCGTACAGCGTCAGCGTCATATCCTCCAAAAGCTCCGGCAGCGCCTTTGCCACCCCATCCAGCACCGCCTGCGGCGCGTTGTCGCCGCCCATTGCGTCGATTGCAAGATTCATTGTGATTCCCCCGCCTCATTTTTCAATTCCCAGGTTCTATTATTTCAGTATACCGGCTTTTTCGACGCAATGCAACGCAAACCATTCTGCCATTTGGGCGCTTTGCCGCCAAATCCGTTTTTTGGGACGTGGACCCAAAATCCCCGTATGCCGTGGGATATCCGGCCTGTCGGCCGCCGGACAAAAGAGCAACGCAAATCGTGCCGCCACAGGCAATGCAGCGGCCATAATCCTCTTGCCATTGCACTGAAAATCTGGTAAAATAAGCGCGATCAATAGTTGGTCGGTTTTTTTCACAACCTATCCTATCAGAAAGGAGAACCAGAACGTATGGACGCCGGGCCTTACCCGAGTAGCAGCTTTGTAACCAAATATTGCGGGGCCGCGGCCATTTCGTTTTCATAGATTGTGCCGCCGTCCCGAGAAAGGCGTGCAACATGATCGATCGTGTTCTCTCGCTTCTGGAAGAAAAGCGTTATCCAGAGGTCAAGCAAACCGTTTTATCCATGCACGAAGCCGATATTGCGGATATCTTTGATGAACTCGAAGACCGCGAGGTTATGCTTCGTCTTTTTCGATTGCTGCCAAAAGACCGCGCCGCCGAGGCGTTCGCCTATATGGACGGCGATGTGCAGCAGCAGCTCATCGAGGCCATCACCGATACGGAGCTCAAGCATATCCTCGAAAGCATGTATCTCGACGATTACGTGGATCTCGTGGAGGAAATGCCCGCAAACGTTGTACAGCGCGTGATGAAGAACTCCTCCAGCAAAAACCGCAGCCTGATCAACCAGTATCTGCAATATCCGGACGATACGGCGGGCTCGTTGATGACGTGCGAATACGTGTATCTCAAGCAGGGGCTGACCGTGCAGGAGGCGTTCACCGTTATCCGCAACACAGGCGTGGATAAGGAAACGGTCTATAACTGCTATGTCACCAATGCTCAGCGGCAGCTCGAGGGCGTTGTCAGCGTGCTGGAGCTGCTGCTGGCCGATCCCAAGACGCCCGTCGGCGACATCATGACCCACGACCCCATCCACGTGCACACGCTTGACGACCGCGAGGACATCGCAAAGCTGTTCAGCCATTACGATCTGCTTGCGCTGCCGGTTGTGGACAGCGAGAACCGGTTGGTCGGCATCATCACCGTCGACGACGCAATCGACGTTTTGCAGGAAGAGAATACCGAGGACTTCGAGCGTATGGCCGGCATGGCGCCCAGCGACGAGTCCTATCTAAAAACGCCCGTATTAACGCTTGCAAAAAACCGAATCGTGTGGCTGCTCATCCTCATGGTCTCCGCAATGGTTACCGGCGCGCTGCTGGAAAGTTACGAAGCCGCCATCGGCGCGCTTCCGCTTCTGGTTTCGTTCATCCCAATGCTCATGGACACGGGCGGCAACAGCGGCAGCCAGGCCTCGACCATGATCATCCGCGGCATGGCGCTCGATGAAATCGAGCTGTCCGACTTCTTCCGGGTCTGGTGGAAGGAGGTGCGCGTTGCGCTGCTTTGCGGCACGGCGCTGGCGGTGGTCAATTTTGTCCGCATCTGGATTCAGTACCACGATCCAGCCGTTGCGGCCGTGGTCTGCGGCACGCTGGTCGTTACCGTGCTCGTAGCCAAATCGCTGGGCTGTATGCTGCCGATGCTGGCCAAACGGCTCAAACTCGATCCGGCCATCATGGCCTCGCCTATGATTACGACCATTACCGACGCGTGCTCCATCTTCATGTTTTTCACCATTGCAATGCACGTATTGAGGCACCGGCTGTAACGTATGATACTAAACAAAACAAAAAACAGGAGGAAACAAGGGTTATGGACGCAAATTATTCGAATATGAATACCGCGATGTTTTCAGGGGGTTCCATCGTCTCCCTGATTCTGGCCATTCTTTCAATGGTTGCGGTATGGAAGATTTATAAAAAGGCCGGGGAGCCGGGTTGGGCCGCAATCGTTCCTTTTTACAACGCCTACGTGCTCTTTAAGATCACCTGGGGCAGCGGCTGGAAGTTTCTGCTCATGCTCATCCCCATTGCCAACATCGTTTTCGGCATCATAACCATGCACAAGCTTTCCAAAGCGTTCGGACACGGCGGAGGCTATACGGTGGGTCTCGTCTTCTTGCAGTTTATCTTCCTGTGCATCCTTGGCTTTGGGGATGCGCAGTACCTGGGCGTGCCCGATCAAGCGTAAGGCCGCGGCTGCACATACGGCTGAATTTTCGGAAAGGATGAAGCGCATGGATTTTTTTGAAGCGGTTGCCCAAAGGGGCAGTTACCGGGAGGAGTTCCTTGCAGAAGAAGTTACGCAGGCGGATCTCACGCAGATTTTGACCGCCGGGATACGGGCGCCTTCCGGATACAATTACCAGACGCCCGCCTTTGTGGCCGTAACGGACAAGACGCTGCTCGGCGAAATAGCGGAGTTGATGCCAACCGGGGCAACGGAAACTGCTCCGGCAATGATTGTAATACTCTCCGAATTCAGGCAGGCGGACAACGGACTCTCCTTTGAGGTCGAGGACTACGCCGCAGCCGCGGAGAACATACTGCTGGCCATCACGGCGCTGGGCTATGCGGGCGTCTGGATGGACGGCATGACCAAGCTCGGCAACAATGGCGAGAAGCTTGAAAAGCTGCTCAACGTGCCGGAGGGCAAACGCGTGCGCACGCTCATTCCCCTTGGGCGGCCTGCAAAACCCGTTGTTCAGAAGGAGAAGCTGCCGTTTTCCGAGCGCGTGTCGTTTAACCGGTTTTAGGGGGGCTTGCGCAGGAGCGCTGCCCCGCGCCCCGCTATGGAAGCGGGCTGGGCGACCGACGTGTTAAATTGTTCGTAAAAGCGATGCATAATTATTCGCAGGTTTTTGACGAAACAGAATGCGGGGGTTCTACGGGCGAAGTGTTAACGTTTTCTCACAGACAAAAATTTCGGGATTGGCTGGACAAGTATGCCTCTGAAAGCAATGGCGTATGGCTGCTCTTTGGTAAAAAAGGCGGTCCTGCAACGCTTTCGGCCAATGAAGCATTGGAAGAAGCGCTTTGCTATGGTTGGATTGACGGACGGATGCAAAGCCTCGATCGTACCAGCTATAAGAAATACTTTGCCCGGCGCTCGCCCAAAAGCAATTGGTCTGATAAAAACAAAAAATGGGCGCAATCCCTTATTGAAAAAGGGTTGATGGACGAACTGGCATGGCGGCCATAGAGTACGCCAAAGCAACCGGCTCATGGAAAATCTCCAACCGTATTTTGATTTCCGATGAACACATACAGCTGTTTCAGCAAACCGTTCGGCCATATGAGCCTGCTTATACCAATTTGTTGGCTATGCCACAATCGTTGCAGCGGACATATACCGGGTTTTATTTTGATGCCAAATCCGATAAAACCCGGCAAACCCGGCTGGAGAAAATAGTGGATAGATTGAATCAGAATCTGAAACCAATGTAAGGTAATTTGGCTTTGATGCAGCGGGCAGCTTAATCAAACACAAAAAATAAAGCGTGCGCTTTCGCTCGATGCCCAATTCCCCGGCGATGAAGAGCTGTTGCAATGATCGGATATCCCCTGAAGGCATCATGCCCCGGCCGTAGCGCACTCGTTTTTCGTGCCGAGCAGCATTTGCAGCCCGTGTTCAAGCGCGGGCAGCACCGCGCCGAGATTTTCCCGTACCGCCTTTGGGCTGCCGGGCAGGTTGACAATCAGCGTTTGTTTGCGCAGGCCCGATACCCCGCGCGAAAGCATGGCGCGGTTGGTGACGGGCAGGCAGGCTGCGCGCATGGCCTCGGCGATTCCCGGCGCCATACGGTCGCATACGGCGGCTGTGGCCTCTGGCGTTACGTCCCGCTGCGAAAAGCCCGTCCCGCCGGTGGTAACCACCAGCGCCACCGCTTCCTCGTCGGCACAGCGAATCAGCGCCGCTTCGATTTGCTCCCGCTCATCCGGAACAATCCGCACGTCCCGTACCGCATATCCGGCGCCGGCAAGCATCTGCCTGACCAGTGGTCCGGCCGTGTCCTCCCGCTCCCCGCGAAAACCCTTGTCGCTTACCGTAATCACGCAGGCAGTAAACATTGTTTCGTCCCTCCGTAAATAGCTGCCAAACCGCATATTGAACCCTACCCGACTCCATGGGTATCATAGCATGCTAACGCATTTTTGGCAATTTTTTTGTGGGTTTGTTGCTTTCCTCCAGCAGGTTGACGGCCACAATCACAACAAAGGAGATCGCCAGATTAATCAGCACCCACTTATATGCGAGCGCATCGTTGCCCTCGCGCCAGAGTTGATAGACCGTCGTGCTGACGGTCGCCGTGCGGCCCGGGATATAGCCGGACACCATGCTCGTTGCGCCATATTCCCCGATGGCGCGCGCAAACGCGAGCACCATCCCGGCAAGGATTCCCTGCCTGCACACCGGCAGCCGTACCCGCCAGAACACGCCGACGTTCGACAGCCCCAGCGTCTTGCCCGCGTCGGCCAGCTCCTCGTCAAACGTTTCGAACGCGCCGCGCGCCGTGCGGTACATCAGCGGCAGCGTAACGATGACCGTCGCAAATATCGCCGAGAACCACTGCATAACCAGCTTGGCGTCAAACCACTGCTGCACCAATATGCCGACCGGTCCCTTTGGGCCTATGGTCTTGAGCAGAAAGAAGCCGACCACCGTCGGCGGCAACACCATCGGTAGCGTTAGAATACAGTCGAGCACGCCCTTGATTATGCGCGGTGTCTTGGCAATAAAGTGTGCAAAAAAGATGCCCAGCAAAAATGTGATAACCGTTGAAATCGCCGCTATCCGCAGGGAATTCAGCAGTGGAAACCAGTCCATATCCTTACCCCGAATCTCGTTTTTCAAAAAAGCCGATGTGAAACGCATCGGCTTGGAGTCTTTAAAAAGGCGTTACAGCGGGTATGCCGAGGAACCGGAAGCCGTCTCCATTGGAGAGCGGTTCCCGGCGCTCAGGCCGGAAACACACCCCCCCGTCAATCAGCTATAGGCCCGTTCCCCTTACCGCTCCGGGATGACAAAGCCGATGTCGGTGAAGACCTTGGCGCATGCGTCTGTCTGAAGATAGGCCAGAAACGCCTCCGCCGCGATCTGATTCTTCGTCGTGTTCAGCACCGCGGCCGGGTAGGTAATGGCCTTATGACTGCCCTCCGGCGCACTGGCAACAACCCTGACGCCCGTCGCGGTCGCCGCGTCGGTGCTGTAAACAATGCCGCAGTCCACGGCGGCCTCGGAAACCAGCGCCAGAACCTCCTTCACGTTGGAGCCGTAGGTAACTTTACCGCTGGCGGTCAGCTCGTCCCATTTCCCCAGCGAAGTATAAATCTCCTCCGAATACTGGCCGACGGGCACGTCGCTGTTGCCCAGCGCAACCATTTCGACCTGATCGGTAAACACATCCTCAAAGTCAGCGATATCCTTCTGCGAATCCTCCGGTACGATCATGACGACCGCGTTGCCCACCAGATTGATACGCGTACCCTGCAGCACTAAGTCCAGCCCGTCTGGATTGGCCTCTGCGTCC
This sequence comes from uncultured Oscillospiraceae bacterium, assembly GCA_964447605.1. GTDB lineage: Bacteria > Bacillota > Clostridia > Christensenellales > CAG-138 > CAYUTA01. The sequence goes on along the minus strand of CAYUTA010000058.1, from coordinate 3,364 downwards.
TTGCTTGCATCAAGCTGGTTCATCTGCTTCTGCGCGGCGGAAATGAAAAGGTCGCAGTCCGCACCTTCCTCAATCTGTGTCTTGAGCGTGCCGCTGGAATCAAAGTTGTAGGTAAGCGTCACGTTCGGCGCGACCTCTTTGTACATCCCGGCGATCTTGTTCATCGATTCCGTCATGCTCGCCGCGGCGAATACAATCAGCTCGACGGGCTCGGCGTCCTCGGCGGGCGCTTCCGATTCGATTGCCGGATCCGTTTCGGCCGCGGGCGCTTCCGTTGGGTCGGGTTGGACGGCAGCGGGCTGAGCGCAGCCGGCCAGCAGGGCGGCCAGCATCATTGCCGCCAGTACCAGGGACATCCATTTTTTCATCATTTGTTTCTCTCCTTTCCATATCGGGAGGCGCGGCCTTTTCAAACCGTACCCTCGTCATGGGGAATCTCCCCCATGCACCGCAGCGCCGGCCTTAGCAGTCGCCGTAGGCCGTGCCGTCGGAGCAAACCTTTTTTAGCCGCCTGAAGCGGCGTCCGCTGCAAAATAGCGTGCTTCCGCCGGGCCGTTCGGGCAAACCTATCAAAATATCCGCCGCATCCAATCCTGTGGACAAATGACAATCGCATTCAGTTTGAATTAAGGGAGGAAGAGCCGGCCCGTCAACCGCCGGCCCCTTCCCATTTGGTGGGTTGCATTCAGAACCTGACCTGTGTCCTGAAACCTGTAACCTGCCTCCGGCAAAACCGCCGGCGCAGCCTTTTAACCTTACTCCTTGCCATAGCCGCAGTTGGGGAATGTGCAGGCTTTGCATTGCAGGCATAACCCGCCGTTGCCCAGCCGCGTCAGGTCGCGCCGCGCAATCGGCACGCCCGCGGCAATGCGCGGCAGAACAAGGTCGAAAACGCTCGCACGCGCATACATCACGCATCCCGGCAGACCCATGACCGGCACGCCGTCCTCAAAATATCCCAACAAAAACATCGCCCCCGGCAGCACAGGCGCGCCATAGGTGACGATCTCTGCGCCGCTGGCCCTGATGGCCGCCGGAGTCATGTCGTCCGGGTCGACGCTCATGCCGCCCGTGCAGCAGACGACGTCCACCCCGGCGGCACGAACCTTGGCAATGGCCTGCGTAATGTGCGCAATCGCGTCGTCGGTCACAATGTGCCGTGTCGTTTCAATGCCAAACGCCGCCAGCTTGTCCACCACCACCGGCGTAAACCGGTCCGCGATGCGGCCGGCAAACACCTCGTTGCCCGTGGTTACAACGCCCGCCTTCAGTCCCTTGCGAAAGGGTGTGAGCGTAACGAGCGGCATGTCCCCGGCCAGTCGTTCCGCCTGCTCGAGCTTTTCATTTTCAATGACCAGCGGTATCACCCGCGTGCCGCAAAGCCTATCGCCCTTCTTCACCGCGGTGTTGGTATGCCGCGTGGCAATCATCAACTCCGGCAGGTCGTTGATGGCATCGAGCCGCTCCACATCCACCTGAAACAGGCCGTCGCAGTCGGCAATCAGTTCAATCTTCCCCTCTTTTACAGGGCTGCGGCGCATATGCGCGCTTTCACAGATGGCGGCCAGCCGGTTCGCCGCGTCGTTTTCGTGCAGGGTATTCTCCGTAACCTCCCAGACGTACAGCCGCTCCTTACCCATTGAGAGCAGCATCGGGATGTCCTCCTGCGTTACCACATGTCCCTTGCGGAACTGCGCGTCCTTCATCTCGCCCGGTACGATCCGTGTCAAATCATGGCAGAGCACATGGCCTGCCGCATGAATGGTCTCAATGCATTTCATGCTATCCATTATAACGTTATTTTTTCTAAAATACAACGATTTTTAAAAAATATTTCGCCCGGTTTCGAGGTGTTGATACGAATATAACGCTTTCATGCATGCAAAGCGCAAAGATCGCCTGCGCGGTTTCCATTTTTTCAGGCGGATCGGAACCGGCATGCGCCCCGGCCTAGCCAGCCTTCGTATATGCGTTGACGATTTGCTTAAACATGCGCCCGCGCTGTTCGAAGTTATCAAACATGCCCCAGCTTGCGCACGCGGGGGAAAGCAGCACCGCGTCGCCGGGCCTTGCAAGCGAGCGCGCCATGTCGACCGTCTGTTCAAACGTGTCCGCCTCGTGGCAGACGCCGCCGTATCCGGCCGATTGCGCCGCATCGAGAATCTGCGCTCTGGTTTGACCCAACACCACGCAGGCCTTGACATGGCCCGGGAAACAGGCGAACAGCCCGGAAAAATCCGCATGCTTGTCATATCCGCCAAGAATGAGCACCGTCGGGCGCGTCATGGCCTCGATTGCGCGGATGGTCGACGCGGGATTCGTCCCCTTGCTGTCGTTGATATAGGTCACGCCGTCGAGCTCGCGCACAAACTCGATGCGGTGCTCCACGCCCGCAAACGTGCGCAGCGTATTTTTGATTACATCGGGCGAAACGCCCATAGCGAGCGCAAGCAGCGCGGAGAGCATGGCGTTCTCCAGATTGTGCCCGCCCGGAATGCGGATTTCATCCTTATGCAGCAGCCGCACCGACTCGCCGTGCGTTTTATAAAGCAAATAGCCCTCCGCATCGAGACATATGCCCTCATCCACCTGTTCGCGGCGGGAAAAAAACAGCACGCGTCCCGGCGTAAGCGCATGCATGGCACGTACGACAGGGTCGTCATAGTTGAGCACCGCAAAATCATCCGCGGTCTGATTCCCGAAAATCTTACACTTTGCGGCGATGTAACGTTCCATTGTGCCGAAATGATCGAGATGATCCTCCGTGATGTTGCACACAGCCGCGGCGCGCGCATGAAATTGCACATTGCCCTCAAGCTGGAGCGCTGCCGTTTCCGCAACGACGATATCGCCCGGGCGCGTATTGAGCGCATGCTCGCTGATGGCCACGCCGATGTTGCCGAGCACAAACGTATGGAACCCTCCGTTTTGAAACAACTCCCCCGTCAGCGCCGTGCAGGTCGTTTTGCCGTTGGTACCCGTAATGCACACAAATTCCGCCTGTGCATACCGGTATCCAAGCTCGATTTCGCTGATAACCTCAACGCCGCGCCGCCGGGCCTCCGCCAGGAACGGTTTGGTCATGGGGATAATCGGGCTGGGCACAAGCAAATCTATGCCGCCGAGCAACGTCATGGGGTCCTCGCCAAGCCGGTTTTCCACAGCAAACCCTTTCAGCTCCGCGTCCAGCCCGGCTATTTCCGCTTTCATGTCGTTGATGATCACATGCCAGCCCTCGCGGCAAAGCAGCTTCGCCGCGCCGACGCCGCTCTTTGCCATGCCGACAATCAGGGCCGTCCTCCGTCTTTCCATAAAAAAATCCATTCCGCCGCCGACCGCTAGCGGCACAAATAGTAATGAAAAA
>CAYUTA010000057.1:0-16884 GCA_964447605.1 uncultured Oscillospiraceae bacterium | reverse complement strand
ATGAAAAGCTATCTTAGTCTGATTCCTATTTCAGCCAAAGTACACGGACGGCAAAATCGTATGGTGCTTTTGTGTATCATCTTTGCCGTGTTCATGGTAACAGCCGTGTTCAGTATGGTCGAAATGGGCGTTAGAATGGAACAAACCAGATTGTTGAATAAACATCATGATTTGACGTTTCAAGATGTAAGCAACAGTGCAATGGGGCAATCGCTTTTTCTTATCGCAGCAGTATTATTTGTACTGATACTGCTTGCGGGCGTTCTGATGATTTCAAGCAGCCTCAACAGTACAGTATCTCAAAAGACAAAATTTTTCGGGATGATGCGTTGTATCGGAATGAGCAAACAACAAATCATCCGTTTTGTGAGGCTGGAAGCTCTTAACTGGTGCAAAACTGCGATTCCGATAGGCGTTGCGCTTGGAATTGTAACTACATGGGGCCTGTGTGCTGCCCTGCGTTTTCTTGTTGGCGAAGAGTTTTCCAGCATTCCCCTTTTTGGTATTAGCTTCATCGGCATTGTCAGCGGCATTGTTATGGGAATCGTTACGGTATTGATTGCCGCAAGGTATCCGGCAAAACGGGCTGCAAAGGTATCTCCTGTTGCAGCGGTTTCGGGAAATTCAGAAAGTACCAAAACGGTACGTCCTACTGTAAATGCACACTTTCTCAAAATCGAAACGGCGCTTGGTGTCCATCACGCAGTATCTGCAAAGAAAAATCTCATTCTCATGACAGGTTCCTTTGCGCTTAGCATTATTCTTTTTTTGAGTTTTTCGGTTCTGACAGAATTTATTGGCTACCTGATGCCGCAATCGGCCAGTGCCTCTGATATCCACATTTCAAGTGGTGACGGTTCTAATTCGATCGACAGTGAACTGGTTGACACAATCAGCGGTATGGAGGGCGTAAATCGTGTTTACGGCCGCCGGAGTTGTTTTGAAGTTCCCGCAGCGCTAAACCATGATACCACCCGTTCGAGTACGATTGATATTATTTCTTTTGATGATTTCGATTTAGACTGCCTTGCAAAAGATGGTGCGCTGAAAAGGGGCAGTGATCTCTCAAAAGTGTATGAAAACAGCAATTATGTTTTGGCAACTTGGGACCAATATAGTTCCTGGGAGATTGGTGACAAAATACAGGCAGGCAATGAAGAACTCGAAATTGCAGGCTTGTTGAAATATGACCTGTTCAGTGGCAATGGCCTTACAAACGGCAAAATAACGCTTATTACTTCCAACGAAACCTTTGTTCGCTTGACAGGCGTGACAGACTATTCACTCGTTATGATACAAACGACAAAAGATGTGACCGATAAAAATGTCGAAGCAATTCGTAACGCAGCAGGAGATGAATATTCTTTTGGTGATAAGCGCGATCAACGCACATCCGGCACCTATATGGCATTTGTATCCTGCGTATATGGTTTTTTGGTAATTATCACTTTGGTTACGGTATTAAACATCGTCAACAGCACTTCCATGAGTGTATCTGCAAGGATAAAGCAATATGGGGCAATGCGGGCGGTTGGAATGGACGAACATCAGATAACAAAAATGATTGCCGCCGAAGCTTTTACCTATGCTTTTTGGGGTTGCGCTGTCGGTTGTGCAGTTGGTTTGCCATTTAGCAAACTGCTATATGACATTCTCATTACCAACCATTTCAGCTACGCTATTTGGAGCTTGCCCGTTACATCGCTGCTGTCCATACTCTTATTCGTTCTTTTTGCAGCGATTGCAGCCGTGTATGCTCCAGCAAAAAGAATACGAAATATATCAGTAACAGAAACAATCAATGAATTGTAATAGAACTTACCCATGAAATGCACCAAATAAAGCTGTTTTTTTGTCCATCTCATGCTTTTACTGCTCAAAAATCGCCCTTCCAGGGGATTAATAGCGCCAAAGATTAGTTTGTGCGGTAAAACAAGATAATGCTCTGTTTATCGGGAGTCCCTCACATGACGGCCAATGTACTTATAGTCTGGATAATCAGCCAGCCCCACTATAATATTACGCTGCTGAAACAGCCAGTCCATCAATTCTTTGGGGCTGGCTGTCTTCTCTTTTACAGTCTTTTTCCTCTGCAATGCTTCTTCCCTGAACGCTTCAAATGCCGTCAACATTTCTTTCAGCCAGTCAGCCGGAAGGACGGCAAGCTATACTTTGGGTGCACCCAGCATGGGGTGTTTGTCAACTAAACGTCGCGACCGACGGCCGTTTGCACCGGCTAGCCTAGGGCCACCTTCGAGCCAAACGGTAGCAGCGCAAGTCCGGCGAATTTAAAGCACTGCTTGCCAAACGGGATGCCGATGATGGTAACGCACAGCACGCAGCCAATGATGAGCGCCTCGATGGACAATGCCGCACCGCTGACGACCAGCCAAATAATGTTGAGCAGCAGCGAGCCGAGCCCGCCTCCGTATTCAATGTCCTTGCCGAACGGTGCGAACGCGAGTCCGGCAAATTTGAAGCACTGCGTTCCCCAGGGAATTCCGATTATCGTGATGCACCAGAAAATACCCGCCAACGACCAGCCGAGCCCAATCCAAAGCCCGGCGAAAATAAACCAGAGAATGTTTCCAAATAACTTCATACCACAGGTTCCTCCATTTTTGTTCAGGATAGCATGCTGTCCGCGAAAAATCCACCGCTGGAACCGAAACTCCGTGACTACGGCGGTGAAATGGCGGAAAATGGGAGTGCACGATATGCTCATAATCAATGTCGGGTAATCAAAAAATTGCGCGTCTTTGTTCCCTGTGTGATCCTTACGAAATATCCCCACAGGCAACGCAATCCACATCAGGAGCAAATGCATGCACGGGTGCATCCATGCAGAAAGATCGTCATAGGCTTCTGTTCCCGCAGGATCACGCGTGGAACTATCTGAGGCAAGGTTTTAGGCAAACCCGCATCGTTTTTATGCAAACGCATAAAACCGTAATTTTCAGGTTTGCCCTGCATACCACATGATTTCTGCTTGCATTGCCGCAAACGGCTGTGCTATAATGCCCAAGGTATCACGCACTTTTGCGGATTTTCGGGTTCGTGCCGGAGACGGTTCCCCGGGGAGAGGATGCAAAAGGTGGAAAAATAACGAGGAGGTCTATTACTCATGTCCGTGATTTCCATGAAACAGCTGCTGGAGGCCGGCGTACATTTCGGCCACCAAACCCGTCGTTGGAACCCCAAGATGAAGGAATACATCTTTACGGAGCGCAACGGCATCTACATCATTGATCTTCAAAAGACCGTTAAGAAAATTGAGGAAGCCTATTACTTCATTCGCGACCTCGCGGAAGAGGAGCGTCCCATTCTGTTCGTCGGCACCAAAAAGCAAGCGCAGGAGTCCATCGAGCAGGAAGCAAAGCGCTGCGGCATGTACTATGTCAACCAGCGCTGGCTTGGCGGTATGCTGACCAACTTCAAGACCATTCAGGGCCGCATTGCGCGGCTGCGTAAGATCGAGCAGATGGAGGAGACCGGCGAATTCGACCTGCTTCCCAAGAAAGAGGTGATTCAGCTCAAGGCTGAACAGGCCAAGCTGGAGAAGAACCTTGGCGGCATCAAGGAAATGAAGAAGCTGCCCGCCGCAATGTTCGTCGTCGACCCGCGCAAGGAGCACATTGCCGTTGCCGAGGCGCGTACGCTGAACATCCCCATCGTTGCAATCATTGACACGAACTGTGATCCGGATGAGGTTACGTATCCCATCCCGGGCAACGACGACGCGATCCGCGCAGTCAAGCTGATCACCGCCAAGATGGCCGACGCCGTGATTGAGGGCAAGCAGGGCGAGCAGATGGATGCGGGCGCAGATTCCGTCGCGGAAGAAACCGCTGAAGCATAACCGCAGGAGGTAGATTGAATATGGCATTTACGGCAAAGGATGTTATGGCGCTGCGCGAATTGACCGGCGCTGGTATGATGGACTGCAAAAAGGCGCTTACCGAGTGCGAGGGCGACATGGAGAAGGCGAAGGACTTTCTGCGTGAAAAGGGTCTTGCCGCAGCGGCAAAGAAGGCCGGGCGCATTGCGGCGGAAGGCCTTGTCGGCGCGTTTGTGACCGCCGATTACGGCGTGCTTGTCGAGGTCAACTGCGAAACCGACTTCGTTGCCAAGACGGACAATTTTAAGGCGCTCGTAGACGCGGTCGCGCTGCAGGTTGGAAAAGCCAATCCAGAAAGCGTCGAAGCCATGATGGAGCAAGACTGCGTTGCCGAGCCGGGCAAGAAGTTCCAGATGCTCATCAATGAGACCGTCGCAAAGATCGGCGAGAAGATCAGCGTTCGACGCTTTGTCCGCTACGAAGGCGCTGTAGACAGCTACATTCACCTTGGCGGCAAGATCGGCGTGCTCGTTGAAACCAATGTCGCGCCCGCGACCGACGCGGCGCGCGAGGCCATTCACGGCATTGCACTGCAGATTGCTGCCGCGCGTCCGCTGTATGTGGTCAAGAGCGAGGTCCCGGCTGCTGAAATCGAGCATGAAAAGGAGATTCTCATTGCGCAGGCAAAGAATGAAGAAAAGCCCAAGCCCGATGCGATCATTGAGAAAATGGTGGCCGGACGCATTGAGAAGTACTATAAGGAAGTCTGCCTGATGGAGCAGCTTTACGTCAAGGACCAGGAAAAGACGGTCGCCGGCATGCTCAAGGCGTGCGGCGAGGATATCGCCGTTGTCCGATTCACCCGTTTCGAGATGGGCGAAGGCCTGCAAAAGCGTGAAGATAACTTCGCCGAAGAAGTTATGGGACAGATGAAAGCATAAAAAAACAGGCGGAGGGGAACACGGTAACGTGTTCCCTTTTTTCAGATACAGGCGAAAGGATAGGATTGATCATGTACCAGCGGATTTTATTAAAAATCAGCGGTGAGGCGCTTTCTTCAGATACCTCTGCGCTTTGCGAAGAAACCATTGCCCAGACGGCGGAAAAACTGGCGGTTTTGCAAAAGCGCGGGGTGCAGATCGGCGTGGTTGTCGGCGGCGGAAATATTATGCGTGGTCGCAGTGCGGCCGGCATGGAGCGTAACCGTGCCGATCATATGGGCATGCTGGCAACGGCGATCAACGCGCTTGCATTGCAGGATGCTCTTGAGCAAACCGGTATACCATGCGTGGTGTTATCTGCGGTGGAAATGCCGCGCTTTTGCGATACTTACACCTCGCGCACAGCCAATGCGCAGCTGTCCGACGGAAAAGTAGTCATCTTTGCCTGCGGCAGCGGTTGCCCATTCTTTTCAACGGACACAGCCGCCGCGCTGCGGGCGGCTGAAATCGGCGCGGACGCGCTGCTGCTTGCAAAGAATGTTGACGCCGTCTATTCCGCCGACCCGAAAACGAATCCGGATGCGATGCGCTACAGTACGTTATCCTACGACAGGGTCATAACCGACGGTCTGCATGCAACGGACCTGACCGCCATCACGCTTTGCAAGGAGCAGAGCATCCCGATTCACGTCTTTGCGCTCGAGGAAATTTTAAACATCTTTGAGCAAAGTGGAATCGGCACCTATATTTCATAATATTTGCGGCATGCGGGTGGGAATTAAGTCTTGTATCCGCATGTCGTTTTATAGTAAAATGGAAAAACATGAAGGAGGGAGAGCGTTTTATGCCTGCTGAATTGATCGATGCTACAAAGGAAAGAATGAATAAGACCATAGCCGTGCTCCACCAGGAGTTAAACAGCCTGCGCGCGGGCAGAGCCAATCCGCAGGTGCTCGACCGCCTGATGGTGGACTATTATGGAACGCAGACGCCGATTGCCCAGCTTGGCAACATTTCAACGCCGGAGCCACGGGTGCTAACCATTTCCGTTTGGGACAACAAGGCGATTCCGGCGATTGAGAAAGCGATCCAAAAATCCGATATCGGGATCAACCCGGCCAATGACGGCCGCATAATCCGTCTGGTCTTTCCGGAGCTGACAGAGGAACGCAGAAAAGAGCTCGTTAAGGTTGTGCGTAAAAAGGGGGAGGAGAGCAAGGTTGCCATCCGTTCCATCCGGCGCGACGCCATTGAGCAGAATAAGAAGGATAAAAAGGATAACCTGCTGACCGAGGACGACCAGAAACGGCTTGATGAGAAGGTGCAGAAGCTTACCGATGAGCTTATCAAGCAGATTGACGAGATCATCGCCGCAAAAGAAAAGGAGATCCTCACGGTTTGATAAGCGTGCTTGGTTATCCTCTCGAAACAGCTGTTGCGCTGCTTGAATCGGAGGGCTGCGCTGTGCAAACCGAAGAGACGCATTGCCGCAAGGGCGCGCAGGGCGCAGATATGCGGATACTCCGGCAACGCATATCAGACGATAGACGCACGGTATCGTTAACCTTTGCGGGTTTTTTGACACAACCGCAGCAGTAGAAAGACCTTGTTTTGAGATGCAGGGCTGCACGGCCGCTTTGCATCTCAATTTTGAGTGAAAGTTTATGGCAAAATATGCAAACGAACAAATCTTGGCGCTTGGGTTACGGCCGGATCATCTTCCCCGGCATGTAGCCATTATTATGGATGGCAACGGCCGCTGGGCCAACGCACATAACATGGCGCGTCCGTTTGGCCATCGCGCCGGTACGGACCGCCTGCGCGGCATAATCCGCCTGTCGTCGGATATCGGCGTTGAGGCGTTGACCTTATATGCGTTTTCCACCGAGAACTGGAAGCGGCCGGACGATGAGATCGGCATGCTGATGAGCCTGTTGATCGAGTATTTCAACAAGGAGATCCATGAGCTAAATGCCAATGGCGTACGCATCCGTGCACTGGGCGATATCGGTTTTTTCCCGGCAAAGGTGCGTCAGGCCATTGAGAACGCGCAGCAACGCACGCGCGATAACGCAGGCCTTAAGCTCAATATTGCCCTGAATTACGGTAGCCATGCCGAAATCCTGCGCGCCGCAAACCTCGCCGCCCAACAGATGGTTCGATCGGGCGGAACGGAAATTACGCGGCAGATGCTGGAGAGCCATCTGTATACGGCCGATTGCCCCGAGGTGGACCTGCTGATTCGCACAGGCGGCGAACAGCGGATGAGCAATTTCCTGCTGTATCAGGCCTCATATGCGGAGCTCTATTTTGCAAACGATTTTTGGCCGGACTTTTCGGACGAAAAATATGTGGACGCGCTCAAAATATTTGTCTCGCGTTCGCGCCGGTTCGGCGGACTGGAGAAAAAAACATGATTACGCGTATCATCGTCGGCGTGCTGCTGGCTCTGATGCTGCTTGCGGTATTGTACTTCGGCGGATTTGTCATGATCGTTATGTTGGCGCTGTTTTCATTTGCCGCGACATACGAGGTCAGCCTGATTTTTAAGAGTAAGGGACAGAAACCGATCGTTATGCCGGCGTATATTTTTGCGCTGACGTTCCCGTTTGTATACCATTTTTTTGGCCTGCTGACTCTCATTGTATTTTATATGGCGTCGTTTATGGCCACTATGATCCATTCGCTGTTTACCAAAACGCAGGAAACGAGCGATGTGATTCCATCCCTGTTTTTATATATCTATCCCCTGATGCTCCTGATGTGCATGTTGCTGGCCTATTTCAGCTTCGACCGCGTAATCGGTCTGACGGCTGCATGCATGGCGTTCGGCGCGCCGGAATGCTGCGATGCATTCGCCTATTTCGGCGGCTCATTCTTTGGAAAGCACAAGCTTTGCCCGCGTATCAGCCCCAAAAAGACGGTTGAGGGCTCCATTGCCGCACTGGTTGGCGGCGCGGCGTTCGGCCTGCTCATCTTCGTCCTGCAGCCGCTTTGGCGCGGCCCTATGTCGCTTCCCACGCTGCTTGGACTTGGCCTCTGCTGCGGCGTTTTTTCCCAGTTTGGCGACCTGTTCGCTTCAACGCTGAAACGCTGGGCGGACATCAAGGATTTTTCCAGCGTGTTCCCGGGGCATGGGGGAATCATGGATCGCATCGACAGCATTCTGTTTTGTACCCCGGTCGTTTTAATCGTGTTTACTATCCTGGCCAGAATCCGAATATACTAGATGGTAACGGAGGCTTATGCATAAAAAAATTACGGTACTTGGCAGCACCGGCTCAATCGGCAGACAGGCGCTCGAGGTGCTTGCGTCCAGACCGGAGGCGCTGGAGTTGTACGGTTTGTCGGCAAAGTCCAATACAAAGCTGCTGATTGAGCAGGCAAATCGGTTTTGCCCACGGATTGTCGCCTGCGAAGCGCGCTTTGACACATCGCTTCTGCCGCCGCATACGGAGGCGGTGTTTGGCGCCGATGCTGCCGAACTGCTTGCCGCAAACGACGGAAGCGATGTGGTTGTCAACGGCATCAGCGGGTTTGCCGCTCTGTTGCCGCTGCTTGCCTCACTGAAAGCGGGAAAACGCGTTGCGTTGGCAAACAAGGAAAGCATTGTTTGCGGAAATGCGTTCGTTCGCGCGGCCGTCGATGCCTGCGGCGGTGAGATCATCCCCGTAGACAGCGAGCAATCGGCCATCTTTCAATGCCTGCAAAACGGACGCAGCGATGAGGTCGCCCGCCTGATTCTGACCGCATCCGGCGGTCCCTTCTGGCAGAAAAGCGCCGATGCGCTTGCGGATATCACACTGGAGCAGGCGCTGCGCCACCCAACCTGGAACATGGGCCGGAAAATCACCATCGATTCGGCCACGCTGTTTAATAAAGGGCTTGAGGTGATTGAGGCGGGCTATCTGTTTGACATGGATGCAGAGCGCATCGACGTTCTGATCCACCCGCAGTCCATTGTGCATTCTATGGTGGCGTACCGCGACGGCACGGTCATGGCCAACATGAGTAATCCGGACATGCGGCTGCCGATCCAGTATGCAATCACGTATCCAAAACGGTCCGCTTCGGTTTGCCGTCCTTTGCAGCTGGAAGAAATCGGTTCGCTATCCTTTCATGCGGTCGATTTGGAACGATTTCCCGCCATTCGGATGGCGTATGACGCGCTGCGCGCTGGCCAGACGTATCCAACCGTGTATAATGGCGCAAATGAGGCGGCGGTGCAAGCATTTTGCGACGGGCGCATTGGGTTTGTGGACATTTTTTGCATGGTGGATTATACTTTGCAGCAGCATATACCGGTGCATCCGGCATGTGTAGAGGACATTTTGCGCGCCGATGCGCAGGCGCGTTCGCTCGCGGAGACCTATATCCGCTAAGAAAATCGAAACGGCATCGCTCGCCGCATTGCGGCCGGTGCCGGCGTTGTGGAAGAAGGAGATTCATTGAGTACGATACTTTCCATTTTAGCGGCGCTGCTGCTTCTGTCCGTAATTGTAACGATTCATGAATTCGGGCATTACATAACCGGCCGTCTGCTCGGTTTCTCGATTGTGGAATTTGCCGTTGGCATGGGGCCGGTGATTGTAAAAAAGGAGAAAAACGGAATCCAGTATTCCCTGCGCGCGCTGCCGATTGGCGGAATGTGCCGTTTTTATGGAGAGGATGCGGAGGTCCGCGACGCGAAGTGCTTCCATGCGCAGGTCTGGTGGAAACGGCTGATCGTCGTTCTTTCCGGTCCGGTGATGAATTTTCTGTTCGCCATCCTTATTTCGATCGTCACCCTGGCTTCCTATGGCGATTTTGTGCCGTCCATCGTGGAGGTGGGGGACGTTTCCGCGCCTGCGCACATCGCCGGTATGCAGCCGGGAGATGTGATTACAGCCGTCGGCGGTAAACGTGTAAACTATTATGCAGAAACCGTACCGCTGATCCTCGCGGTTGAAGGGGACGACGTCGCCATCACGGTGGAACGCGGCGGCAAAACCGTAGTCTGTCAGCTCCATGATATCTATAATGAAGAAGCGGGAAAAAACCTGATCGGCATTACCATTGAGCCCGTTCGTATGCGCTTTGGCTTTTTCCGTTCAATTGGCATGTCATTCGGCTATGTTTGGAGCATGGTAACGGAAACCTTCTCGTTCTTTGGGCGCTTGTTCCAGGGCAACGTGCAGTCGACCGATGTAGCGGGTCCGGTCGGCATCATTGCCTATATCAGCGAGGCAGTGCGCTTTGGTTTTGAAACCGTGCTGCGCTTTGCGGTGATGATCAGCATGAGCTTAGGAATCATGAACCTGCTGCCGCTTCCCGCGCTTGACGGCGGCCGGGCGGTATTCATGGTCATCGAGGGCATTCGCGGCAAAGCGATTCCGCCTGAAAAAGAAGGCTTTGTGCATTTTGCCGGGCTGATATTGCTGTTCGGTTTGATCATCTTTTTAACGTATAACGATATTGTAAACCTGATAGGAGGCTAGCCGCTATGCCGCACAAAACAGGGGCCGTATCTATAGGCTGCGTCCGTGTCGGCGGCGGCGCGCCCGTCAGCGTGCAATCCATGACGAACACGGATACGCGCGATGTTGCGGCCACCGCAGCGCAGATTCATGCGCTTACGAACGCCGGCTGCGACATCGTGCGCGCATCGGTTTATGATTTTGACTGCGCCGCGGCGCTGCGCGATATCCGAAGCCGGATTCACATCCCGCTGGTTGCCGACGTGCACTTTGACTACCGCCTGGCCATTGCCGCAATCGAGAACGGAGCGGACAAGCTGCGTTTCAACCCTGGAAATATTGGTGACGAGCAGCGCGTGCGTACGCTCGTGCAGTGCGCCAAAGCGCACCGCACGCCAATTCGCATCGGCGTTAACGCAGGTTCGCTTGAGCCTCAGTTGAAGCAGCGGTATGGCGGCGCAACGCCGGATGCAATGGTGGAAAGCGCGCTCAGGCACGTGCGCATACTCGAGGACGAGGGTTTTTGTGACATCGTGATTTCGCTGAAGGCTTCTACGGTAAGGGATACGGTCGCCGCCTATCGCAGGGCCGCGGCATGCATCGATTATCCGATGCATATCGGCATCACGGAAACGGGCGATGTGCAGGAGGGCATTGTAAAATCCGCCGTTGGCATCGGCGCGCTGCTGCTCGATGGAATCGGGGATACAATCCGCGTTTCATTGACGGACGATCCCGTACGCGAGGTGGAAACCGGGCTGCGTATCCTGCGCGCGTTGCACTTAAAAAAGGACGATATCGAAATTGTCAGTTGTCCAACCTGCGGTCGTACGCGCGTAGACCTGATGAAGATGGTTGAAGTTGTGGGCGGCAGCCTGCCGCGACGGCAGGGTTATCTAAAGGTTGCCGTTATGGGTTGCGCTGTAAATGGGCCGGGAGAGGCCGCGGACGCGGATATCGGCATTGCTTTCGGCGACGGGAACGGCGTGCTGTTTCAGCGCGGGGAAAAAGTATACAGCGGCAGCACGGAGGAGGTCATGGCTGCACTGCTGCAGCGGGCTTCTGAAATGCTGTTGGGTGAGATAAAGACATTGGTTTGAATGGGAGACTATTTTGGGGGAGGAACTGCTAACCACACTCAGGCAAATTGATATCGACACGGATGCACTGCAGGTTGAAGCGGTTACGCTCAACCGCAAAACCAACAGTCTGTGCATTCGTTTTTTGTGTGCGGACGGAATAAACTGCAGCGTGCAGACGCGGATTGCAGATTCCATGCGGGCGCTGTTCCCGGATATGCGCGTTTATACCACGTTTCTTGAACTGTCGGAATATCAGGTCCGGCGCACGGCAGAGGCGGAGGCGCAACAGGAAAGGCCGCAGCCTGCCGCACAGGCGTCTTCCGTCAAAGCGGATAGCCCCGTGCTGCTTGGCTCACTGATAAAAACGGAGGAACGCACGCGCATCTGTGACCTGACCGACGGCATGCCCGCCGCGGTCATTCAGGGGCGCATTGTATCCTTTGTGGAAAAGGACACCTGGGCGAACAAAACGCGGGACGGCAGGCCGATGTTCCGCGCCCAGCTTAACATAACGGACGAGACCGATTCCATCTATTGCAGCTGTACGTTTTTTTCAGGGGAAAAGCGAGGGCGTTTTCTGGACAAAATATCCGGTATCCGAAAAAGCGGCGGGCGCATTGCCATACGCGGCGCATGCAAGCTTGCAAAATTCAGTTCTGAGCTTCAGCTTTATGCAAACGATGTGAATACCGCGCCTGCGCCTGAACGCAGGATGGACCGGTCCGAGGAAAAGCGGGTGGAGCTGCACCTGCATACCCGCATGTCCATGATGGACGGCTTAACGGATGTTTCGGCGGCATTCTCCACAGCAAAGCGATTTGGCCATAAAGCGCTGGCAATCACGGATCACGGCGTGGTGCAATCCTTTCCGGAAGCGGCCAAGGCGAGCAAAAAAACGGGAGTCAAGGCGCTGTTTGGCGTAGAGGGGTATCTGTTGAGCGATTCACAGCTTGCGGATACCAATCAGACCTTCGTTGTATTTGACCTGGAAACGACCGGGCTAAAGCCGGAACAGTCCGAGATCATTGAAATCGGCGCAGTAAAAATTGTAAACGGCAGGGAAACGGACACGTTTCAAACCTTTGTTAACGACGGCACGATCATTCCATCCAACATTACGAAGCTTACCGGCATTACCAATGAAATGATTGCGGACGCGCCGCGTTTGCGGGATGTGCTGGACGCCTTTTCCGGCTTTTGCAGCGGCTGCCGCCTGGTTGCGCATAATGCGGACTTTGATATGGGCTTTATCCGGTATCATGGAGCAAGGTTTGGGTTCGACTTTTCCGGCGCGTATGCGGACACGCTCATGCTTGCCCGGTATCTGATGCACGATTTGCACAATCATAAGCTGGATACCGTTTGTGACGCGCTCGGCGTAACGCTGACCGATCACCATCGTGCAATCGACGACGCAAAGGCTACGGCGGACGTTTTTGTTAAACTGCTCGGAATGCTTGCTGCGCGCAATGTCCATCAGGTGCCCGTGCGTCTGCCGGAGGCGCCGCGCATGCCGGGTGAAAAGAAGAAACAGAAAACAAACCACATCATTTTGCTGGCGCGTACACAGTCCGGCATGAAAAACCTGTACCGCCTGATCAGCTACTCCCATTTGGATCATTTTCGCGCGCGGCCAATCATTCCGCGCAGCCTGCTTTCAATTTACCGCAGCGGCCTGATTGTGGGTTCCGCCTGTGAGCAGGGCGAGCTATATCAGGCGATCCTTCATGAAAGAAGCGAGGCCGAAATCGAGTCGATCGCTTCATTCTATGATTTTTTGGAGATTCAGCCGCGCGGCAACAATGCGTTTATGGTGCGCGGGGGCATTGCCGAAGAGGAACGACTTCTGGATATCAACCGTACAATCGTTGCGCTTGGCGAAAAGCTTGATAAGCCGGTTGCGGCAACGGGGGACGTGCACTTCCTCGAACCGGGCGACAGCATCTACCGTGAAATTCTCATGACCAAGCTTGGCTTTGAGGACGCATGCTATCAGGCACCTCTGTATTATAAGACGACGGAGGAAATGCTTGCGGAATTTGCATATCTTGGCGAAGACGCCGCGCGCCGCGTAGTGATTGAATCGCCTAATGCAATCGCCGGCCAGTGCGATGTGCTTAAACCGTTTCCGGACGGGACGCACGCGCCGAAAATTGAGGATGCGGAAAAGATACTGACGGATATGACCCTGTCGAAGGCATATGAAATCTACGGCAATCCGCTGCCGGAGGTGGTGCAGGCGCGCCTTGACCGGGAATTGAAATCCATCATCGGAAACGGCTTTGCCTCGCTCTATCTCATGGCCCAGCGCCTGGTGCAAAAGTCGCTCTCCGACGGCTATCTGGTCGGATCCCGGGGAAGCGTCGGATCCTCGCTTGTAGCGACGCTTTCAGGCATTACGGAGGTCAATGCATTACAGCCGCATTATGTCTGCCCGAACTGCAAGCACAGTGAGTTCGATGTAGACCGCGGCAATTATGCCTGCGGCATCGATATGCCGGACAAGGACTGCCCGGCATGCGGCGCGCCATATAGAAAGCTTGGCTACGAAATTCCGTTTGAGGTGTTTTTAGGCTTTGACGGTGACAAGACGCCGGATATCGACCTCAATTTTTCCGGTGAATATCAACCGGTAGCGCACAAGTATGTGGAGGAAATGTTTGGCGAGCATCATGCTTTCCGGGCGGGTACGATTTCCGGCGTGGCCGAAAAAAAGGCGTTTGAATGCGTGTTCAACTATGCGGAAAAGACGGGAAAGCTCCTGCGGCAGGCGGAGCGTGAACGGCTTGCCTTGGGCTGCCTGAACGTCAAGGTTACAACCGGCCAGCATCCGGGCGGCATTGTGATCGTGCCCAAGGACGACGACATTCTCGACTATACGCCGATTCAGTATCCCGCTGATAAAAAGGACAAAAATACCATCACCACACACTTTGATTTCCACGCCATGGACGACCGTCTCGTCAAGCTGGATATCCTCGGTCACGACGACCCGACGGCGTTGCGCATGCTGCAGGATCTCACCGGGGTCAACCCGATCGATATCCCGCTTGACGACAGGGAGACCATGCGCATTTATTCCACCGCGGAACCGCTGCGCATTGACCTGAGTGAGCTCAAGTGCGATGTGGGTTCGCTTGGCGTTCCGGAATTTGGCACCGGCTTTGTGCGGGGCGTTCTGGAAAGCACGCGCCCGACCAGCATGGAGGAGCTGGTACGCATTGCCGGCTTGACGCACGGTACGGACGTATGGCTGAACAATGCGGAACCGCTTGTCACCAATAAAATCGCGCGGCTCAGCGAGGTGATCTGTACGCGCGACGATATCATGAACTATCTCATTGCGCATGGCATGGATGCCTCAATGTCCTTTTCCATCATGGAGCGTGTGCGCAAAGGACGCGGCCTGCTGCCCGAAATGGAGGCTGCGATGCAAAAAAACAACATCCCCCCCTGGTTTGTCGATTCCTGCCACAAGATCAAATATATGTTTCCGCGCGGGCACGCGGTGGCGTATGCAATGATGTCGTTTCGGATCGCGTATTACAAGGTGCATTATCCAAAGGAGTTTTATGCCGTTTATTACACCGTGCGTGCGGACGCCTTTGATGTGACCATTGCCTGCGGCGGGGCGGAGGCAGTGCTCAAAACCATCCGGGAGCTTGACAAAAACGCCGCCTCCAAGGATTTTGCCGAGCGCAAGCGCGACAAGGAAATGCAGACAATTCTGGAGGTTGTTTATGAAATGAATCTGCGCGGCATCCGGTTGCTTCCTGTGGATATCTACCGGTCGGCCGCAACAAAGTTCCTTGTTGAAGGGGATGGCCTTCGTGCGCCGTTTAACGCGATGCCGGGCGTGGGGAACACGGCTGCGATTTCGATTGCGGAAAAACGCGGGAATCAGCCGTTTCTTTCCATTGAGGATTTTCAAAAGCGAACCGGAGCAAACAGCGGCGTGATCGCAATGCTGGAGAGCTGCGGCTGCTTTGCAAATCTTCCCAAATCCAACCAGATTTCGTTGTTTTAGCCTTGACGCATTTACCGTTTTGATATACAATTCAAAGGAAGTAATTTTGCACATGTATGGTGTGTTCATAAATAGATTGACGTTGGCAACAATTGCCTGAATCATATTGATGATATGAAGTAACCGTGCAGTTTTGTGCGGTTACATTTTTATAGATAGGAGCTGACTATATGGAATGGTGGAGCAATATAATGATAGGCGCCGCCGCGCTGATTTTCGGCACACTCATTGGCTACGCATACCGCAGGAATGTGGCCGAGGCGAAAGTGGCAAAGGCCGAGGACGCGGTTAAAAAGCTTTATGACGATGCGCAGCGCAGAGCGGAGGACGTGAAAAAAGAAAAGATTCTTGAGGCAAAAGAGGAAATTTTCAGGGTCCGCGCCGAAGCGGAGCGCGAGAATAAGGAGCGCCGCGGCGAGATTCAGCGCAATGAGCGCAGATTGTTCCAGCGTGAAGAAACGCTTGACAAAAAGCTTGATGCGGTGGAGCACCGTGAAGCGACGATTGCCGCCAAGGAAGCGGAGCTTGACGCCGCAACGCATAAGATTGAACAACTGCATGCACAGCAGTTGAAGGAGCTCGAAAAAATATCCGGCCTCTCTATGGACGCGGCCAGGGAAATGCTGCTGGCAGATGTTGAGCGCGATGCGCGGCATGAGGCCGCGCTGCTGATCCGTGAGATCGAAGCAAAGACCAAGGAGGAGGCCGATAAGCGCGCACGCAATATCATAACGCTGGCGATTCAGCGCTGCGCGGCCGATCATGTGGCGGAAACGACCGTTTCGGTTGTGCCGCTGCCCAACGATGAAATGAAGGGCCGCATCATTGGCCGTGAGGGCCGAAACATCCGTGCGCTCGAAACCGCGACGGGCGTAGACCTGATTATTGACGATACGCCGGAAGCGGTTATCCTTTCCGGCTTTGATCCGGTCCGCCGCGAGGTTGCGCGCATCGCACTCGAGAAGCTGATCCTCGACGGCCGTATCCACCCGGCCCGCATTGAGGAAATGGTCGAGAAAGCACGCAAGGAAGTCGACTCATCCATCCGTGAGGCTGGAGAGCAGGCAGTGCTGGAGGTAGGCGTAAACGGCCTGCATCACGAGCTGGTGCGCTATCTTGGACGCATGCGCTATCGTACGAGTTACGGTCAGAACGTGCTCAAGCATTCCGTTGAGGTTGCACACCTGGCCGGAATCATGGCCGCCGAGCTTGGCGCCAACGTTGCGCTTGCCAAGCGCGCGGGCCTATTGCATGATATAGGAAAGTCTATCGACCACGAGGTGGAAGGCTCGCATACTCAGATTGGCGCGGATCTTGCGAAGAAATTCCGTGAGAACAACGCAATTGTCCACGCGATTCTTGCGCATCACGGCGACGTTGACGCGCAGACCGTCGAGGCCGTGCTTGTGCAGGCTGCGGATGCAATTTCGGCGGCGCGTCCAGGCGCCCGCCGCGAAACGCTTGAAACGTACATTAAACGCTTGGAAAAGCTTGAGGAGATTGCAAATTCGTTTGACGGCGTGGATACTTCCTATGCCAT
>CAYUTA010000056.1:0-16917 GCA_964447605.1 uncultured Oscillospiraceae bacterium | reverse complement strand
TCTGTATTTATATTCGACGCTTCACTCAAATATCCTTTTGGATACACACTCTAATACATCACGCTTCCCGACGACTATCGGCTTTCCATTGATCGTACCTGTATCCCATTCAAGTCCGTGTATGCCTTGCGCACGGAGTGTGAACGTTACAATTCCCGCTTCAAGGCCGCCGGGCAAGAGCGCCTTTGGGTACGCAGCTTTGCTGCCGCACAAAACCTCAACTCCATTGCGCACATCGCTTTGCTTGCTCTTGCTGCCGCTGCCGTGATCACCCAATCCAAACAGTCTTACCGTTGTTTGAAATCGACCAGGAGAATCGCTTAATCGGTCGGACAATCAAATAGTTGGCCATCTGGCGACGACCGCCTGCTTTCCTTTGCCCTCAATGTCTGGTTTGACAGCGGTTTTGTCCTTCTCCGCTTGCTCGTTTTTCCTTATCCTGCCTTCAAGGTTCGTTTTGCTCACCACTAATTGTGATTGACTTGAAAGAGAAAATATTCTATGATTGTGTTAGAGGGCAACCGAATACGTCTCTTTCCCATTGCAAAGATAGAAAACTCTCTATCTACCACAGTATAGTATAGATAATTTTCGTTATCAATGGGAAATGATAGAATTTTTTCGATTCGGTTGATAGAAAAATGGAATCTGTTAAAGAAAGGATACGAGCGCTTGCTGATATGCGGGGCATCAGCATTACAATGTTGGAAATTGAACTTGGACTTGGAAACGGTACTATTGGAAAATGGGATAAAAGCGCGCCATCATCAGACAAGCTGGCTCGTGTTGCAGATTTTTTTGATGTGTCGGTTGACTATATAATGGGGCGAAAAGATCGTGTTCAGCCGACTGATGATGATATCCAAGTTGCATTGTTCGGTGGTGACGGAGAGGTCACTCCTGAAATGTGGGACGAAGCGCGCAGGTATGCAATGTACATTAAGGAGAAGCATAAGAAATGACTTCTTTGCTTTCCATTGCGGAGGCTAACGGCATTGAGTTTGAGTATACAGACCTGCCATTGAACGGCTCCTTATCGACGCGGCTTGATGATGGCGCATGTGCGTTTGCTTTGGATACGAAGCTGGAATGCCATCAAACAGAAGCAAGAGTGCATGCCGCACACGAATTGGGTCACTGCATGACCGGCTCGTTTTACAACGTGTATGCTCCGCTCGATGTGCGTGGCAAGCACGAACGGCAGGCCGATGCATGGGCTATCCATGAACTCATGCCGTGGGAAGAAGTAACGGATGCGTTATGCCACGGGTGTTGCACCGTCTATGATTTTGCGGAATGGTTTGGTGTGACGCAGTGGTTCGCAGAAAAAGCAATGGAACTATATTGCGGGCGTGAATATGTTTAGGACGCAGTAACGGAGATCAATTTTGATTGGAGAAGGTATGGAAAAGAGAGTGTTTCCGGCAACCGCGCATGTATGCTGTTATACACATATGGATGAGTATGACATGGAGGTAACGGTCGCATGCGAAAATAGCAAATCAATCTTACCTGCGTGGACTAGAGGGTGTGAACAGGCAAACGGCAGCGAAAGATGCAAGGCATGCATGGAATATGTGTGCGACTTGTACACGCAGAACCCTTGCCGGGATTCGCGGGAGCTTATTTATCCGCCGAATCAATTAGAGAAATGAGTTCTCCGAGTAGTTCAACGAGATTGCTTTTGTACTTGATTGCATCATTGCAGCCTGCAAAAACGATCTTGTCTTGCATAAACCCTGTTTGCAGCCAGAACAGAAGATTACGAATGGTGCGATGCTGCATTTGATCGGGCCTGGTCATGGTAATCACCATCCTTTGCGAACATATGTTTGATTGTATCATGAGGTGACAACAAGTGGCAAGAAAGAAACGCCCGGATGGGCGGGTGCAAATACAAATCGATATTGGCTTTGACGAGAACGGCAAGCGAAAGCGCAAGTTCTTTTATGGCGCAACGCTGACCGAGGCCCGCATGCGCCGTGATGATTGGTTGGACGAACAGAAGAACGCCAATGCTCAAAAGCCGGAGCTAATTACATTGCGCGAGTGGTCCAAGCAATGGCTTGAATCCACAAAAAATACCACGGAGCCATCAACATACAGGCAGAAGAAAAGCTCTATCAAAATGCAGAACTCATTTCTTTATGGTAATGTTGAGCTTGGGAGCATTGATGTTGCCGACATAAAGCCTATTCATATACAATCATACTTGAACAGTCTGTCGGGCATGAGCAAAGGAACAATCAAGTACCGTCGTTATGTAATGCACTCTTTGCTTGATGCCGCAATGGCGAATGGCATTATCGAGAGAAGCCCGTGGCTTGCCATTAAGGCACCGAAGGGTACATACGCAGGCCATCGCGATCTGGATGAGCAGGAACAGAAGTTAGTTCTTGAAACATGGGATAAACACAGGGCTGGGATATGGTCATTGACCATGATGTATACGGGCGTAAGGCGCGAGGAATGTGCAGCGCTATGCATAGAAGATGTTGATCTGAAAAACGAACAGATACACATCCACGCTGCGGTTGCCATGCAGGACAGAAAGCTGAAAGAAACAAAGACCGAGGCGGGCGACAGAATCGTTCCGATCTTCCCGCAGTTGCTTGAACCACTGCGAACTTATATTGGCGAGCGAGAGAACGGAGTTCTTTTCACATCGACAAATGGAAGGCAACTAAATCATCAGGCTTTCAAGCGTGGATGGGATGGCTATATGCTCATGCTAGAACGGAATATAAACGGAATCGAGCCATGCGATCATACCGCCGGGTTCAGGCGCGATCTGATCAAGAAGCGATTTGAGGAAGCCGGAAAGGAATACAAGAGCATAACAAAATTCACAGCACATGACTTGCGATATACATACGCGACAATCTTGTATGATGCAGGAGTTGATGTTAAGACGGCCTCCTATCTGTTGGGTCACTCTGACATTACCGTGACCATGAAGATATACACACAGCTATCTTCGAGAAAGAAGTTGGAAGGAATGGATGCGCTAAAGAAATATATGCGTGAACAGTATTTGCCCGAGACAGATGCGGTGGTAACGAGTACGAATAATTGACAGCCATTTGACAGCCATGCATTCAAGCAGTTTGAGCTTTGTCTGGTTGCATCTCCAATATACTGCAATCAAAATATCCCTATTTATCTATCATTTTCGATTGTCACATATGTTGCAACAGGTGCAGTATATTTATAAGCTATCCCGTTCGGGACCAAAAGGTCGCTGGTTCAAATCCAGTCACCCCGACCATGTCGGAGCAAAGTCCGCTTTGCTCCGTTTTTCTTTTTTGCAAACAAAAAAACCTTCGCCCGCTCCCTTGCTCCTCCTCTCCGCATAAAGTCCCGCTCGCGCCAAGCGCTTGTAAGCGCGGGCTTTCTTGCGGCGGCCTGAAAACCTGATTTTGGATGATTCAAGCGGTCTGCTTGGTGCGATTGGTCTGCATTTTACAGTGCGGCCCAAAAAATGGTGCCCCAAGCGGCCGTTTCTCCGCGTCGCTTCATTCCGTATAATAAAACGTCAGGGAAGTGATGGTATCGTCCGCGATAACGGCAATATAGTTCAGGCCCCTCACGCCCCAGCTCTGGTCAAGCTCAGCAAACCGGCCCGGCAGTTCATCGGGCCGTATCTCCATCGTTTCGGGACCGAGATCCTCGGAAAAATCCACATAGGCATCCGGGGAAACGATCAGCGTGTGGGTGCGCCCGTCTATCTCGGTTAGTTCTTCATAATAAAGCGTGGCCCCATCCACGGTTTCGGAGCGGTCCTCGCTTTTCAGGTATACCGCTTCGGCAATGATAATGCCGTCCTCCAAGAACACATTGTCCAGCCGCATAAGCTGTTCCACATAAGACGGCGCCGGAATGGTTTCCTCCGAAAGAAGCGTGGGCACGCCGCCCGCTACCTGAAAGCGGTAAACGCGGGTTTCACCCTGGCTGCCGCCTTCCCAGCTCTGGCTGTACAAAAACGTCAGCGTGACGGTCCCGTTCTGCTCCGGGGCAAAGGACCAGACGCGCTTGCCGGGCGCGCCCGCAGCGCCGGTGTTCGGCTGGATGTACCGGGTCTCCGTTTGGGTGAGCACGCCCGCCGGTTCGGCGGTATAGCTCCAGGTGTAGCCGGTGGACGGGTTTTCTTCCAACCCGACGTCGACGGTTTTACCGCCGCCTTTGCCGCAGCCGCTCACCGCCAGCAACGCCGCCGCCAGTATCGAAACAAACGCTGCAAAGATCTTTTGTTTCATCAATATTGCCCCCCCTTTTTAAATTGTGCCTTTCCGCCATGGCAAGCACGTCGCCAGAACGGAAGCGCCGGTCCGGTGTTTCCTACGATCTTCCGATACCGGCATTGTGCCAGATTGCGCGCCCGGTAGCAACCGCTCCCCCTCCGCCATTTTGCAGAATCCCGGCAGCTGCTCCGCTCGCTTGTAAACGCGATCGCTATCGCTTTGTCGCCTGCCATTTTTTTGCGTGGATGCGGCGGACGCAACGCTGACCGCCTCGGAGGATTTGAGCGCGGCAATCAAGGCCAAGCTGATGAACGTGCGCGCCGGTACCTATGAGCGGTTTGAGCAAGCGCGGCAGGCCGAGGCCGACGCCATCGCGGCGCAGGGCACAAACGCCCAACCGCAGACGGCACAGGCTGCGCCCACCCCCCCAGCTTGTGGAGCTGGACAACGCCGCCGTGCAGCGCGTGACCGCGCTTGGCAAGCGCCTGGGGCGCAACGTGGTGGTGACGGACATGGGCGACGACGCGGTGCGGGGCTATTATGAGGACGGAATCATTTACCTCAACCGCAAGCAGCTGGCCGGGAACGGCGGCGACCCGCTCAATTCGCCGGAGGCAATCGTGCTCAAGCATGAGCTGACCCATGCCCTGGAGGGCGGCAAGTCCTATGCGCGGCTGTCGCAATTCGTGATCAAGTACGCAAAGGACAGCGGCGCGATTACGGAGGATGGAATCGCCGCGTTCAAGGCTGATGTAAAGGCCCAGTATGAGGCCCGGGGGCAGACGTACACCGACAAGCTGGGCACGCGGGAGTTTGTGGCCGCGTTTGCACAGGATCAGCTGCTGCAAGACGAAAAGGCAATATCCGCGCTGGTGCGGGAAAACAGCGGCATTGCGGGCCGTATCCTGAACTGGGCCCAGTATCAGCTTGCCCGCTTGCAGCTGCGCGGCAGCGGCACGGCTTCTGAAAAGGCCCTGCTGAACATCGAACGGCTATACACCAAGGCCTTTGCCGAGGCGGGCAAACAGCCCAGCAGCGGGGTTAGGGAGTATTCCATCATTTCCGAAACTGGCATGTCCCGAATTGCGGACAGGCTGCAAGACGCCGGTTATGAATATGACCCGATCAACGGCTCGGATGATTATATGCGCCAATACCTCAGCGACGCGGACGCCCAGATCAATGTGCGCATGGTCACCAATACCAGCGGCAAGGCATGGAAAGGCAAGTCCACGCTGGCGCTCACGGACGTGCTCACCTATCCCGCGGATACGCAGCTGCCCACGCTGTACGATGCGTACCCGGAGCTGAACGATGTGCGGGTGGCGTTCCTGCGCCAAACGGAAAAAAATGGCGAAAGCTCTAAAAATGGCGCATATGATCATGACAAAAAGACAATCATCATATACTCGGATGGAGCTGCCGCAACGGATGGAGCACAATTCTGTACAACGTTCATGCACGAGGTGCAGCATGCGGTTCAGGCGATTGAACGAAATAACGGCATTGATATTGCGCTCGGTTCGAATCGAAACTATGCTTATGCACATCTGGTTTCCCAAACGCTGGAGGGCGTGGCAAGTCGTGTAAATGATGGAGGCCTTTCGCATGTAGACGCCGTGACGGAGGCGGCTGAGCTGATTCGAGAAGTGGCCAGCTCGCCTGATGCAAGAAACGGTTCGCGTGCCGTCTATGATGATTACCGCAATGATCTTGGCGAGCAGGAGGCCCGGAGCACTGGCGAGGGCTATAACGACCTGCGCATGGGCATGCTGGAGGATGCGTACCTTGCCGAGGAAATGCGCTCCATCCATGACACGGTGCCGCCCAACATCAGCGGAGACATTCATAACAGCTATGCTGTTATGCAAGCAGCGCTTGAAAAAATCGGCATTGGAAGTCTTGACAATTTGGAACGTAAGGCGCAGGATAATACTATATCAAGTAATGAAAGGGTGATATTGGATGCCGCGAGATTCGTTGTGGTCGAAAATGCGGAGGCGTCTGCTTCCGCTTCTCCCATCTCGGATGAAAAATATGCTGGCACGAAGATGGCAGAAAAAAGCCTCTCAATGCCTTTACTCCAAAGACAAGGTGGTATGGGTAAACAAGATATGGGCGCTAGACGGTTACCCGCCGACAACAGCACAAGCCCTGTCAAAGATGGTGGACTAACCTCCACTCGCAACGCACCCACCCAGTCTTGGGAAAGCTATTTCAACGCAGACGGCGGCGGCTATGACGGCTCCCGCCGTTATTCGTTGGGCGGCACGTGGGACGAGCTGGTGCAAAAGTACGGTGCGCAAGCCCAGGGCATGGCCCCCCGTGCAGTCGCCGCCGGCAAAGCCGCCTGCCCGGGCAGGGCAAAATCGGCTTTTCCTATACGTCGTTCGATTTGCTTTTCGGTACGGGCTAGCGGCCGCTGCGGCGCATGCGGGCGCGGCGGCGCTTGCGCTCAAAGCGGCGCTTACGCTCGGCGATGACAAAAATCACAATCAGCGCAAGGAGCAGCACAAGGAGCAGCACGAGCGCAAGCAGCATATAATCGCCCGTGGTCCAGTCGCGGCGGCCCTTGTCGATCAGCGGCGTTGCGGTGGGCGCAAAGGGCGAATCCTCCGCCCCGCCAACCGTCTCAAGGCTGGCCGGCGCGGCGATTACGGCGCGGTCCGCGAGCAGCGGCGCGGAGCAGACGACCCCGCCATTGAGCAAATAATGCACATAGCCCATCATCTGTCCCTGCGCAATGGGCGCGCGCGGCGTATCGAGCACCTCGATATTGGTTTGCATTGCGGACGCGTTGTTTTTGTAGTTGGCCACAGTGGCGGTGGCCGCGCGGATGGTAATCGCGCCGGTCTCCGCGGTAACCGGCAGCAGTCCGCCGGGCAGGTCGGCTGGGTCTGCGTTCGGAACCTCCACGGAAAATGAGGTCCCGAGCCCGAGCTCCGCGCCCGTTACCGTGGAAAACTCATTTTCAAACACATACTCGAAGATGTTCTTGGCGTTGATGAAACGCGACAGATTGTTGAGCTCCTTGTCGTTGTTATACATCTCGATGCGGTCGCCAAACAGCACGATGATGATGCGCGCGCCGTCGCGTTCCGCCACGGCCACAAGGCACTTGCCCGCCGCGTCGGTATCTCCGGTTTTTCCGCCGACGGCATACTGATATGTGGTGTCGATGGCGTCGCCTTCCAGGCGGCGCAGCAGGCGGTTGGTGGTATTGAGCGCCAGCGGCTCGGCGCGCAGATTCGAGGCGGGCACCGTATAGGTTTTCGTTCTGTCCACCTCGCAAAACGTCTCGTTTTGCAGCGCGTAGGCCATCAGCTTTGCCATATCGCGCGCGGTGGTGTAGTGGTTTTCATCCTGCACGCCGTGCGGGTTGGTAAAATGCGTGCCGTTCATGCCGAGGCTCGCGGCTTTCGTATTCATCATATCGACAAAACTGCTCAGCGAGCCGGCCACATGCACGGCAATGGCCGCCGCCGCATCGTTGCCGGAAACAACCATCAGGCCATAGATCAAATCGCGCAGCGTAACCGTCTCGCCGCTTTGCAGCCCCATCAGGGAGCTGTATTTGGTAAACGGCGTGACCTCCTCGCCCACGGTGACCTGCGTATCCAGGTTTCCGGACTCAAGCGCGAGCATGCACGTCATGATCTTCGTCGTGCTGGCCGGATACGCGCGTACGTCGGCATTGCGCGCATAAAACACATTGTCGAGATTGTCGCCGTCCGCCACAAACATGTTCGGCGTGGGGATCGACTCATAATCAAACGCCGCGCCTGCCGCCGTAAACGGAACCAATAACAGCAGTGCGGTCAATACGATGCAAAAAATCCGTTTCATTCCCATTTTTCTCCATCCAGCTGCGGTGTTCTGCAGATACGCCCGGACCTGGGCGCCGCCGAAATTTCGTATTGCAGTTTAGCATATTCTTTAGGGAAAAGGTAGAGGTTTTCCAGTTTTGTGATTGATTGTTAACATTCGACGCGATATACTGAAAAGCAGAAAGACGCGCGGTACCCGTTCAAACCGGCCGGCCGTTTCTTTACACATCAAAATGAAAAACAGAAGGAATAAAAAGGGGGAACAGAATATGAAACAGTTTCGCTGCACGGTCTGCGGCTATGTGCACGCGGGGGACACGCCGCCTGAGGCGTGCCCGCAATGCAAGGCGCCCGCGGGCAAATTTGTTGAAGTAAGCGGCCAAAGCCGTCCCTTTGCGGCCGAGCATGCGGTGGGCATCGCGGCGGGGGTGGACCCGGCCATCCTCGAGGGTCTGCGCATGAATTTCAACGGCGAGTGCACGGAGATCGGCATGTATCTGGCCATGTCGCGCGCGGCCGAGCGCGAGGGCTATCCTGAAATTGCCGAGGCGTTCCGGCGGTACGCGTTCGAGGAGGCCGACCATGCCGCGCGGTTTGCGGAGCTGCTTGGCGAATGCCTTTCCGATTCCACAAAGAAAAACCTCGAGTTGCGCGCGGTGGCCGAGTTTGGCGCGTGCGAGGGCAAGACGGAGCTGGCTAAAATGGCCAAGGCGCAAAATCTTGACGCCATCCATGACGCCGTGCACGAGATGGCGCGCGACGAGGCGCGCCACGGAAAGGGCTTTGCAGGACTGCTGAGGAGATATTTTGCATGATTGAGTTGAATTCTTACATTGACCATACGCTGCTTGCCGCAAACGCCTGCCGCGCGGATATCGTCCGCGTATGCGCCGAAGCCAGGCAATACCGCACCGCAAGCGTTTGCGTAAATTCCTGCTGGGTGCCGCTGATACATGGCGAGCTTGCCGGTTCCGGCGTAAAGGCCTGCACGGTCGTAGGGTTCCCGCTCGGCGCCATGTCGACCGCGGGCAAGACGGCGGAAACGCGGCAGGCCGTATCCGACGGCGCGGAGGAAATCGACATGGTCATCAACATCGGGCTGATCAAAAGCGGCGAGTGGGACGCGGTGCAGGCGGATATCGCCGCCGTGGTGCGCGCGGCCGCGCCGGATGCAACCGTAAAGGTCATTCTTGAAACCTGTCTGCTGACCGATGAGGAAAAGATCAAGGCCTGTGAGGCCGCCAGGGCCGCGGGCGCGGCATTTGTCAAGACTTCCACAGGCTTTTCCACCGGCGGCGCGACCGTGGAGGACATTGCGCTCATGCGGAAAGCCGTCGGCCCGGACATGGGCGTCAAGGCCAGCGGCGGCGTTCGCACCCGCGGGCAGGCCGAAGCCATGATTGCCGCGGGCGCAACGCGCATCGGAGCAAGCTCGTCCAAAAAAATCATCGAGGGCTAAGCGCGTTCCCGCCAAAACAGAGTTGCCTCGGAATTGCCGCGCCGGTTCCGTAATAAAAAGTCGGGAACAACCAAACAATCCTGTTAAAAGCGGTGGCGTACAATTCCAGACATCCTTGTCGGCGCGCAGAATATCCGTTTCAATCACGGGCAAGGGCGACCTGCGCGTCCTTGTCCATGTCTTGTGTGTTCCGCCGTCCGGGAGCCTGTGGAGCGGGAGGCAAAATGCGGTTGCCCCGTCAAAAACGGTATTTTCTGGCGGCCAAAGGCCGCCCCGGTCAAACTGCCGGGACGGCCTGCTGCTAACTTCCTTATGGATGAATTTGCGCTTTGTAAACGCCTGCCGGCACGTCCCTGCCGCGCGGCGGACGTTGCGGCGGTCGCGTCAGTCCGCTACGTACGGCAGCAGAGCAACGACGCGCGCACGCTTGATGGCGACTGCCAGATCGCGCTGATGCTTGGCGCACACGCCCGACATACGGCGGGGCATGATCTTGCCGCGCTCGGTCACGAACTTCTCGAGTGTGCGAAGATCCTTATAATCGATGTTCGTAGCCTTATCAACGCAGAACTTGCAGACCTTACGGCGGCCCCGCCTCTGACGGGGACGCATTTTACGTTCTTCCATGATGCAAGCCTCCTAAGTTAATGGTTCGCTGCTGGTAAACCAGCAATTAAAACGGGATGTCGTCGGACTGGATGTCCGTAAAACCGGCCAGATCCTGCGCACTGCCCGCGCCGCGGTTTCCCCCGGCCGGCGCTCCGCCTTCCTCCTGCCCGCGCGGGGAGAGGAACTCCACCTCATCCGCCGAAACGTCCAGCGACATACGCGTGGTGCCGTCCTTGGCCTCATAGGTTCTGGCCTGCAACTCACCGAGCACCGCGACCTTGCGGCCTTTGGCAAGGTAGCGCGCGCAATTCTCGCCCAACTGGCGCCAGGCGTTGATGCGGAAAAAGTCGGTTTGGCGCTGGCCGTCCGCTCCGGCAAAACGGCGGTTGACAGCGATGGTAAAGGAACAGACCGTTACGCCGCTTGGCGTGGAACGCGTCTCGGGATCATGGGTCAGGTTGCCAATGAGTGTAATCTTGTTCATGCGTTACCATCCTTTCAGGCAGTGGCGCGGTTACGCTTCCTTGCGCGTGACAAGATAGCGCAGAATCGCTTCGTCGTTCTTGAAGTTGCGCTCGAGCTCTTTTGGAAACTCCGGCGAACTGTGGAACGACATCAAAACATAATAGCCCTCGGTCTTGTAGTCGATTTCGTAAGCAAGCTTTTTCTTGCCCCACTCGTCGACGCTCACGACCTCGCCGCCATTGCTTTCCACGATTCCCTTGAACTTTTCGATGGATGCGCGGGTTGCTTCCTCGTCCAACTCGGGTACGATGATGTAAAGCACTTCGTATTGATTCATTCGTTTCACCTCCTTATGGTCTATTGGCTCCGTTTCCAGATACGGAGCAAGAAGGACGTTAGCGAGAGCGAGTATACCATATCCGGCGACGCGATGCAAGGGGTTTTGACCGGATTTTCAGGGGCGGCGAGCCTGCGGGTGGAAATCTTATGCATGCGCTTACTTTATTATAACAGCAGAGCAAGCGGATTGCCCTGCTTCCGGCTGCGGTTCGTTGCAATTCACGCGACCGCATGCTATACTGATGCATAGAAATTTAACATATCATAGGAGGTCCGTTATGAGCATTATAAAGCGCGCCGCCGTTTTCCTTGTTCTGCCGGTATGGATCATGTGCGTTCTGCCCGGCGCGGATGCCTTGAGCGCATCCGGCTCCCCTGTGACGCTCCATGCCGCACGCACCTATACCTATGGCCCGTATGAATACCAGCTCGAAGCCGACGGCACCAAGGCCGCCATCACAAAATACAGTGGAACCGACGAGACGCTCTCCATCCCGGCCGGTATCGGCGCCGCCAAAGTAAAGTCCATCGGCGACCGGGCGTTTTACAGATGCGCCCGCCTGAGCCGTGTGACCATCCCCGAAGGCGTCGTCAGCATTGGCTCCGGCGTCTTTGCCGAATGCGACAATCTTGCACAGGTTCAGTTGCCCGAAAGCCTGGAAACGATTGAAAACAACGCTTTTTTCCGATGCATCAGCCTGGAAAGCATCCATCTTCCCGAGGGCCTGTCCCAGATTAATCAATATGCGTTCTCCGGCTGCAAGGCGCTCAAATCCATCACGCTGCCCGAGTCGCTCGAATACCTTGGCGACGGCGCGCTCTCCCATTGCACGTCGCTGGAACGAATCGAGATTCCGGAGCGGCTGCGGTACCTGCAAAAAGAGACGTTCGCCGGCTGCACCTCGCTGCGCGTATTTACCGCGACAAACAAACTCTATACCATTGGCGACGGCGCGTTCCGGAATTGCGAGGATCTTGTCATCATTGCGCCAAGCCAGTCCAATTCCGCCAAATACGCCCGCAAGATGGGGATTATCACGGCGGAAAGCGAGGATCTGCTGCCGGCCTGGTAACACCCTGGCCCACCCCGCGTTTTCCTCTTTACAATTGCCGTCAAACCCGGTATAATGCCACTTGTCAAAGCGTTGATCGGGACAGGTTTCGGGTCCTGGATGCGTCCGGCAAGCGAGCCGCCACCTACGGTGCAAGGGCGGCGCGGACGCGGACGCCGAAATATCCCCCGTGAGCGCACGGCTGAACGCCCCTTCCTTTACTTTGCATGTAAAGAGAGGGAAACAAAGAAAACGCACGGCCCAACGCCGCAGGCGCCGGGATTGCACAGGTTCTTTTGTTTCCTGTCGGCTTTACCAAAGAGGACGGGATGATAAAAGGGTTCGCCCTTTGGCGGAGGGTTTGGAGACGGAGCCTCCAAGCGTCCTCCTCACGCCGGTAAGCTGTGCCGTATGCCCTGCGTTAAGGGGCGTTTCATGGAGCGGACAGGGCGCGTGCAGGCGGCCCTGTCAACTCGGGTGGTACCGCGGAAGCAGCCTTTCGTCCCGAATCGTACAGGACGGCGGCTGTTTTGTTTTTAAACCCGATTATGATACTGGAGGAGCGCTATGTATAAAAAAGTACCGACCGATCTCAACTTTGTGCCGCGCGAAAAGGCCGTGCTGGAATTTTGGAAGGAGCACAACATCTTTCAAAAGAGCGTGCGGCTGCGGGCGGGCAACAGGCCCTACACGTTTTTCGACGGGCCGCCGACGGCCAACGGAAAGCCGCACATCGGCCACGTGCTCACGCGCTCGATCAAGGACATCATCCCGCGTTACCGGCTGATGAAGGGCTACGACGTGCTGAGAAAGGCCGGCTGGGACACGCACGGCCTGCCCGTGGAGATCGAGGTGGAAAAGCAGCTCGGGCTCGACGGCAAAGAGCAGATCGAGGCTTACGGCATCGAGCCGTTCATCAAGGAGTGCAAAAAGTCGGTCTGGAAATATAAGTCCGAGTGGGAGCATATGAGCGACCGCGTGGGCTTCTGGGCGGATATGGACGACCCCTACATCACCTATGAGGACAACTACATGGAGTCGATCTGGTGGTCGCTTAAGCAGATCAGCGACGCGGGGCTGCTTTACAAGGGGCATAAGATCGTGCCCTATTGCCCGCGCTGCGGCACCGCGCTGAGCAGCCACGAGGTTGCGCAGGGCTATCAGGACGTAACGGAAACCTCCGCGATTGCAAAGTTCTATCTCAAAGACGACCCATCCGTGGCCATCCTTGCGTGGACAACCACGCCCTGGACGCTGCCGAGCAACGTGGCGCTTTGCGTCAACGCGCACGAAACCTATGTCGCCGTCAAAAAGAATGGCGAAACGTTCCTGTTGGCTGAGGCGTTGGTGGAAACCGTGCTTGGCGGGGGCGTGGAGACGCTCAGGCGCTGCAAGGGCGGCGAACTGGTCGGGCTTGATTATGTGCCGCTGTTCGATCTACCCATCCAGTTCGGCAACAAACAGGGCTACCGCGTGGTGGCGGACGATTACGTGACGCTCACCGACGGCACGGGCGTGGTGCACGTCGCGCCCGCGTTCGGCGAGGACGACAGCCGCCTGGGCAGGGAATGGGAGTTGCCGTTCATTCAGCTTGTCGACGGCTCCGGCCATATGTGCGGCGGCACGCCCTGGGACGGCGTATTCGTCAAGGACGCCGATAAGCTGGTGCTCGAGGCGCTCAGCGAAAGCGGCAAGCTGCTGAGCGCGCCCACGTTTACCCACAGCTATCCGTTCTGCTGGCGCTGCGACACGCCGCTGATCTACTATGCCCGCGAGAGCTGGTTTATCAGGATGACCGCCGTCCGGGAGAGGCTGATCGCAAATAACCGCAGCGTCAACTGGATGCCGGACTCCATCAAGGAGGGGCGCATGGGCAACTTCCTGGAAAACGTCATCGACTGGTCTGTCAGCCGCGAGCGTTACTGGGGCACGCCGCTGCCCGTCTGGCTGTGCAAATGCGGGCATGTACATGTGGCCGGCAGCCGCGCCGAGCTGATGGAGCGCGGGCAGCTTCGCCTCGCGGACGGCTCGTGTGGCGACGTGCCGCCGGATCTGGAGCTGCACCGGCCGTATATCGACGCGGTTGTGCTGCGCTGCCCGGACTGCGGGAAGCTGATGGAGCGCGAGCCGCTTGTTATCGACTGCTGGTACGACAGCGGCAGCATGCCCTTTGCCCAGTGGCACTATCCATTTGAAAACAAAGAGGTGTTTGAGCGCCGCTTCCCGGCCGACTTCATCAGCGAGGCCATCGACCAGACGCGCGGATGGTTCTACAGCCTGCTCGCCATCAGCACCTGCCTGTTTGAGGCGCCGCCCTTTGAAAACTGCATCGTCATGGGCCATGTGCAGGATATGGAGGGCCGCAAGATGAGCAAGCACATCGGCAACGTCGTCGATCCGTGGGACGTGCTCAACGTGCAGGGCGCGGACGCCGTGCGCTGGTACTTCTACACCGTCTCCATGCCGTGGCTGCCGAGCCGGTTCAGCCCGGAGGCGGTCAGCGAGGTGCAGCGGAAATTCATCGGCACGTTCTGGAACACCTACGCGTTCTACGTGCTCTATGCCAATATCGACGAGTTCGACCCCACGCAGTATACGCTTGCCGGCTGCAAACTCACCGAAATGGACCGTTGGGCGCTGTCGCGGCTCAACACGCTCATCGGCACGGTGGACGCATACCTCAACGACTACAGGATCACCGAAGCCGGCCGGGCGCTCACGCAGTTTGGCGACGAGCTCAGCAACTGGTATGTGCGCCGCTGCCGCGACCGTTACTGGGGCCCCGCAATGACGGACGATAAGATCGCCGCCTTTTGCACGCTGTATACGTGTATTCGGGAGCTTGCTCTGCTTGCCGCGCCGTTTTTGCCGTTTATGACGGAGGAAATCTATCAAAACATCGTGCGCACCGTGGATGAGCACGCGCCCGAAAGCGTCCATCTGTGCGACTTCCCGGTGGCTGATCCGGCTTATATCGACTCCGCGCTTGAAGCGCGCATGGCGCGCGCGCGCGACGTGGTCGTGCTCGGCCGCGCCGCCCGCAGCGCCGCCAACATGAAGATCCGCCAGCCGCTGCCCACGCTGTACGCACAGGGCGTGCAGCTGGAGGAAAGCAGCCGCGCCATCGTGGCCGACGAGCTCAACGTCAAGACGGTCGAATGCATTTCAGACGCTTCGCGCTTCATTTCCCACCGCGTCAAGCCGCAGCTCAAAACGCTCGGGCCGAAATATGGCAGGGTGCTGCCTAGGATCAACGCATACCTCGCGGGCGACGGCGTGGGCGACGCGATTGTGGCCGCGCACGCCGCGGGCGAAAGCTATACGTTCGCCATCGACGGCACGGAGGTCGTGCTGACCCCGGACGACGTGCTGGTATCCGCGGAAAAGAAGGAGGGCTATGTCAGCCAGGCCGACAACGGCCTGACCGTTGTGCTCGACACCAACCTGACCCCCGCGCTCATTGACGAGGGCTTTGTGCGCGAGATCATCAGCAAGGTGCAGACCATGCGTAAGGAAGCGGGGTTCGAGGTTTCCGACCACATCCGCCTCACCTGTGCCGGCAGCGCGCGTATCCACGAAATCCTCGCCCGCTTTGGCGGGGAGGTGCTTGCCGATACGCTCGGCGACACGCTTGCCGCAGCTTTGCCCGCCGGCTATGTCAGGCAGTGGGAGATCAACGGCGAGGCCGTAACGCTGGGCGTGGAAAGGGTGTAAAAGAAGCTATATGCCGGGAACCATTGTCAACTGCGCCGCGATCCTGCTTGGCGGAGGCATCGGCCTTCTGCTCAGGAAGGGATTGCCGCGGAAGCTGTCGGATACAATCATGCAGGGGCTCGCGCTCATCTGCCTGTATATCGGCGTCTCCGGCGCGCTCGAGGGCGGCAACATTCTGCTTGCGACCATCGCGATGGTCGTTGGCGGCGTGGCGGGCACGCTGCTCGACCTCGACGGCCGGGTCCATGCGCTGGCGCACCGCCTTGAGCGGCTTATGGTGCGTGAGGACCCGCCGGGCGGCACGTTCGGCGAGGGCTTTGTAAGCGCGACGCTGCTGTACTGCGTGGGCGCGATGGCGGTCGTCGGCGCGCTCAGCAGCGGCCTGACCGGCAACCACGAGGTGCTGTATGCAAAAAGCGTGCTCGACGGGGTTTCCGCCGTCGTCTTTGCCGGCGCGCTTGGCGCGGGCGTGCTGCTTTCCGCCGTGCCGGTGCTGCTTTATCAGGGCGGAATCACGCTGCTGGCAAGCGCGCTTGCGCCGGTGCTCAGCGACGCGGCCGTAGCCGAAATGACGTGCGTGGGCTCGCTCCTGATCGTCGCCATCGGGCTCAATATGCTCAAGCTCACCAGCATCAAGGTGATGAACTTTGTGCCGGCCATCTTCCTGCCGGTCCTTCTTTGCCTGTTTTTGTAAAAGCGGGGCCGGAGGACCGCGGGGACGTTGCGCTGCAAAGGCGCTTCACCCCCGGGGGATCTCCCCGGGAATCCGGTTTGATCCTGAAGTCCTTATTTTCACCGGGGTAATCCCCCCCTCGACGCGGTTTCATGAGCGGCGTTCTCAAGCGTCCGTTTCCTCCGTATCCGATGCGCCGGGAGCGCGAAGACCGGCCTTCCCCCTCTTTCCGATCCAATCCATTGACAAAGCGATTCTGCTGTCATATACTGTGTTTGTTCCAAAGTGACTTGGGAAAAAGTAGCGTCCCCCACCGGCACTGCCTGCGGGCAAGTCTTTCACAAAGGCCGGCGGCGCACGGTTTATGGCCCAGAGAGCCGCGCGATTTGCTGCAAGCGCGGCCCGTAAACAGCAAACGCGAAGACCGGCCCGACGATTGGAACCGGGTACGCCCGATACAGCGGACTCTAAGCGATAAATCAGGGTGGAACCGCGAATCGTCCCTCGCCCCTCGAACATGGAGGGGCGAGTTTCTTTT
>CAYUTA010000055.1:0-17997 GCA_964447605.1 uncultured Oscillospiraceae bacterium | reverse complement strand
CTTTCGCATCGCCTCGACTCCGTTTTCGTGTCCGGCTGTTTTGATACAGCCCCTTTAAGTTCGTCAAAAAACAACGTTTTTCAACGGGACAACCGCATGTTGCCGCTCGCCCTGCGGACTCCCGGGCGGCAAGAAGTACAAAGTATGGGCGGCGACCGTACGCGCTCCTTGCCCATGACGAAAGCATTCGTAACCGTTGACCGGCCCGGCTGGCTTTGCGAGCCAGGCAAAGCAAGAAGAATGGGGGACGTGCACGGAGCGGCATATTCAATAAGCAAAAAAATCATCTATTCAATCAAGGTGCAAGTTCAACTTTCAATCGTCATTGCCGGGCCGTTTATGACCGGACCGTTCTGATTGATAAAAATCATCAGGGCAAAGGACATGGAAAAGCGGCGGTTCACGTCCCGCTTGATAAGCTGCATAAGGAATGCGACAGCGGCCGGGTGTATTTAAGCGTATAGGAAAGCAACGCGTCGGCAATTGCCCTTTATAGGCAAATCGGGTTTTGTTCTAACGGCGAATATGCTGCAAAAGGCGAAAAAATAATGGGATATGCTTTTTGATGCCGCCACTAATTGACAAAGCGTACACAATTGTTCCGCCCGGCGGCTGTACTTGAAGTTTGCCAATTCCTCCAAATCCTGCTTGCGCTCGTCCACAACGGAGGTTTCCGGGGCGTTGCCGCTCCGGAAACCCGTGGGCGACCCGTATGTCCTTCACGATTGCATGGATATCGTCATGCGTCCGGTTGCTGAAACAGGCACCTCCCGCACATAGCGCTCGCGGCAAATATCACAATTGCACCGGATGAGCACCCGTCCATGTCGAAGACCACGTTTTGTAGCATCAGACAATCGAAACCTTTCCCTTGCTGATTTTAAAGAAGATCAGTAGCGACACAATGGTCGACAGCGTCAGAATGGTTGCCAGTGCGGCGGCCGTTCCATCGCTCATGCGCATGACCTCCTGATAGATGGCGACCGCGATGGTGGAGGTTTTGCCGCTGTAGAGCATGATGGAACTCGACAGTTCGTTGATGCAGGTAATCCAGCTCAATATTGCGCCGGACATGATCCCGGGCAGCATCATGCGACCGGTTACCTTAAAGAACGTCCGCATGGGGGAGACGCCGAGGTTGATGCTCGCCTCCTCGATGGACGGGTCGGTCTGGTAGAGGAACGCGCTGCCCGAGCGCACCGTATATGGCAGCTTGCGGATGACGTAGCTGATAATCATGATGGCCGCCGTGCCGGTGAGGATGAGCGGCTGCCTGTTGAACGCCACGATCAGGCCGATGCCCAATACGGAGCCGGGAATGACGTAGGGGAACATGACCATCAGGTCAATCAGCTGCGACACCCTCCCTTTCTTGCGCACGATGATGTAGCTGACCAGCATGCCGATGATAATGATGAACACAATGGCCACGATGGAAAATACGAACGTATTGGTGATATTGGTCGACAGCCGTTTGGCAATGGTGCGGTAGTTCTCCAAATTGACGCCCTTGACCACACCCGAAAAACTCCGCTCAATGAACGACATTATGACCACGACAATCTGCGGCATGAATGCAATCAGCGCAATGAGGTATACCGGCAGCGAAACGAGGAACCGTTTCAGGCCGTGCACCTCCACCATCTGCGGCGGACGCATGGAATTCATGATATAGTTCTTCTTTTCCACAATCAGCTTTTGCACCAGCAGCACGGAAAGCGAGCAGAAGACGATGATGACCGAGAGGGCGCTGGCCATGTTGGCGTTGCCGCCAAGCTCGCTCATATACTCGTTATAGACGAGCACGGGCAGTACGGGATAACCCTCGCCAATGAGCATCGGCGTGCCGAAGTCCGCCAGCGCCGTCATGAACACCATTACCGCGCCGGCGAGGATGCTGGGCAACACCACCGGCAGCGTAATGGTCATGATACGGCGGAGCTTGTTGCTGCCGAGATTTTCCGCCGCTTCCTCGAGCGTGCTGTCAATGCTGGAGAGCGCGCCGGAAACATACAGGTACACATAGGGGAACAGATGGAACGTGAACACCAGTATGATGCCGCCCTTGCCGTAAATGGTTGGAAGCACCACGTTGAACGCATCCAGAAAGAACCTGGTAATCACGCCCGAACGGCCGAACATCAATATCCAGGAATATGCGCCGATAAACGGGGGGCTCATCAGCGCCATGATGATGAAGATGTGCAGAATCCGCTTGCCAAAGACGTTGTAGCGCGTCATCAGATACGCGATGGGCACGCCGATGAGCGTGGTGGTCAGCGTGGCCGTGAGGCAGACCACCGCCGTGTTTTTCAGCGTGCTGTAATAATACGGCTTGGTAAAAAAACGCTGGAAATTATACAGCGTCAGCCCCTCCGCCTTGTCGGAAAACACGCTTCGCGTGAGCAGCGTATAAAATGGATACACGATGAACAGCAGCAACGCGGCTATGACGGCAATCTTGACGACCGTCCAGAAATCAAACCGCAGGCGCCTGGGTTGCAATGTCAGCGGCTTCACGAACTGAGCACCTCCCCGCTTTCCTTACCATACAGGCTGATGCGGTTGGGATCGAAACCGATGAATACCCGCTCCCCGTCGGCATGAACGTTGGTCGTGTCCTTGGTATACTCGTTCAACTGAAGCGTCTGGCCGTTGTCCAGCGTGATTTCATATTCGATAAAGTCTCCCAGGAATACGCTGAGGTTCACCCTGCCCGGCATGCCCTGCCCGGCAAAGCGCAGCTGCTCGGGCCGCGCGGAAATCCGCGCCTCGCCGGAATATGCTTTTTTCAGAGGAAGCGTCAACGCGATTTCACCCTTGACATTGACACGCGCATTGGCGGGATCGCCACCCTCTACCGTGCAGTCGATAAAGTTGCTGATTCCGATGAAGCCCGCGACAAACGGGTTTTGCGGCTTGGTATAAACATCGAGAGGCGAACCGACCTGCATGATTTCGCCGTCGCGCATGACCGCGATGCGGTCGGAGATGGCAAGCGCCTCCTCCTGGTCGTGGGTAACGTAGATGGTGGTGATGCCAAGCCGTCTCTGGAGCTTCTTGATGACGGAGCGCATCTGCACGCGCAGCTTTGCATCGAGGTTGCTCAGCGGCTCGTCCATCAGCAGCACCGACGGCTCGATGACGAACGCGCGCGCAAGCGCCACGCGCTGCTGCTGGCCGCCGGAGAGCTCGTTGGGCTTGCGCTTGCACAGCTGTTCAATCTGCACGAGCCTGAGCGCCTCGGTTACGCGCGGGCCGATGTCCTTTGCGGGAACCTTTTTGGCCTTCAGGCCGTAGGCGACGTTCTCCTCCACAGTCAGGTGCGGGAAGATGGCGTAGTTTTGGAACACCATG
Source organism: uncultured Oscillospiraceae bacterium (assembly GCA_964447605.1). Classification (GTDB taxonomy): domain Bacteria; phylum Bacillota; class Clostridia; order Christensenellales; family CAG-138; genus CAYUTA01. Next base: position 14,640 of record CAYUTA010000055.1, on the reverse strand, counting down.
CCGATGTCGCGCTTATGTGCGGGCACGCTGTTGATGCGGCGCTCGCCAAAGAGGATATCGCCGCCCTCGATGCTGTTGAAGCCCGCGATCATGCGCAGAAGCGTGGTTTTGCCGCAGCCGGAGGGGCCGAGCAGCGTGAAAAACTCACCCTCCTTAATATTCAGGCTTACGCCGCTGACCGCCGTAAAGTTGCCGTAACGTTTGACGGCGTCGCGGATGATGACCTCATTGCTCATCGAATACCTCCCTAAAAGTATGCTGTATCAGAATATCCGTTGCCGCTGGCTTACAGGTGGAAGCTGTCCGCCGCATTCCCCGCAAGGACCGGCCGCCGGCCGGTCCTTGCGGGCAGTGCGGCAATTTGACTTGGGGGCATCCGGGATGGATGCCCCCAAGCGCAGGCCGGCGATTCAGGCTTAGCCGACCATGATGTCCTGCCACTTCTCCACGATCTGCGCCTTATTGTTGGCGGCCCAGTCGAAATCATAATCCAGCAGGTCGAGCTCGGAGAGCGCGCACAGACCCTCCGGGGTCACGTCGCTGCGGACGGGGCGGCGCTTCCAGTTGGTGTTCTGCTCGACCTGGCACTCCTTGCCGGTCACAAAATCGATGAACAGCTTGGCGTTCTCTTCGTTGGGACAGTTTTTAACCAGAGCCACACCGTCGGGAACCGCAGAGTTCTTTTCCGGGTAGACAAAGGCAATGTCCGGATTATCGGCGTACAGCACGGCGGACTTCTCAATGGTTACGCCGATGATATACTCGCCGGAAGCAACGAGCTTATGGCAGTTGCCGGAGGAATCGGACACCTTGCCGTCCAGGTTGGCATAAAAGCGCTTGACATAATCCCAGCCCTGCTCGTTGTCGCCGCCGGCAGCCTGGATCATGGTGCAAAGCTGCGTGTAGGCAGAGCCCGACTTGGCAGGGTTAGCAAAGCAGATTTTGCCCTTCCACTGGGGATCGGTCAGGTCTTCCCAGGCCTTCGGGGGCTCGACGCCCTCGGGGATCAGGGTCTTGTTGTAGATGATGACCATGGGCAGCGGGGATTCGCCGATCCACATGTCGTTCTTATCCTTGAACGCATCGTCGATCACGTCATCATTGGCGCATACATAGGGCTGAAACAGCTCGGTATAGGCGGCCAGGGAGTCCGCGCCGCCGCCCCAGAGCACGTCGCAGATGGGGTTCTCTTTTTCAGCGTCCAGGCGGGAGGTCAGCTCACCGGTACCGGCGGCGACAATTTCCACCTTTACGTTGGGATAGGTCGTTTCAAACAGCGCGATGCCCGCGGCCAGCGGGTCGGCGTCGTGGGGCGAGTAGATAACCACCTCGCCGGTATAATCCCCGGGCTTCTTGGCCTCCTCGGCGGGGACGGCTTCCTCGACGGGCGCGGCGTCGGCGGGCGCTTCGGCGGCAGGCGCTTGCGCGGGCGCCGCACAGGCAACCATGCCGAGTACAAACAGCAGGGCAAGCGTCAATGCGATACATTTTTTCATACCTGTTCTCCTCATACAATAGATTTATTGATGTGCACCGACAGGGAATTGCCGGTGAAATGTATTATACCATCATCTGTTCACATCCGCAATAATTTATCGTCATAAAGGACACATTTATAAGCGGGATCAGGTCGGAAGGCCGGGGATGGGGGCGGCTTGGCTGCGCCGCACAACGATACGACAGCGTGTCCAAAAAAGCGTATCATCGGGATTGCTGCGCAAGGCCGCGCACGATAAACGAAGAAGGAACCACGGTTTTTTAACGGCCAGCCGCGCCGCACAGAGATGCGATTACATAACCCGCGCAGCAAAGACCGGCTGCGGCCGTGACAGGCGCGAGGCTGCCGATGGCGGTTTGTCCCGGCGATATATGCGCGGGTTCGCTCGAACAGACCACGGGCAGTGACAAAACGCCGAGTCTGCGCAGTTCCCGCCGAAGCCTGCGGGCCAGCGGGCAGTGGGAGGTCGCATACAGATCGACGACGGAAAAACGGGTTGGATCAAGGCGGTTGCCCGCGCCCATGCAGGACACGACGGGGATTTTGCACGCCTGCGCAAGCCGGACGAGCGCCACCTTGCCCGACAGCGAATCGATGGCGTCGACAAGGAACGACGTGTGCGCGGGAACGGCGGCCTCAACGGTATCGGCGCGGATAAACGCGTCGCATGTGGTCACGGCGCAGTCGGATACGTCAAGCAAGCGCTCGCGCAGCGCGTCGGTTTTCCGCATGCCGAGCGTGCGCCTGGTGGCGACGAGCTGGCGGTTGAGGTTTGAGGCCGTCACCACGTCGCAGTCAATCAGATGCAGCGCGCCTACGCCCGCGCGCGCCAGCGCCTCGGCGCAGTGCCCGCCCACGCCGCCAAGGCCCGCCACCGTGACATGGCTGTCCCGCAGCGCGCCAAACGCCGCATCGCCAAGCAGCAGACGCGTGCGGGCGGACATCTCCTCATGCAGGCGCGGTTTGTCATCCATAATGATCACCTCGGGTTCTTTCCAAACGGGGCTATTTGTGCGCGGCGCCCTCTGCGCGCGCGCCATGCGGGGCGGGTTTAGCCTTCCGGCGCGCTTTACGGCCCGCCGCTACATCAACTCGAACACCCCGGAGGGATGATGCCGGTCGGCGACCGTAACGGACATGCTTTCGCCTACGCCCGCCTCCAGCAGCATGGTCCTGACCGTAACGAGCGCCAGTTCCGGCGTGTTGTTCTCATTGCTTAAATGCCCGAGAATTGCGTTTTTCACCCCGTTTTCAAATAGCTTTGCCAGCACAAACCCCGCATCCTCGTTGCTCAGATGCCCGTTTTTTCCAAGGATGCGCATCTTGAGCGGATAGGGGTAGCTGCCCGCGCGCAGCATATCGACATCGTGGTTGGCCTCGAGCAGCAGCAGATCGCTGTCCGCGGTCGCCGCAAGCATGCCGTCGGTAACATGGCCGATATCGGTCATGACGGACACTTTTTTTCCCTCCGCACAAAACGCGTAACCCACGGGGTGCGCGCAGTCGTGCGGCGTGGAAAACGGCAGAACGCGGACGGTCTTGATAGAAAATTCGCGGTCGCTTTCAAACACGCGGGTATTGCGCGCCGGAAGGCCGCCGATCATTGGCAGCATCCGTTCAAAGCATTCCGCATTGGCGTATACGGGGATGTCGAACTTGCGGCTGAGCACGCCCACGCCCGCGATATGGTCGCTGTGTTCATGGGTGACGAGAATGGCGTCGATGGTTCTTGCCGTAATGTCGATTTCATGCAACAACTCGATGATGCGCTTGCCCGGCCCGCCCGCGTCAATGAGCATCCGTACGCCGCCCGCTTCCAGAAATGCGGCGTTTCCGCTTGAACCGCTGCACAGCGGCGCAAATACCATAGCTTACGTTTCCTTTCGGTTCCTATTAAAAATATTTGAAATTTACGGTCTTTTATAAAATGCGGTCCGCATCCGCCCAAAACAGGGTTTTTGACGGCCTGAAAAATCCGCCGGATTTCATCCGTTCCGGCGAACATCCGAAACCGGAATGAAAGCCTGTTGCGCGCTTTCCACATGGATGCGCCGATTTTATAAAAAGCAGCGCAGGCGTTTGCCCTGATCTTAACGTTAAGTAGTATAGCATAATGGAAAACGCTTTGTTATAATAAATTTATGAATGCAATAACGATTAAGGCGTTTGCCAAGCTCAACCTGACGCTCGGCGTACTGTATAAGCGAATGGACGGGTATCATGCGCTTGATTCGCTTATGCAGAGCATTGATTTAAGCGATACCGTGACGGTCGGGAAAGCGCGTGACGTCCTTGTGAGCGCAAGCGGCATGACGCTGCCGTACGACAACACGCTGCGCCGGGCGGCGGAACGGTATTTTGCCTGCACGGGGCGTGGAGCGCATATTCGCGTGATAAAGCGCATCCCGGCCGAGGCGGGCATGGGCGGCGGCAGCGCGGACGCGGCGGCAGTGCTGTTTGCCATGCAGCGGCTTTATGGCGAGACGGACGACCGCACGCTGTATGAAATGGCGCTGTCGGTGGGTGCGGACGTGCCGTTCTGCCTGTATACCCAGCAGGGCGGCGGGCTTGCGCGCGCGCAGGGCGTGGGCGAGTCGCTGATAAAAGCCGCGGGCACGCCGATGCATTTTGTCGTAGCCAAACCCAAACGGGGCGTGTCCACGCGCATGCTGTTTTCCTCGCTCACACTTCCGCGGAAAAGCCCGGATAATGCCGCCGCGCTCGCGGCGATTGCAAAAAACGAGCTTTCGGCGCTTGGAAAGCTGCTGTACAATGCGCTCGAGGAACCGGCTGTCGCGCTCGTACCGGAGATTGGACGCCTCAAGCAAAGCCTGCTTGAGGCGGGCGCACTCGGCGCGTCCATGACGGGCAGCGGCAGCGCGGTATTCGGCCTGTTTGCCGAAAAGGATGCGGCGCAACAGGCGTTGCCGGCGGTGGCATACGCGGATTTTTCCTGCGTATGCACGGCGCTTTTGCCCGGAGGCGTGGCATCCGGCACAGGGTGTATGTAGACGCCTGCACGGGTTTTGCGTGTAACGGCAAGCCTGCCAGGGCGGGGTCAAAGGCGACGTATCTGCCGACGCTTTTGCCGGATTCCATGGCCTTTCCTGCCTGTTTTCGTGCGGAATGGACGGGGAAAGCCGGCCGTGACGCCTTTTTCAACAGTCTCGAAGCTTGCTTCAGCTCTGTTTTTTGCCTGGGGGAGACGGCTTATGGGCTCCGGCGGCAATTGACGGTATATTTGACGGCGTGGAAATTCGCCGCAGGGTGGAAGGAGATCCGGCGCATGGCGATTCAGGGCGGGAGGGCGGAACAGCCCGGCAGAAAAACGGCGCTCAAAAACGGACTCGTGACGATTGGCACGCTGGCCGCGGCCACCGGCCTGTGCCTGATTCTTGATAAAATAGATGATATGGAGCATGCAGACGCCTACGTCTCGATGGTTTTTGTGCTGGCGGTGTTTTTGATTGCGCGCACGACGAGCGGCTACTTTTACGGCGTGCTGGCGTCGCTGATCGGCGTGCTGGCAGTCAATTACTTCTTTACGTTTCCCTATTTCGCATTTAATTTTTCGCTTCCGGGCTACCCGATTACCGTTACCTGCATGCTTGCGGTGAGCATCCTGACCAGCACGCTGACCTCGCAGATCAAGCGCCAGCGCATGGTCTATGTGGAAGCGGAGCGCGAGAAGATGCGCGGCAACCTGCTGCGCGCCGTATCGCACGATTTACGCACGCCGCTGACGTCGATCCTTGGCGCGAACTCCGTGCTCATGGAAAACGACGGCGTCCTGACCAGGGAGCAGCGCATGCAGATGCACAGGGAGATCAACGAGGATGCGCAGTGGTTGATCCGCATGGTGGAAAACCTGCTGGCCATCACGCGCATCGACTCCGACCGCGCGGCCAAGATTGTGAAAACCAACGAGGCGGTGGAGGAGGTTGTAGCCGAGGCGGTCAATAGGTTTCATAAGCGGTTTGCCGATATCCGTGTGGAGGTTCGCGTGCCGGAAGAACTCCTGATGTGCCCGATGGACGCCATTCTCATCGAACAGGTGCTGGTCAACCTGCTGGAAAACGCGGCGCTGCACGGCAAAGGCCTGACGCATATTGAAGCGACAGTGACCCGGGGGGCGGATTTTGTGCGCTTTGCCATTGCCGACGACGGCTGCGGCATGGCAAAGGAGCAGCTGCCTCGTCTGTTCGAGGGAACGCTTCTGCCGGGCGACACGGCTGTTGACGCGCAGAAGCGAAGCATGGGGATCGGACTGTCGGTCTGCCGTTCGATCATCCGCGCGCATGGCGGCGCGCTGGAAGCGGCCAGCCGGCCCGGGGGAGGCGTAATCTTCTGGTTTACAATGCCTTTGGAGGAGGGAACGTATGGCGAATCAACACAGGATTCTGCTCGTTGAGGACGAGGCGAACATTATGGGCTTTATGTCCGCGATTTTCAACATGAACAATTATGAGGTAATCTCCGCAAAAAACGCCACCGAGGCGCTGATGATGATTACCTCTTACTGCCCGGATGTGGTGATTCTCGACCTGGGCCTGCCGGATATCGACGGCATGCGGGTTATCAAATCGGTGCGGGAGTGGTCGCAGGTGCCCATCATTGTGGTAACCGCGCGCATGCATGAGCGCGACAAGGTGACCGCTTTGGACCTTGGCGCGGACGATTATGTCACAAAACCCTTTGCTACGGGCGAACTGCTTGCGCGCGTGCGGACGGCGCTGCGGCACGCCAGCCGGGGGAACGCGGCCGGAGCGCTCTCGGCGGAGGGCGTATTCCGCCGCGGCGAGCTTTCGGTGGACCATGGAAAGCGGCGCGCCTGCATCCGCGGGGAGGACGTGCACCTGACGCAAATGGAATACCGCATCGTATCGTTGCTGGCGCAGTATGCCGGACGCGTGCTGACCTATGATTTTTTAATCAAAAACGTCTGGGGTCCCAACTCCACGTTTGACAACCAGATTCTACGCGTGAATATGGCCAATATCCGCCGTAAGATCGAGGCAAACCCCGCTACGCCGCAATACATCCTGACCGAGATCGGCGTGGGCTACCGCATGGCGGAGGGCGACTGACGCGCCTTTTTTTGCAAGCCGCCGCATTTGGGTCTATTGGCGGCGGTCTTAGCCGAACCGCGGCCCGACCAGGCTGATCAAAAGGCTGAATACAATGAGGCAGATCAAATAGAAGCCGGCATTCATACCCACCGAGATCAGCCAGTTGCTTTTTTTCGTGTATCCGGACAGCAGCAGCGATACGGCGGAAAACGGCGAAATCTGCACGGTCATGAGCCAGCCGAACAGAATCGCCGCGCAAAAGGTGAATTCGCTCAGGCCGATGGCGGCGGGCGTAATGGCGAGCACCAGCGCGGTTCCGGTCGCCGCCGGATGCACGCCGACAAAGGCGGGCAGCGTCATAATCAGCACGATCATGCCGATCATCAGCGGCGGATGCGCGATAAACGCGCTCGGCAGCAGCTGCAAAAGCAGCTCGCCAACGCCTGCGATATTGATTGCGCTGCCAAGAAAACCGGCGGCGCAGAAGATTATGACCTGTCCTGCAACGCTGTTAGGCGTGTGCAGAAGATAATCGCGCATGCCCTGCATATAGGCGCGGCGCTTTTTTTGGATACATGCAATGGCGGCTGGATACGCGGCGGCGGTGATGGAAACCGTCAGCATCAGGCTCCAGTTCGTCCAGCGGTTAAGCAGGATGATGCATGCGAGCATGCCCGCGACAACGGCCGCCAGCCGCAGCAGCATCCGCCCGTCCGCCCGCGCCCCCGCGCTGCGGGACAAACGGACATAACGTTCCGGATGGCGGCGCATCCGAATGCATAGCCCGCCGAGATTGATTGCGTTAAACACCAGCGCCAGCCCCATTCCAACCGGGGCCATGACCGGCCATTTCACGGTTGGAAAGACGCTGTAGACGACGGCCGACGCCCAGGCGGGCGACCAGAAGCCGGAGGAGTTATAGCTACGGGTCAGCGTGGGGAGAAAGAAATCGTCCTCTCCATAAAGCGTTTCAAACGAGCGGAACAGATCATAGGCCAAAACGATGCCGCCGACGCCGACCAGAACACCCATAACATGGCTGTATATGGACACAAAAACGGCAAACGGAAGGGCGCTTTGCAGGCGTTCGCCTGCAAACAGCCTGAGCTGGCTGTCGTAATCATGATAGGCAAGCGGCAGCGAGAGCATAGGGGCGAGCGTCATCAGCATGATCAGCTCCGCGTTTTTCGTAAACGCCGCCATCCACTGCGCGGGCGCCGGGCGGTTGAGCAGCAGCAGCGCACACCCGCCCAAGAACATCAAAAGCGATACGCGGCGGACCATCGGCTTTATGACGGGGAGCGTAAACACAACGGCGATAAGCAGCACAAAACAGCCGGCAACCCGTATTGGGCGCGCCGGAAAAAAGCGCGACGCAATACACATGATTGCAAACAGCGGAAGCGCAACCGTCAGTAAACGGCGGCAAAACGCCGCGGCCGCCGTTCCGTTCAAGCGAAAAAGCATGCTGCTCTCCTTATATGGTTCAGTCCGGCATGCAGCGCCGGGCGGGAAAGATGTTCATGCGCTATTTTATATCAATTCCTGCAAAATCTTTCACTGCATTGGCTACACCGTGTCCCGCGCTACCGAAAACCGCCGCTTAAACGCCGCTTATCCCCAACCTGCCGGCGCAGGACGGATTATCCGGGAGTCCGCCGGGTCCCGGCGAAGCCCGCATAGCCGCGTCCATCCGAATTTGGTGGCGCGTTTTTGTATACAAGTTATATATTGACAAATCCGCTCCGTATGCTATAGTGAAAAATGAGTAGCAATACTCCCTACTCTTCACTTATGTCCGCGGAGGATTCCATTGAAAAATCAGCATACCAAGGGTCATATCAGGATGAGCGAGCTGGCTAGGCTGTCCGGCGTAAGCGCATCCACAATCAAATATTACGTAAAAGAAGGGCTTGTCGAGATCGCATACAAGACCGGTCCCAACATGGCGTACTATCATCCGGACAGCATAACGCGCGTCAAGCACATCAAAATGCTGCAAACTGAAAAATACTACCCGCTTGCGGTGATTAAGCGGCTGATTGACAGTAACGAATTCGACGTGCGGGAAATCGAGTTGCTGGACGTAATCCATAAGACGGGCCGTGACAGCTCGGCGGCGCGTTATTCGTTCAGCGAGGCGCTGCGCCTGTCCGGGCTTAGCCGCGAGCAGGCGGAGACGCTGGTGCGACAGGGGATCGTCACCCCGGCGCGGGAAAGGCGCAGGCGTATGTTCCGCGAGTCGGACTGCCGCATGCTTGCGCTTGTCAAAACCCGCCTGGACGCGGGCATTCCGTTTGAACAGACGCTGGCCGCGTTTCAGGCCTATTCGGACGTGCTGTGCAGCGCTGCCGAGCAGGACATCGAGGGGCTGATTTCCAGCACCCTGCTTGCCGAAGCGCACGACACCCGCTCCATCGTGCGCATCATCCGCACGTCGGATGACACGCTGAATGAATTTATCATGCTCAAACGGTACGAGTTCAACAGCGCTGTCGGCTCCGACCGCATTGCGGCGCTCGGCTCGTTCATCGCCGCTTTCAGCGCGTATCTGCAGGGCCTTTGCGGGCTGTTTGGCAGGTTTGGATACGATGCGCAGGCCGATTCGCTCGACCACGCTTTGCGCGGGGAGGCGTCCGGCGTAGCCGACGGCCCGCTTTTTGCGGCGGCGCTGGTGATGCGGCAGGCCAACGGCGGCCTTGCGCTGGCGCTCTCGGCCTGTTCCAAAGCCAACGGCATTCTGCGGCGGCCTTTGCAGAATACAGGCGCCGCGGATAAGGACGCGGACGCGCTGCTGAACAGTTGCCTGCACCTCGGCTGGTCGACGCTTTCGCCAAAGGAGTTTGGCGCGCCGGCCGGCATGGATGCGGCGGAGACGTTGCTTGCCCACGGCGGGCTGGATTTTTTGGAAGCCGTGACGCGGCTGATGCAAACCTGTTACATCGAACGGTAAAGGAGGAAGCAAAATTGAAAGACACGGTAACGATGGCCTATGTCAACATGTTCGCGGTGCTTAAAACGCTCGAGAATCTGTGCCAGGTCGATGAGGAAGCGAGGTCCATCGCAGGCAAGGGGCCGGTTTCCGTCGGTTTCTCGGTTAAGGACGGACCAAAGGGCACGCTTGCGTTTGAAAACGGCGCGTGTAAAATGACCGAGGGCGCGCACGGGCAAATCAAGCTGTATTTCCGCTCCTGCGAGCATTTCAACGCAATGATCGACGGCAAGGCAAACCCAATCCCCTACGGCGGGCTGACCAAAATCGGCTTTTTAACCAAGGATTTCATTCGGCTGACGGACATTCTGGTGCGATACCTGCGCGCTTCGGCGGAGGACCTTCAGGAGCGCGCCTTCTTTGAAAAGAGCACGTTTCTAATGTTCCACCTGATCGCCAACGCCCTGTCCGCAATCGGCAACCACGACCCGATTGCAACCTACTCGCTGCAAAACCTGCCCGACGGCGTGATCAGCATGGAAATTACCGACCGGACCTATGCTGGAATCATGGTGCAAAACGGCGTGATGCGCACGCTTGACGGACGTGCGGAGCATCCGCGCAGCTACATGGTATTCTCCGATTACGATGTTGCGCGCGGCTTGTTTGAAGGCACGGTCAACTCCTTTGCGGCGCTTGCCAACGGCTCGCTGGCCATGAAGGGCTATATTCCCATGATCGACAATCTCAACCGGATATTGAACCGCGTCGCGGTCTATCTTGCGTAACGGGAGGCGAAACGATATGAAAACCTATACCTACGAAAAAAGCGATGCGATGCTTGCGCGCGCGGCCAACGTCATCCCCTCGGGCGTGTACGGACACCTTGGCCCCGGCGAGGGGTGCTTCATCCCCATTTCGGCATACCCCAAGTTCTGCGACCATGCCAGGGGCCAGTATTTCTGGGATCTTGACGGCAATCGGTTCATCGACTATATGTGCGCGTACGGCCCCAACGTGCTCGGCTACTGCGACCCGGACGTGGATGCGGCTGCGCTGAAGCAGATTGCGCTTGGTAACTGCACGACGAGCCCGTCCGTGCGCATGGTGGAGTTGGCCGAATTGATGGTGGACACGGTTAAGAGCGCGGACTGGTCGTTCTTTGCAAAGAACGGCGGCGATGTGACCACCCTGTCCATCATGACCGCGCGCGCGGCAACGGGCCGCAAAAAGCTGGTGTTTACCAAAGGCTATTACCACGGCGTGATGCAATGGTGTCAACGCAGGGACAACCCCGGCGTCCTCGAGGAGGACGTGACCAACAACCTGCTGATCGATTTCAACGACGCCGAGGCGTTTGCCCAAGTGATCGCGGAGCACCCCGGCGAGATCGCGGCGTTTATCAGCACGCCGTATTTCCATGGAAATTTCCGCGAAAACGAACTGCCGCGCGCGGGCTACTGGCAGCAGATACGCAAGCTGTGCACGGAAAACGGCATCGTGCTCATCATCGACGACGTGCGCGCCGGCTTCCGCCTCGATCTTGCGGGGTCGGACCATTACTATGGCTTTGAAGCGGACATGATTTGCTTTTGCAAAGCCGTTGCCAACGGCTGGAACGTCAGCTGCCTGTGCGGCAAGGAGTTCCTCAAAAGCACCGTCAGCGGCATTACGTTCACGGGCAGCTACTGGATGAGCGCCGTACCTTTTGCCGCCGGCATTGCCTGCATCAACAAGATGCGCGAACTGGACGGCGCAAAGAAGCACCTGGCGCTTGGCTGCAAGATTCGCGACGGTTTGCTCAGGGTTGCGGACGAAAACGGCGCCAACCTGATTGTTTCCGGCGAGCCGAGCCTGTTTTATCTGCATCTGAATATGGACGACAGCCTGCTCATCCATCAGGAATGGATTGCCGAAATGGTGCGCCGCGGCGTATTCATGACCAACCATCACAACCACTTCACCAACCTGGCGCTGACCGACGGGGACATTGCGTTTACGATGGAGGTTGCGGATGAAGCGATGAAGATCGTCAAGCAAAACCATCCCGAGGCAAACTGGACGAAATAGCGCGGGCAGGCTCTCCTCCGCGCGGTCGCGCGCACGGGCTTTCGGCGTTTAAAAAGGACCGGCCGCCGTGGCGCTGATTACGAGAGGCGATGGCTGAACGATGACGGGCGCACGGTAACGCGCCCGATTACGCACCAACAAACAATAAGGAGGAATTTGACGTCATGCCATTGACAAAACAGGAATGGTTCGATCTGGAAAAGAAGGCGTCCGCGCTGCGGCAGCTGACGCTGGACATCTGCAACTGGGCGGGGAGCGCGCACATGGGCGGCTCGCTCTCATCAATCGACTTTCTGACGGTGCTGTATTATAAGTACCTTAAATTCGATCCCAAGGACTACGCCAATCCCGACCGCGACCGCTGCGTCGTGTCCAAGGGGCATATCGGCGTGGCGCTGGCGGCGCTGTTTTCCGATCTGGGGCTGATTGCGCGCGAGGAGCTGAAAACCTTCAACCTCACCGGGAGCAAGCTTGGCATCCACCTTGACAGCAACAAGGTGCGGGGGCTGGACGCGAGCACCGGCTCGCTTGGCCACGGCAGCGCGCTTGCGCTGGGCATGGCGCTGGCGGGGCGTGTAACGGGACGTAAATACAAAACCTGGGTGCTGCTTGGCGACGGCGAGTGCGACGAGGGCAGCGTGTGGGAGGCGGCGATGGCAACGGCCAGCTACAACTGCACGGAGCTTGTCACGGTAATCGACCGCAACCACGCCATGATCGACGGCTTTACCGAGGATGTGATGAAGCTGGAGCCGTTTGCCGACAAGTGGCGCGCGTTCGGCTTTGACGTTGTCGAGGTCAACGGCCACCGGCTCGACGAGATTGCAAGGGCTGTGGAATATGCATGCGCGGCGACCGAAAAGCCGGTCTGCATCATCCTCGATACCGTCAAGGGCGAGGGAATCGGGTTCATGGCGGGCGACTACAAATGGCATTACGGCGCAATGGACAGCGATAAGTATGCGCTGGCGACCAGCCAGATAAAGGACTATGAGGCCAGGCGCCTTGCATTTGTAGAACAGGAGGCGAAATAAATGGGCGGCATGAATTATACGGCGGTAGAGAGCACAAAGATGGCGACGGCGGAGGTTTTTGGCCAGGCGCTCTGCGAACTGGGCGAGCAGCACCCGGACGTGGTCGCGCTGACGGCCGACCTTGCCAAATCCACCAAAATCGGCGATTTTCAAAAGAGATTCCCGGAACGGTTCTTTAACGTCGGCATTGCCGAGCAGAACCTGTTCGGCATTGCGGCGGGCATGGCCAAGGCGGGCCTGACCCCGTTTGCAAGCACGTTCTCCGTGTTTGCCAGCATGCGCGCCACCGATCAGCTGCACACGGATATCTGCTACCAAAATGCAAACGTCAAGATCATCGGCACCCATGCCGGCACGTCGTTCGGGCAGGCGGGCAGCACGCACCATGCCATCGAGGACATCTGCTGCGTGCGCGGGCTGGTGAATCTTAAAATCATCGTTCCGGCCGACGGTGTGGAAACGGCTAACGCCATCAAGGCTGCCTACGAAACGCCCGGCCCGGTTTATATCCGCATCAACCGCGGCTTTGACCAGGTGGTGTACGGCACGCCTGACTATGGGTTTGAGCTGGGCAAGGCCGTGACCATGAACGAGGGCGGCGATATCGCCATCTTTGCAATGGGCAGCTGCGTGTTCCAGGCTATGCAGGCGGCCAAAATTCTGGAAAACGACTATGGGATTCATGCGCGCGTAATCAACATGCATACCGTGAAGCCGCTCGACCGCGAGGTGGTGATCAGGGCGGTCAACGAGACTAGGCGCATTGTGACCGCGGAGGACCACACTGTCATCGGCGGCCTTGGCAGCGCGATTGGCGAGGTCATTGTGGAAAGCGGTAAGGCCTGCGCGTTTACCAGGCTGGGCATTCAGGACCAGTTCAGCCCCATCGGCTTCCATGAGGATCTTATGAGCATGATGGGCGTGGACGCGGAGGGCATCGCCAAGGCGTGCCTGAAACAGATGAAGGAAAGCAAGGTCGTTTCCGTTACGGTCGACGGCGCGGTCAAGACGGCCCTGCAGTTTGAAGGCCGCGATTTTGAGGCGGAGATCGACTGGACGGACGAGGTGTAAAGATATGGCGGACGTCAAGCAAATTACGCAAAACGACCTGTTCGCCGCGCGCATCTTTTTCAACTCCGCGTTGCCGCTGCTCAGGATCATCGTGCAGGACGTGCCGGAAATCGGCAAAAAATTTGCCGGAAAAACATTTGTTTTTCAGGTGAGCGCACGATACGGCCAGGCGGAGCATGGCAAGCTGGCCACGTATTTCGACGTGAAAGACGGCGCATTCACCGTACGTGTTTCCGAGGTGCATGCAAGCCCGGATATCGAGCTGGAGTTTTCCGACCTGCATAAATTTATCACGTTCTTTTCCGGCCGCGGCACGCCGCTGCCGAAGATGAAGGGCGTACTCGCCCATTTTGGAACGTTTGCCGCGCTGCTGCAGGCGCTGCTCAAGATGGCGGGGCTGCTGCAGGCCAAGGACGCGCCGGGGAATGAGGCCGATCGGCAACTGCTGGTCAAGCTGTACTTCTACCTGCTTGCCAACGGCATCTCCCAGCTCAACAAGGCGGGACAGGAAAAAATCCATAAGTGGGCGCTGGAGTCGCCGGACCGCGCGTATGCCTTTGCGGTCACGGGCCATGACGACCTTGCCGGCTACATCCGCGTGTTCGAGGGCAACAGCAAGGCCGGGCGCGGCGCATACCCGCGCTGCAAGCCGTTTTTAACGCTGCGCTTCGACACGCCCATGCATGCGCTGGACATCCTGATGGGCAAGGGCGATATGATCGACTATATTGCGCAGCGTTTTCTGGTGGTGGAGGGCGCGCCGGAGTTTGCCGGAATCGTGGGCGAATTCCTGTTCACCGTCGGCGATTACGCAAAGGGCCTCTATCTCGACTGGCCTGCGGACTGAACGGAGCGGTTAAAAACGCTTAGCAAACAAGGGGCTGTAGCAAAAGGGAAAGCAACAGCCCCATTTTTTGTACGGGCCAAGGGCAAGAGAAACAGGCAGGAAAGGGTGCTCTGCGGGAA
>CAYUTA010000054.1:0-18655 GCA_964447605.1 uncultured Oscillospiraceae bacterium | reverse complement strand
CTTTCATCTAATAGCCGCCTTTCAATTAGGATTATGGCCATACTGTTGTCAACAATTACATGGTACAATAAATAAGCAGACAAATCAATTTACATATTAGGAGGAACCACTATGCAGAAAGAAGCCTTAGTAATAATCGATATTCAAAACGATATAACTAAGAATTACAAGGAAATAATTCAAAAAATCAATGCAGCCATTGATTGGGCAGTCAATAGTGATATTCATGTTGTTTATATAAGGCATGAAAATTTATCAGACGGCACGAGGACTTTTAAGCCCAATACACACGGGGCTGAATTAGCATCGGATTTGAAAATAGCATCAAACAATGTATTCACAAAATGCAAAGGAAACGCATTAACCAGTAAAGAATTTGCAGACTTTATTTGTAAAAATGAAATATGTAATTTCTACATAGCAGGAGCAGATGCGGTTGCTTGTGTGAAATCTACCAGTTATAACTTACGCAAAGCAAATTTCGGTGTGAATGTCCTGTCAGATTGCATCACAAGCTATGATAAAAGGAAAATTAAAGAAATGCTAAGTTATTATGAAAGTAAAGGCAGTAAAATTATTAGCTTGAACGACTTGTTGCCTAAAAGATAAAACGAGGGTGGGGCTCTTGGTTATGGGATTTTCTTTCTAGGAGGATTGCCATATTGCAGATTCTTTCAAAACCTATCAAACTGAAAAAGGAAAACCGTACCACAATCTAACTGTGATGCCTTAGCTTTTTATTGCCAAAACTCAAAACAGAATAGCTATGTCCATGCCCGGTTAAAATTTTATCAATTTCAGTCGGGCATTTTTGCGTTCATAACCCCCTCGCTGCCGTTCCCCGCCTCCCCCCCATTCAGACCAAAAAATCTGAATGGAGAAACGGTTTGGAGATAACCATACAAATCAACGGACAAGCTGTTTCAGTTGATGTCACTATCGAAGTTTACGATTATTTGGACCAAGCGGCACACAAGGATGAAAACCTTGCCCATGAGCAGCGGCGGCATTGGGATTAACGACTTTATAATTGTCCATCTTTCCTCCTCCCGCAACAGCATAACCATTCACGGCGATTTACGCAATCAACGCTCCGTAGAGAGCGCTTGTCCTTTTCCAAAAAACAGCGTAATATCTGCAAGCTCACATAACAATCAAATCCCTCCAAAGATCCCCGCTTTGATTTTCAGGCGTCTGATTCTTTTGGCATGGCGTTTTTTTGAAAAATGCGCATAAATTATGCATGCGTGCCGATACGAATTACAGGGCACGCATGCGGTCTAATCTGCATTTCAATGCAATTGCGGCATTAAAGGGCTGTTATTCTGCTACCCCATGAAGTGATCAAATCATCATGCTCTTCCAATCCTATTCGACCGTTACGGTTCCGTCCTCGGAAACGGTGATCATATCGCCTGTTTGGACTGCGGATAAAAACGCGTCTCCCAGCCCGTCGACAACCGGCATGCTCGCATCCGTCCAAACAGCCGAAAGAATCGCGCCTGCGGCGGCCAGCGAATCAATGGGCTTGCTAAACAGCATGCATGCAGGCTGCCGATGCATGGCCGAGGCTGTGAACAGCACCATTCCGCCCGTTGTTGAACCAATGGTCTGCGGCAGACAAAGCGCGGCGCCGCACATCTGCTTGCCATACAGATCCGGATTGTTCTGATCGGAGCAGCTTGCTTTTTTATCGCCAAACATCAGCGCCTTTTGAAAGCTGGCCAGCGTATTGAAACCGCCGTGGCTGACGAGCGCCGCAGCCTTGGCGTTGCCCGGCACAACGGGACGACCCTTGAACGATTTTCCCATATCAGTTGCCCCCCTTTGCAATCTTTTCAAGAATCTCCGCGTCGGTGTAGTACCGGCTGGACGTATAGGTGCGCAGCTTGTTGGAATTGGTAATGACCGGCTGCTTTCCGCAGAGCGGGTTGTTCATGTACATCAGCGGACAGATATAGGAGAGCGTCACGCCCATGTTTTGCAGCGCCCCATAGTCGTCCGTTTTCTGGAATTCGGCTATGACGGCGGGCGCGCTGGTGAACACGGTGGGGAATGCCACGCGCGTGCGCCCGTTGGCCTTGAGCGCGCCGGAGAGCGCGCGCGTCCATTCCTGCAGCTGCTTGAGCGACAGGTGTGGGCAGCCGATGAAGCAAAGCTTGGGCATGGCGTCCGGGTCCTTCCAGATGCATGGGTAACCGTTTTTGACCCGCTCCAGCTCCGCATCGTCAATAACGTACGTCCGCGCGTCCCCGGTGATCAGGGCGTCGCCGAATTCAACGGCCTCCGGCGTAAGCCCCTCAATGTGATATAGGCCGACCGCGCCGTTGCTTGCGGTAGCGGCGCCAAAGTCCTTGAGATAGGCGGTCGCGTCCTCTGTCAGCTCCGTGCCGATAAACCGTGCAAGTCCCTTGATATACGGCACGTCCTCCATGACCTTCATACCAATAGCGCTGCCAAGAATCTGCGCCTCCGGCTTTTTGGTTGTTTTAACCTCAACGACCCATGCGGCCTTTCTCCCGGCATCGGTGAGCAGGCCGAAATACGGCACGCAGCCGGCGACGCTTCCAAACAGTTCGATAATGCCGGAATTGCGGTTGCAGCGCGCGCCAAGCACGCTGTTGGCATAGACCACCGCGCTGCTCTCGGCCCAGCTCAGCACCTCGCCCTTTTGGGGCAGGTTGCCGACTTGGTCGAAGTAGCAGGCGCAGGTAAATGCATTTTCTGAAAGCAACCCAAGCTGTTTCAGCTGCGCTTCATAACGCTCCTGTGCGCCGTACATGATTTTGAACAGAACGTCCTGCAAAAGGCTGCTGGGGACGTTCTTGTCAAGCGGCCGTGGGTCTACGGAAAATTTTTGTTTGGAGATCGCGCCGGATTCGATCAGCTGATCCATCATTTCATACATGGGCTTCATGACCGAAAGGCCGAAGCTGGTGACCAGATGGCCGTACTCGCCGGTGACCGGTACCATCTTTTCAGCTCCGAACGTTTCGCCGTACATGACGAGCGTTTTCATGACCTTGGCGATGGTTTCGCCCTGTTCCCCGTCAAGCATGGCCTGCTGCTGTGGTGTGAGCTGCATTTTTGACAACTGAAACTGCCTCCTTTACTCTGGTTCGTGTGCGGCGGCTAAGGAATTTTCCGCTGTGGGACGTGTGATGGGTTCTGAAATAAATTGTACCAAATCAGCGAGGACGCGTCAAACGGTTTGCACTGTGATAAATTGATTTTCGGAGGTTTTGCGGCAGGCGGTATCTCTTTTCCAGCTTTCTCAACACACGCAAAATGGTTAAATGCGGGAGCCAACCGTCAATTCATCGTAATTCGCTCAAAAAGCGCGGTGCATTGCATCAGCGCATGGGCAATCAGCGCATTGTTCCGCTCGCCGGGCATGGCCATGATTTCCTCTGCGGCGCGTTTTGCCTGCGCCAACAGGTCAAGATCGATTGCATCGCTTGCCGGAGACGCCTGACTTTCTCCATGCTGGCGTGTGCCAAAAAAATCCCCTGGGCCGCGCAACTGTAAATCGCGCTGTGCAATTTCAAAGCCGTCGCTTGTCTTAGTCAGCGCCTGCATGCGTTTTTCGGCTGTGTCCGCGTCGCTTTGCGTCAGCAGGAAGCAATATGCCTGCCTTGCGCCGCGCCCAACGCGTCCGCGCAGCTGGTGCAATTGAGAAAGGCCAAACCGTTCCGCACCCTCGATAACCATGATGCATGCATTTTCCACATGTACGCCAACCTCGATTACCGTCGTCGTAACCAGCACGTCGACTGCTCCCGCGCGAAAAGCGGCGACGGCCCCCTGCTTGTCGCGTTCCCCCATGCGGCCGTGCAGTACGCTTATGCGCACGCCGGGCAACCGGTGCATGAGTTCTGCATACACGCTTTCCACGCTCGGAATTTCAAGCGCTTCAGAGGGTTCAATCAACGGACAGACCACATATGCCTGCGCGCCCAGGGCCGCCTGTTCGCCGATGTAACGATACATGTCGGCACGTTTGTTCTGCGGGATAACGCGCGTTTTGACCGGCTTTCTGCCTGGTGGCAGTTCGTCAAGGATGCTTACATCCAGATCCCCATATAACAGCAGCGCAAGCGTGCGCGGAATCGGCGTGGCGCTCATGACCAGTACGTCGGGCCGGGTTCCTTTCTCCTGTATCTGCGCGCGCTGCTGCACGCCAAAACGATGCTGTTCATCGGTCACAACAACGCCGAGGCGATGGAACCGCACCCCCTGCTGAAGCAATGCATGCGTTCCAACCACGCACAGCGCCGACCCCTCTGCAACGCGCTTTTGCGCCGCATCGCGTTCCGTTTTTTTCATGCTGCCGTTCAAAAGCACCGCCGATTCGCCAAAGATGGCACGCGCCTGTTCGTAGTGCTGCACGGCCAGAATTTCTGTGGGCGCCATGAATGCGCCCTGATAACCATTGGCGGCAGCAACCGTCAGCGCATAAAGCGCGACCGCCGTTTTGCCCGAACCAACGTCGCCCTGCAACAGCCGGTTCATCGGCCTCGCGGCCTGCATATCGCGCGCAAGCTCGTCCATCACGCGCAGCTGCGCGCCGGTTGGGGAAAACGACAGCTTGTTCAAAAATGCGTCCTGAATGCCCTTTGTATCGAACGCCACGCCTGCGCTGCGGGCGCGCTGCGCCTTGAGGTGCTCAACCGCCAGCAGGTACAGCAGCATCTGTTCAAAACCAATACGCCGCCTGGCCACCTGCATCAGTTCCATGCTGGATGGAAAATGAATCTGCCGCAGCGCAAGCTGACGTGTGCAAAGCCCGTATTTACCAATGAGTTCGGGCGGCAGCGTCTCATTGATGGCATCCCATGCGCGCTTCAGTGCGGCGGATACGGCGTCTCGTATCGTCCTCTGCGGCACGCCCTTTACGGTCGGATACACCGGAAGCACGCCCGGCAGCGTATCGGAAAACGCAGGATTGAGCAGGGTTAGACCATTCTTATTTTGAACGCGTCCGCAGGCATATACATGCTTGCCCGCCCGCACCTGTGCGCGTCGGTAGGGCTGGTTGAACCATTTGAGCATAACCGTTCCGGTTTCGTCACAGGCGCGGACGGAAAGAACCGTCATGCCGGACGTACGAAAAAAAACCGGTTCGGTCTGAATGCGTACGTTAACCGCGCATACCATGCCGTCGGCAAGCTCGCAAACAGGCCGTGACCGGGAAAAATCGCAATAGTCCCGCGGGAAATAGCCCAACAACTCGTCCACGCCATGGATGCCGAGGCGGCCAAGCTGTTCGGCGCGCTTTTCTCCCACGCCTTTGATCGATTGCAACGTCTGCTCCATGATAAAAACCGGCAATGGGCGGGTCGCCCCGCCCATACAGATGTCCGCCAGTCTGATTCGCGTCTAAACCAGCGCGTTTACTTCACTCAACGGCGAAGTAATAATAGTACAGTGGCTGCCCGCCCGGCTGAACAAGCACCTCGGCCTCCGGGAATTCCTTTTGAACGCGCTCGCACAACGCTCCCGCCTCTTCCACGCTCTTATCCGCGCCAAAATACACGGTGATGCTTCCGGAAAATGCATCCCTGCCGTTGACCATATTGCGTACGAGATCAAGGCTTACGTCGTCCACGTCCTTGCCGGAGGTACTCAGATGGTTGTCAATCAAGCCGATGATATCGCCCTTCTTGATTTTACTGCCATTAAACCTGGTTTCGCGGACGGCGTAGGTTACCGAGCCACTGACAACGTCCTTAAACGCCTCGCGCATGTTCTTTTCATTGTCCACAACCGACAGATCCGTAGAGTATGCCATGCAGGCCGCAATGCCCTGCGGAATCGTCTTGGTTGGGATAAGGACGACGTTTTTCTCCGTCAGTTCCGATGCCTGCTGGGCTGCAAGGATGATATTGCTGTTATTGGGCAGGATGAACACATTGCGCGCGTTGAGCTTGTTAATTGCCGAAGCAATGGTGTCGATGCTCGGATTCATGGTCTGCCCGCCGGAAATAATCGCATCTACGGCAAGCGCCGTAAACATTGCGTCAATTCCATCGCCGGTGCTGACGGCGATCAGCCCAAACTCCTTCTCGTTTCGCTTGCGCTCCTCCATGAGCTGGCGGTTTTGCTCCCGCATATTCTCGATTTTCAGGTGATCCAGTTCACCCAGCCGAAGCGCCATTTGCAGCACTTTTCCCGGCGCGTTGCTGTGCACGTGCACCTTGACCATTTCCGGATCGGAAGCAACCACGACCGAGTCGCCCAATTTGTTAAGATGGTCGCGAAAATTTGACACGTCCTCCTCATTGAACACTTCGCCGGCCGCATGAATGATAAAAAATTCCGTACAATATCCAAACTCGATGTTCTCGCCGGAAAAACCGTCTGTGTTCAACGGGGAGGCCTGCGTCTGCGCCTCTCCCGGCACAAGGTCCTCATAATTTTCAACCTCCTCGCCGTCAAGCGAGAGTTTGAAACCTCTATAAATGGTTAACAGCCCCTTGCCGCCGGAATCCACAACGCCGGCTTCCCTGAGCACGGGCAGCAGGTCCGGCGTTTCAGCAAGGATTTCTTCGCCGGATTCAAGAATACAATCCACCAGGCGATAGGCGTTTGCGCCCTGCGCAAGCTTCCCGGCCACATCTGCCGCAATCACGCGGGAAACGGTTAGAATTGTGCCCTCCTTGGGCTTCATGACCGCCTTATAGGCGGCTTCGCTCCCCATGGTCAGCGCCTTGCTCAACAGCGCCGCGTCCATGACGGTTTCTCCCTTGAGCGCGCGGGAAAAGCCGCGGAAAATCTGCGACAGAATCACGCCGGAGTTTCCGCGCGCGCCGCGTAAAGCGCCGATGCTCAGCGCGTCGGCAACTTCTGAGACGGTGGCGGTGTCGGCTACGCCGCGAATTTCATGAACCGCGCTCTGCATCGTCATGGACATATTCGTGCCCGTGTCGCCGTCCGGCACGGGGAACACGTTCAGCGCGTCGATGGCCTTTTTGTTCTTCTCCAGCAGCACTGCGCCCGCAATAACCATATCACGGAACTGCGCGCCGCTTATCTGCATAGTATTCAATTTTTACTCCCTCCACTGATCCGCATCGCAAGCCACGAATCCGACTATACCCGGATGCTTTCCACATGGACGTTGACCTGGCGGACGTTCAGCCCCGTCATTTCCTCCACGCGGTATTTTACGTTGCTCTTCGTGTTCTGCGCAACCGCAGGCAGCGATACGCCGTACTCGAGCGTGACAAACAAGTCGATATCCACCGTGTTTGCATCAACAGTGGTCACCTTTACGCCGCGGCGCAGATTGTCCTTGCCAAACAACTCCACCCAGGTATCCGCGACTTTCTTTGCGTTCATGCCGACAATTCCATAATTTTCAACCGCGGCATAGCCTGCGATGCTGGTGATCAAATCATCAGAAATGGTGATCCTCCCCAAATTCGTGGTCAATTCAGCAGCCATAATGATACCTCCTTTATGCACTGTCTGTCGTTATTGTAGCCCAAAAACACGCGTTACGCAACCATACCCGCACAGACCGAAGCTTTTACTGCGCATCATCGGGCAGAATTGCGTTATGGTAGACCTCCTGCACATCGTCGTTGTCATCGAGCCGCTCAAGGAACTTTTCGACCTTTTCAGCCGTCTCCGCATCCGAAATATCCACGGAGTTCTGCGGCAGCATCTGCACCTCGGCGGAAATAAACGCATAACCCCGTCCCTCGAGCGCCTCGCGTACAGCGGAAAACTCCGCAGGCTCGGTATAGATTTCAAATGCGTCGTCCTGCGCGACAAAATCTGCCGCACCCGCGTCGAGCGCATGCATCATGACCTCGTCCTCATCCATGAGCGCACTGCGTTCTATGACGATCACACCCTTTTTATCAAACATCCAGCCAACGCAGCCCGTGCTGCCAAGGTTGCCGCCGCTCTTATCGAATATATGCCGCATTTCTGCGGCTATGCGGTTGCGGTTGTCGGTCACAACGTTTACGATCACCGCCATATTGCCCGGGCCATAACCCTCATAGACGGCTTCTTCATAATTGACGCTTTCACCGTCGCCCGCAGCCTTCTTAATTGAGCGCATGATGTTGTCGTTTGGCATGTTGTTTGCTTTGGCCTTTGCGATTACGTCGCGCAGCTTGCTGTTATTGGCCGGATCCGCACCGCCGCCCTCCTTGACCGCAATGGCGATCTCACGACCGATTTTGGTGAAAATCTTGCCGCGCTGCGCATCGGTCTTTTCCTTTTTGTTTTTAATATTTGCCCACTTGGAATGTCCTGACATACGTCCTCCTATTGTTTCCCCAATTGATTCTCCGTCAATTCGGTATATTTTTTCAGCAACGCCTGCATGTCCTCCCAGGCATCGCGCTTTTTACTTTCGTCGCGCAGCAACGCGGCGGGATGGTACGTCGGCAGAAACCATACGCCGCGCTTTTCGAGCCATTGCCCGCGCACGCGGGTGATGCGCGCCTCGCGGTCATACAGGTGCCGGGTGGCGACCGCACCAAGGCACACGACGATTCCGGGACGAATCAGCGCATATTGCGCGCGCAGATACGGCAGGCACCGCTCCGCCTCGTCGTCAAACGGATTGCGGTTATTCGGCGGACGGCATTTTACAACGTTTGCAATATAAACGTCGCTGCGTTCAATTCCCGTGGCCGCAAGCATGCGATCGAGCAACTGTCCCGCAGGGCCGACAAACGGCCTGCCCAGCAGATCCTCCTCGCGTCCCGGACCTTCGCCAACAAACAGAATGTCCGCATTGCGGTTGCCCTCGCCAAACGCCGCATGCGTCCGGGACTGGCACAGCCGGCAGTTCGTGCATGCGTCTACGGCATTTTCGAGCGATTCCCAGTCTGTATGCATCCTAGCGGCACCGCCTTAACAAAGATAGCTGCTTGTTCGATTAAATACGGTCCGCCGCGTTTTCATCCAGTAGGAACACCGCGTTGGCGTGCAGTTGCAGGTAGCTGGAAGGAACGGACGGCACAATGGAACCGCTCAGCACACGGGGCGCGATCTCCGCTTTATCCGCGCCGATCATGATTGCAATGATCTTCTTTGCGGACATGAGCGTGGTCATGCCAACGGTGACCACGCGTCCCGCGTCCGTGCGCTCCACATGCGTCACCGGCGCAAGCTCCGGCGCGCCGAGATTATATGCCACACTGCCGTCCGCACGCACCGCGCATACGACGGTATCCAACCCGCCGACGCTGAGAATCAGGTTCTCATAGTCGTTGCATACCACGGCCCAGTCGCTGCCGCCGCCATTTGGCGCAAACCGATTTTCCGGCAATAGGTTGACGCGGTCAAAGAGCAGTTCGCGAAGCTTTGCGTCCACGGTATTCTCCGCATCCGAACGCACGTGCTCAAAAAGATTGAACGTTTTGACGCAGCCCCAGTCGATCAGGCCGTCTGAAGTCATGCGCGCCACCGTGCGGTAGATCGGCTGCAGCTCCGGCGACCAATCGAGACCTAGCACCGAGGCGGGTTTTTCAATAACGCTCGCCGCCGTCAGCGTCGCCGCGGCCGCGCAGGCCGTAGCCTTATCGCGATAGACCAGAATGCTGCTCATACGGCTTCACCCATTGCAATAACGGTTTCTAAAAACAGCAGTACATCGCGGAAAACCTCGTCGCGGTTAACCTCGTTCAGCATTTCATGGCGGCCGCCCTCATAAAGCTTGAACTCAACGTTATGACCGCTCGCCTCGAGCCAGCCATACACCTGCTTTACGCCCCTGCCATGCTTGCCAACCGGATCGTGATCGCCCGCAAATACCAGGATCGGTTTATCCGGCACGCGCGCGGCCCATTGCTTGCTGCTGACCTCGCCGAGGCCGTTGAAAATATCGAGCATGCCGCAGGTCGTAAATGAAAATCCGCACAGGGGGTCGGCAGCATAGGCGTCCACCTGCGCCGCGTCGCGCGAAAGCCAGTCAAACTCCGTGCGGGCGGGCGAAAACGATTTGTTGAACGTACCGAAGCACATATTGTACAATTTTTCATTGACGGTACGGCCGCCGGTTTTTTTAATCTCGCGCTTTGCCAAAAATTTTGCAACGCCGAGCACCGGATTCCTGCCTGCCGTTCCGGAGAAAATGAACGCTTCAAAATCCGCGCCGTCGCGCCCCGCATAGGTACGAGCCAGAAAAGAACCCATCGAATGTCCCATCAAAATATATGGGATGGCCGGATGGTCGGCTTTGACGAGATCGTGCAGGGTGCGCATGTCCTGCACGTTGGCGTCCCAGCCATTTTGGTCGCCGAAATAGCCGTAGACGCCGCCGGGTTTAACCGATTTGCCATGCCCGGACAGATCGCAGCCATAAACAAGAATCCCATTTTCAGCCAAAAATCTTGCGAACGCATCGTAGCGCTCCATGTGTTCGGCCATGCCGTGCGTAATTTGCAATGCCGCGCGCGGATCGTCCGGAATCCACATACGATAGCGGATATCCCCCAGGGCGGTTGCGGAAGGAAAGTTCTTCTCGCGCAGTGTAACGCTCATCTCTCCATACTCCTCCTATGATATACAAAAAAGAGTATAACAGCTTTACCCGCAATACTCAATCATTTCAAAACATTTCGTTGAACATGCTTTCACACGGTTTCTATGATATGGCTCAGGATTGGCCGTTTCGTTTCCTTATAAATCAATACGTACAGCGCCGTGCAGCCGTTCCGCCTCTTCCAAGCTATGGGTTACGAGCACAATGGGCTTGTTTTGATCAAGCAGCACAGCCGCGCAAATCCGCTTTGCCCCGTCATCCAGCCCGGCAAAGGGTTCGTCGAGCAGCAGCAGGTCGCCGTCGTAAGCAAGCGCGCGCGCAATGGCAACCCGCCGACGCATGCCGCCGGAAAGCGCGGGCGGCTTCTGAGCCAGCGCGTCGCCTAGGCCAAGCGCATATAGATACCTGCGCGCGGATACGGGCGCGGATACCAGTGAAACGTTCTCAAGCGCCGTCAGCCAGGGCAGCAGGCGGTCCTCTTGGAATACGACCGAAAGCTTGAGGCCGTCAAGCCCGGCGACTTTACCGCCGTTTAGCCCCTGCAAGCCAATCAGTACGCGCAGCAACGTCGTTTTTCCGCTTCCGGACGCGCCGGTCACCACGGTTGTTCCGGCAAGCGGAATCTGTGCGCTGAGTCTGTCCAATACGGTTCGCTCGCCAAAGCGCACGGTAACGTCGCATAATTCAATCATGACGAATCCTCCTCAGCGCGCGCACAAGCAGGATTTCCAGCAGCATCGACAGCAGCACGATAAGCAGCGTCCACGCAAACAGATCGACCGTCTCGATAGAGAGCTTCGCCTCGTAAAGCCGGTATCCGACAGATCGTTTCGGCAGCGCGATAATCTCTGCCGCAACGCCGGATTTCCACGCAAAACCGAGCGCGGTCGTGCATGCCGCAAGCAACTGCGGCAGCACCGAAGGAACGTATACCCTTAACATCGTCCGCTTGCGGCCAAACCGGAATACGCGCGCCATTTCCAAAAGCTGCGGATCGGTATGCAAAACCGCCTCCAGCGTGCTGGTCCATACAATGGGAAGAACCATCAGCAACGAAATGAACAGCGGGATTGCGTTGGAAGACAGCCAAAGCAGCGCAAGCAGGATAAAAGAGGTTACCGGCGTAGCTTTGATAACGCTGCGCAGCGGAGCCAGCAGCGCATTGGCAAACGGGAATCTTGCGGTCAGTGCGCCCAGCAGCACGCCCGCCAGTACGCCCAACAGGTAACCACCCATGATACGCGCCATTGTCAGGCCGACCGCTCGCCAGCTTTCTGCAAGTGAAACCAGCTGCGCAAACCGCTTCAGCGTTGCGGCGGGCGAAGGCAGCAATAGCGCGCTGCCGACCGCCACGCTCACAATCTGCCAGACAAGCAGATAAATAGCGGCGATCAGCAGGTACGACGCGGCTTTTGATTGAACCGACTTACGCCACATACAGGTCGTCGCCCGGCAAAGCGCCGCCGATGGACTTGGGATTTGCCATAAACAGCGTTTGCAGCATTGCAGAGGCCGCTTTGCGCATCTCCTCGCCCGTAACGCAAACAATGTTGCAGTTGGGAATCGCTCGGTCCGCTACCTTCTCGGAAGGCAGTATCCCGAGCCGCGCAATCAAGCCGGCCGCGCCGGCGTCGCTGTTGACGCGCTCCACCGAGGCGGCGTAGTCGGTCAGAAACCGCCCGACAGCCGCCGGATGCGCCTTATAGAAGCTGCGCTTTGCAACATAGCAACCCTGCACAAGCTTGTTGCCGGTCAATTGCTCCCACTCGGCGTTCAAATCGAGCGCAACGCGCACGCCGTTTCCTTTGAGCAGCACGGCGGACACATTTGGCTCGGGCAGCATGGCGATTTCCACCTCGCCCGCCGTCACCATTGCCGCCAGCGCCGCATGCTCGCCGGCAAACTCAACCGTTACATCCCGCACGCCCGCCTGCGCAAGCAGGCCGTTGAGCACATATTCCGTCGTGCTGCCCTGTGCCGTGGCATAGACGGTCCTGCCGGAAAGGTCCGCAAGCGACCGAATGCTATCGCCGTTTTCAAGCAAGTACAGCACGCCGAGCGTATTAACCGCCAGCATCACCACATCGCCCTCCGTCTTGTTGTACAATGCGGCGGCCAGATTGATCGGTACCGCGGCAATATCCAGCTCGCCGCTGATGAACTTGCCCGTGATCGCATCCGGCGCGTCATACAGCTCAATTTCGCCATACCCGGCCGGAAGCGCATCCATCAGATACGCCAGCCCCATTCCCGTCGGCCCCTTGAGCGCCCCTACGTTCAGTGCGAAAGCCTCCTCCTTTTTGCAGCCGAATGCCAGCAGCACGGCCATGCAGAGCAACAATGCAACCGTTTTTTTCATGATGAATCCCTCCTCGTACAATATATTTGCGGTTGGATTAACAAGAAGACCACATAACCCCGGTTGTTTCATAAGCCATATGGGATTAATAGGGTTCGTGCGGGCAGCGGGCGCGCTTTTCACTCACTCGCGGTCAAAAGGCCCGGCGGTCTTGATGCGATATCACCGCTTGTCAAAGATCGTCTCCATCAGGCAGACGCAGCGTCTTGCCCGTCTTGACCAATCTCCCCTGGGCCTGCAGCATATCAAACGCACGATATAGCGTTGCGCGGCTGATGCGCAACGCGCCTGCCACCGCGGCAAGCCCGCGCTCCGGCCGGCAAACGCCGTTTTCCGCGTTGGCGCGGATATAGGCAAGCACGCGTTCCTCGACCGACGGCGGCACAAATCCGTCCAGCCGCGCGCTCAAAAAGCGGATACGCGCCGTGAGGTACGCAATATAGTTTTTCGCAATGCAAAAATCGATACGCATCATTTCTTCGAGCGCAGCCTGCGTGATGAACACCGCCCAGGTACTGCCCCGCGCGCGAATATTCGCAACGTAGCGCGCATCCCCGTTGAACAGCGCCGCCGCGCCAAACAGTTCGCCCACGCGCAGCACGCTCATGGGCATTGCGCCGGTTGTGCCGCCTTTGACGACTTGCGCCGCGCCGGAAACCACAAAGCCAAGACAACGCGCAAAGCCGTCCGGCGAATAGATGGTTTCGCCCGTGACAAAATGCCGCACGCTTACGCCGTTTAAGCAAAGCATCGCCTCTATCCGCTCCGTTTCCATTCCACGGAACAACGGCGAGCATGCGGCCTGCGCATAATAGGTTCCCGGTTTTGCCGAACGGGTCATATGCCATTCCTTTTGCCTTATTTTGTATCATTTGATACATATTATGCTCCAATCATACCTTTAACCCACACAGTTGTCAAGTCCGGAAACGGTTGTCGGCGGACGGGATTCGTGCTATAATATGTAAATGAAGTTGATTTCTTGGAATGTAAACGGCCTGCGTGCCTGTATCGCCAAAGGATTTCTGGACTTTGTCGGGGAAGAAGCGCCGGATATTCTTGCCATTCAGGAGACGAAAATGCAGCCGCATCAGGCTGAATTCGCGCTCGAAGATTACCATGCCGTCTGGAACAGCGCGGAAAAGAAGGGCTATTCGGGCACGGCGGTGTTCACAAAGAAGGAGCCTGTCAGCGTGACCTATGGAATCGGACTGCCGGAGCACGATGCGGAGGGCCGCGCCATTACGCTTGAGTACCCGGATTTTTTTCTTGTCAATGTCTATACCCCCAACGCGCAGGAGGAGCTCAAACGCATCCGCTTCCGCATGGCGTGGGAGGCATGCCTGTTCGATTACCTCAGGGCGCTCGACCTGCAGAAGCCGGTTGTATACTGCGGCGACCTGAATGTTGCGCATGCGGAAATCGATTTGAAAAACCCAGGCCCAAACCGTGGCTGCCCGGGCTTTTCCGACGAAGAGCGCGGCATGATGACGCATCTTTTGGAAAACGGGTTTGTGGATACGTTCCGGATCCTGTATCCAGATGCTGCCGGCGTATATTCCTGGTGGAGTTACCGCTACGGCGCGCGCGCACGCAATGCCGGGTGGCGGATTGATTATTTCATCGTTTCAGAGCGGTTTATGCCGCGCGTGCGCGACAGCATTATTCTCAGCGACGTATTTGGCAGCGACCACTGCCCCGTATGTCTGCTGACGGAGGATGCGCCGGTATGTTGATCCTTGCCTCCGAATCGCCGCGCCGCAGGGAGCTGTTAACGCTTATGGGGCTCGATTTCACCGTAATAACGAGCAACGTTGTCGAGCAGGCTCCGCAAGGCGCAACGCCCGCCGCATACGTGGAGGCGCTTGCGCTGCAGAAAGCGCAGGCCGTTGCCATCGCGTACCCGCACGACTGCGTCATCGGTGCGGATACCGTCGTATACCTGGACGGCGATATTCTTGGCAAGCCGCATACGCCCGAAAACGCAAAACGATATCTTTCCCGCATGCAGGGCAGCACGCACACCGTCTACACCGGCGTCGCGGTGATTTCCGGCGGTCGTTTTGATGTGCGTCACTGCTGTACGGACGTAACATTCGCGCCCATGACGGAGCAGGAAATCAACTGGTACGTTTCAACCGGCGAGCCGCTCGACAAGGCGGGCGCGTACGGTGTGCAGGGTCCCGGCGGCATCTTTGTCGAACGGGTCGAAGGCAACTACTTTAACGTCATCGGCATGCCGCTGCCGCTGCTTTACCGCATGCTGTGCGATGCGGGCGCGCTTTCCCATGAATGATACCATTGCTGAAAAACTAAAGCTCCTGCCAGCCGCGCCCGGCGTGTATAAGATGTGCAATGCCGGGGGTGAGGTCATCTATGTCGGCAAGGCAATCTCGCTGAAAAACCGCGTGCGGCAGTATTTTCAGTCCTCCAGGAACCATTCCGCCAAGGTGCAGGCGATGGTGCGCCAGATCGTGGATTTTGAATATATCCGCGTGGCCAATGAGACCGAGGCGCTTTCGCTTGAGTCCAATCTCATCAAGGAGTTCCGGCCAAAGTATAACATTCTGCTCAAGGACGATAAACACTTCCCCTATGTACGCATCGATCTGCGGCAGGACTATCCGCGGCTGGAGATCGTCCGGCGTGTTAAAAAGGATGGCGCAAAGTATCTCGGCCCCTTCCTCTCCGGCCTTCTTTTGCGCGAAAACGTCCAGATCGTGCGCGATTACTATCCCATCCGCCACTGCAAGAAAGAGATTGGCAAGGCCATTGCCCGCCGCGAGCGGCCTTGCCTGATGCACCATATTGGGAAGTGCTGCGCGCCGTGCTCCGGCCGGGTAACACGCGAGTCATATCACGAAATGCTCGACGAGGTCTGCACGTTCCTCGACGGTCATACCGAGCGCGTGCTGCAGGCGCTGGCCGGGCAGATGGAACAGGCGGCCGAAGCAATGGAATTTGAACGCGCCGCCGTGCTGCGCGACCGTATTCGCGCCATCGAGAGCCTGAATGAAAAACAGTCTGTTATCGCCACCAACACGGCCGTTATGGATGTGTTTGCGCTTGGGCGGCTGGACGATGCGGTGGTGGTGTTTGCGCTGTTCGTGCGGCAGGGCAAGGTCATCGGCACGGAAAAATTCCGCATGGAGGCCGCGCAGGGTGAAACGGACGCGGATACCCTGGCGGCGTTTTTGACGCAGTTTTACGCCGAAGCGCAGTCGTTTGCGCCGGAGGTGCTTGTGTATCAGGAGGCGGCGGAAATACAGGCCATAGGCCAATGGCTTACGTCGCTTGCAGGGCGCAGGGTATCTCTGCACTGCCCGCAGCGCGGCGAAAAGCGCCGGTTAACCGAGCTTGCCTACCGCAACTGCCTCGATGCGCTGGAAAAGGATGCGTCGCTGCAAAGGCGCGCCTGGGAGCGCGGTGAGGGCGCGCTTGCGCAACTGACCGGGCTGCTCGGCCTTGAATCGCTGCCAAAGCGCATCGAATGCTTTGACAACTCGCATATTCAGGGCCGCGATACCGTATCCTCCATGGTTGTGTTTGCCGATGGCCAGCCGGACAAAAACGCTTACCGGCGGTTCCGCACCCGTGCGGATGCAAACGGCAACGACCTGGTCGCCATGCGCGAGGCGCTTGCGCGCCGGTTTGCACGTGCCGCGGAAAACGATCCAGGCTTTTTGCCGCTGCCCGACCTGCTGGTTATGGATGGCGGACGTACACAGCTTGACGTTGCCATCAAGGTGCTTTCGGAAGCGCGGCTGGATTTTATCCCTGTCGTCGGCCTTGCGGAGCTGAGCGAAACCGTCTATCTGCCCGGAGAGGCCGAGCCGCTTGCCCTGCCCCGCAACAGCGCTGCGCTGCATTTGATCGAGCGGCTCCGGGACGAGGCGCACCGATTCGCCATCACCTACCATCGCGGACTCAGGCAAAAGCATGCGCTGTTTTCCGTGCTTGACGCGATTCCCGGTGTGGGAGAAAAGCGCAAACGGGCACTGTTTGACGCGTTCATTACGCTCGACGCCATGAAGGCGGCCTCGGTCGAGCGGCTTGCCGCCGTGCCCGGCATGACCCACCCCTGCGCGGAGGCCGTTCACGCATACCTGGAAGAGAAAGGGCAATCCACCAAGGATGTGGACTGAATCGGCAAGGAACGCGGCCAGCGGCGGCTGTTGACGGCTGCAGCGCCTGACAGGCGCATGGCTTTGCTACTTCCCCAGTTATGCAGGTACGCATTATACCAATAAGGCGTAGCAAAGATTATGCTCATTTGGCGTAGTTAAGTCATACTGTAGTTTCCCATAAAGGGATCTATGCTAATTGTCTGTTTTCGTTAGATTTTCTTCCATTCGGTAGTACTGAATTCGCATCCCCATTTTCTCATAAAGTCGGATGGCTGCTGCGTTGAAATTCCAAACGCAAAGCTCCATACTCACCGCACCCTCATTTAACGCCTGTTCTCGGGTTTTGACCATAAGGGCAGTTGCAATACCCTTGCCACGGTATTTGGGTAATGTAACAATATCCTGAATAAATGCGACCAAACGGGATTTGCAAACCGGATTATCTGGGGTTTTCTCAATTTTACCAAAACAAAGTCCTACAAGGGCTTCGTTTTGAACTGCTAACCAACAAATTGGGCAAGAATGTGCCAGCAATTCCTCAAATTCTTCTTCGGTATAGCTATTTCTTAGTGATTTAAAGTAATCTGGTCTTGCTTGTCTATGAATGTCAAATTCCAATTCTTCTAAAGCGCTTACCGCTCCATAGTCATCACGGGTTGCTTTTCGTATTACCACAGGCAATGAAAAATTATCGTCAATGAATTGCACTTTCGTTTCCGTCAGCCCCAACAGATAATCGGCGGTCACGCCGTAAAACTTTGCTAGCTTGATCAGGGCATAGTGGCTGATGTCCTTGCACTCGTCCGCTTCGTAACTGCCCAACGCAGACCTTGAAAGCCCGGTCTGCTCTGCAAGTTGTTCCAATGTCAAGCCACGCTGTACACGCAGGTCTTTTAGGCGTTCTGAGATTGCTAAAGCCATGCTATCGCCCTCCTTGTCTGCTCTATAAACGGGAATTTATTGTTGTTTTGGAAAATCGTCTTCGGCCTTGAAATTCACATTGTTGCCATCAATTGAGATTGTGATCGTATAATTATAGATTGTACCATCCTCTGTTTCCAGCTTAAATGTTACCGAACCATCTCCAAGATATGTAAAATCAGGTTTAGCGGACATTTTCGCATATGTACCACACTGTTGATAATATCCATCTGCATTAAAGAATGCAACATTGCTTGTTTCTTTCTTATCATCCCAGAAAAGTAAAGCACCAACGCAGTCGCTGGCATAATCAGAAATCAAAACACAGTCTATGTATTCCCAATCTGTTTCTTTTACTTGTGAAAACATAGAAGTAATATCTTGTTCAGACCAGCTTGTCCCGTTTGGATTACTTGCAGGCGCTGATGTTTCCGTCACAATACCTCTACTTCCGCAGCCAGATACTCCCAAAATGCAAGCTATTGTCAACACGAAAATCAACATTCTTTTCATGTGGATACCTTCTCAAAATTCCGATTTGTCATTCTGTTGCTTCCATTTTACCACATTTCCGAGAGCGTGGAAATATGTTCTTTTCCGGGCTAATTTCCTACCTTTCGGATATACGGCACAGGGACTAAAAAAGTATACACTTGAGATAGTTCATCGATGGACAAGCAATCCTAGCCATGAGCAAAACACACAAAGATCAGATAAACAGGGCAAAAACAGCTCATG
>CAYUTA010000053.1:0-19039 GCA_964447605.1 uncultured Oscillospiraceae bacterium | reverse complement strand
ATGAGCTGTTATTGCCCTGTTTATCTGATCTTTGTGTGTTTTGCTCATGGCTATAGATTGAAAAATCAGGAGGTGGCCGATATGGACGCCATGAGCGCCGCCGAAATGCGTAATGTTGTCATATGGATTGCGTGGGCTGCCGGCTCTGCGCTGTTGCTTGGCGCTGTGCCGCCGCTGATGCGCGCCGGCGCCAAACGCAGCGATCCTTCCGCCGCCGCCGGTCTGTTCGCGCTCATTTTCACCGCGGGCGCCTGCGGCGTTGCGGCCCTCAAGGGGACGTTGGGCACAATTTGGACCATCGATAACGCAACGCTTGTCAACCTGTCGCTTTGCGGCCTGCTTTCGGCCTTTACGTGGCTTTGCCTGTTCACGGCGCTGACGGGCGGCCAGGCGGGCCGGGTCGTCCCCATCGTCAACCTGTCCACGGTAATCGTCCTGGTCGCGTCGCACTTTCTGTTCGGCGCGCCGATGGGCCTGTGGCGGATGTGCTGCATTGTGCTGATTCTTCTTGGCACGGTACTCCTAGAAAGCCGCACGGGCGGCAAGGCCCGCGGGAAGCTCTGGATGCTGTATGCCGGGCTGGCTACGCTTTCGTATACGGGCTTTTGTCTGCTGAGCAAGCTTTGTCTTGCCCATACGGACCCCGTGCTGGTGGATATCGGGCGTGGCGCGGCGGCGTCGGCGCTGCTTTGGGCGTTTGTGCTCGCGCGCGGCAAGCAGCGTACCATGGGCGGCATGCCGGCGGGCGCGTGGATCTGTACCCCGCTTGCGGCGCTGGCTTACTGCGGCAGCGCAGTGTGCGCCCATCTTTCCTCCCTGCGCGGGGACATGAGCATGCTTGCGCCGTTGGGAATCCTCAGCTTTGTTTCGGCAATGCTGCTTTCGCGCGTTGCGCTCAGGGAGCGCCGGCCGGGCTCCGCAGTGTTCGGCGCGTTGCTTGTGCTGCTTGGCATGTTTGCAATCTTAATGGGATGGTAGGCGATGGGATTGATGAACAAACAACTCTGCGTTTTCGACCTTGACGGCACGCTCGTCAATACGCTTGGCGACCTTGCCGCGGCGCTCAACATGGCGCTGCAGAGCCGCGGCATGCCCGCGCTGCCGGATCATCGCGTCTGCGCCATTGTCGGGCACAGCACGCAGTACATGTTTCAGCACGCCGTGCCGGAGGACCGCTATGACGAATGGGAGGACGTGGGCAAGGCTTACGACGCGGTTTACGCAAAGCACTGCTGCGACACCTCCCGTCCGTACGAGGGCGTGCTGCGCATGCTCGGCAGGCTGAAAAAGGCGGGGCTCAAGCTTGCGGTCGTGTCCAACAAGCCGCATCGCGACACGCTGACGGTCGTTCGCACGCTGTTTCCCAGGGACAGCTTCCATCTTGTGCTCGGTCGTATGGACCGGTTTGCAACCAAGCCCGCGCCGGGGCCGCTCAATTTTGTGCTCGAATACTTTGGCGTTCCGCCCGCCGGCGCGGTATATGTTGGCGATTCCGAGGTGGACGTGGCGTTTGCGGCCAATGCGGGCGTGGCGTGTCTTTCGACCGCCTGGGGCTTCCGCACGCGGCAGGAGCTGCTCGACGCCGGCGCGGCTAAAATCCTTGACGACCCGCAGGAGGTCGCGGACATTCTGCTCAACGGCTGACAGTGCGGATACCGAATAGCCCTCCTCCATGCCCCGCGCAGGGACGAGCGCCCTGTTTCAATTCCGTGGGATTTTTATAACGCGGCGTCCGATTCAACCGTTTTTCGCCGCGGGACAATGCTTGGCGGCGTGGGAGCATACGGCAACGTCTTCAATTGGTTTAGGACGCGCGCGTTCCAGTTAAAAAAGGACGAAAAATGCAGAAAAGAAACGTTTACGATTTTGATAACACCATCTATAGAGGCGATTCTTCCGTCGATTTTTACCGCTTCTGCGCGCGGCGGCATCCGCGTATGCTGGCGGACCTGCCGGCCGTGGGGACGTGGTTTGCGTGCATGGGGCTTGGGTTGGTGGAAAAAACGCGTGTAAAGCAGCGGCTGTACCGGTTTTTGACGCTTCTTCCGGATACGAACGCACTGGTTGCGGCCTTCTGGGAAGCGCGCCGCGGCAGGCTCAAACCGTGGTACCTTGCGCAAAGGCGCGATGAGGACGTGATTATCTCCGCATCGCCCGAGTTCCTGCTCCGGCCTGTTTGCGACGCGCTGCACGTTACGCTGCTCGCCTCGCGCGTAGACCCCCGCACCGGCCGGTATACGGGGCGAAACTGTCATGGCGCGGAAAAGGCGCGCCGTCTGAAGGAGGCGCTGCCGGAATGTGCGGTAGAGGCTTTTTATTCGGACTCGCTTTCCGACGCGCCGCTTGCCGGGCTGGCCGCGCGCGCATTTTTTGTAAAGGGCGATCGTCTCCTGCCCTGGCCGCGCGTATAATCCTCGGCCGGGCCTTGCGGCGGCCGCTCAACCGCAGCGGAGCCTGCCGCTTTTGTTGGCTGGCCCGGTCTCCCGGGATATTCGGAGATCAGAGGCCCTTGCTTAGTCCGCTTATTTTTTGATGTAAGCGCCGAACCCCCGCGCATATCGCCGCATAACTGCGATAAGAATATGGTCTTGATTCATATGATCCATTATTTTTTCATTACCGCCTTAAGTTGTGGCAGGTCATCCATATTGGCCAATGAAATTCAAATCCACATCCATTCCGCCGCGAACCGCGCGCGGAGCAAATTGTAATGAAATCGGGGCGCGGCTGCCGCGGCTCAATCCTCGCCCGTTTTCGGCACGGCGGTCACGATGCCCGGCTCCGTTTCGGGTCCCCCCGCGGGCGCTTCCGCAATGTAGGTATACACCTTGCGCAGGCCAACGTCGGAATCCAAATGCCTGTCCGGGCTGTTTTCGCTGAGCATAAAGTGCATCGCGTCGCAGGCCGTTTCGTAATAGTAGCCCCATTGGAAGCCCGCGCGGTAGAAGGCCAGTTCATAGAGCAGGTAGTTGACGATTGTTTTGGGCACGCGCTTGAGCATCGACGTATAGGCCCCGTCATAATAGAAGCTGTAATACTGCCGCCCCTCGTCGTCGGTCTTGATGCCGTTGTACTGGAGGTGATTTTTTACGTCGTCGCCAATGAGCGCGTGGTTGGTGATGATGTTCAGGTTGGGATACAGCGTTTCGTTCACATCGATTGCCGTGCCAAGGCAGTGATGGCTGACATATTCGAGGTTGGACTGAAAGCGCGGCACATACGGGCTCGCGTCGTTGTCCATAATGGTCTTGAGCAGCATGACCTTGCCCTCGCGCACGCTGCCGCCGCGGTGCAGCACATCCACCTTGATATATGTGCCGTTGATGTATGCTTTGGCCTTTTGAAAGTACGGCAGCGCGCGCACATGGCAGCGCCCGCCAAACGGGCTGTCCACCAGATGGCTTTCGCGCCAGGCCGTTTCCGTGGAAATATCGCGGTCGCCGCGCAGCCAGTAGTGGAACAGGAACTCGCCGGTATCCCCGCCGAAAAATGCGAGCGCTTCAGAGTAGTTGTCGTCAAATTTGTTTTGCGTAAGGCGGAACGCCTCCGGCTTCTCCACCCTGACCCCGGCCGAATGGAGCGTGACCGGAGTGGGCTGCGCGCCCGTCGCGGCCGTGAGCGTGAAGGTATAGCTTCCCACGGGCAGCTTGCTTGCGTCCATCAGCGCGTCGAGCGATTTCCCCTCGCGCGGTTCGCTTTTGCTGACGAGCGAATAGCTTGTAACGTTGGCCGCCGCGTCGAACGTAACCGTGGCCGTGGCGGAATTTTTTTCACCGGCGCGCGAAGCAAAGGTTGCGGTTACGCTGCTCAGAGGGCTGTCGGAATAAACGGAGCCGTGGAGGTTGAAATCGAGGTCTTTTTGCAGCGCCTGATCCTGCGCGGGCAGGGGCACTTCACAGCACGGCTGGAGCTTCACGCCTGCCCGCCCGACGGGAACCGCATCGTCGGTGCGGCCGACGGCGTTTTTGAGCATGGCGACCGTAACCTTCTTGATGCGGTAGAGCTTCGGCACATGCCCCCAGGCGGTTTCCCAGTGGCGGAACGCCTCGCTCTCGCCGCCGCCGCGCAGCAGCAGCGCCGCATTGGCCGCGCTTGCCGTCTCCAGCTTGCCTGAAACGGGCCTGATCTCCGGCGCGGCCGCTTCCGAAGCGTAGCTCACGCCGTCCGCGCCCTCTTCGGTGGAATCGTCGCCCTCGGCCAGGCCGGCTGGAACGGCCAGCATTAGCGTTAACAGGCCAATCGCCGTCCGCACCGGCCAGGTTCGTATTCTTTGCATATTCCATCCCCCAATGGCGGCGGCGCAAACAAAATGCGCCATTTATCGTTATTATAACGGATAAACGGCGCGAAAGAAAGACACGATTGTCGGGGCGTCAAAAAAACGTGTTTTGAACGGAGGCGCGCTACTTCCGATAGAACGTATTGCCGCCGATGAACTCGCGCAGAATGCTCGTCGGCGGAATCTCGTCCTCGACATTGGCCTCGACAAAGTAGTTGAGGAACTTGACGATGGCGTGCACCTCGCCGTAATAGGGGCTTTCCGGCTGTACGGCAATCAGCAGCGGGAAGATATGCTTTTTGAGCACCGCGGGCTCATAGACGAGCGTAGTGTTGAGTATTGCGTCCGCGCTCTCCTGGAACGGAAAGATCCAGCGGTCCTCGCCGCGCCGGACGCTTTCCCACATGGAGAGCGTTTTTTCAATGGAAGCGCCGCGGGTTTCATAATCGCGCACCATGCGCCGCAGCTGCCGGATCTGCGTGGTGGGAATGCGGTTGTGGTCGTCCAGATTCAGCGTTGTCAGCGCGGAAACATACAGCCGGAAGATCAGGTCCGCGGGCACGGTATCCGGCATCATGGCCGGGTTGAGCGCATGCAGCCCCTCGATGATGAGCGGCGTATCCTCGTCCACGCGCAGGGTGTGCCCTTCCCATACGCGGCGCTGTGTTACGAAGTCGAACCGCGGTATCTCCACGAGCTTGCCGGCAATCAGGTCGGTAAGCTGCTCGCAAAACAGCGTTGTGTCGATGGTGTTGATGTGCTCGAGGTCGATCTCCCCGTTTGCATCCGGCGAAATCCTGTCGCGGTCAATGTAGTAATCGTCGAGCGAGAGCAGCACCGGGCTCTTGCCGTGCACGCGCAGCTGCGTGCAGAGGCGGTTTGCACTGGTCGTTTTGCCGGAACTGGACGGACCGGCGATGAGCACGGCGCGCGTGCCGCGCTCAATGATCTCGTCGGCAATGGCGGCAAAGCGCTTTTCATGCAGCGCCTCGTTGACGCGGATCAGCGTGCGGATGCTCCCGTTGAGCGCCATGTCGTTGAGGTCGGCCACACAGCTGCAATGCATCAGCTCCGCCCACTCCTCGCTCTCGCAGAACACGGCGGAGAGGCGCGGCATCTGCACATGGCGCGCGGGCAGGTTCGGGTCGGCGTCCGACGGGCGGATTAAAAACAGGCCCGGGGATTGCAGCTGCACGTCGAACGTGGCGACATATCCCGTGGAGGGCGCCATCTCGCCATAAAAATAGTCCACATAGTCCTCGTGACGATACACGTCGAAAAAGGTAAACCGCCGCCATTCGAGCAGCCGCACCTTATCCGTCTGGCCGTCGTTGGCAAAAAATTCAATGGCGTCGTCAATATCCAGCCGCTTGCGCTCCAGCCGGTAGTCCGCCGCGACGATCTCCTGCATGCGCCGCTTGATGCGGCCGGTTTCCTCCAGGCCGAGCGGCTCCGCCCGGTCTACGGTCGCGTAGAGTCCCGCGCCGACGGCATAGCAGATGCGCACGCGCGCGCCCGGGAACAGACCGCGCATGGCCAGCAGGAACACAAACAGCATCGTGCGCTCATACACGCGTCGGCCCTTGACGCCGCCGTATCGCTCCAGGCTGATTTTCCCGCCGGAAGCGCGCATGGCGCGGCGCAGCGTGACGCGGGACGTCCGTCCGCCTTCCCGCTCGCGCACCGGAATGTAGTTGAGCGTGAATGTTTCGCCCGCGATGGTGGCTGCCAGCGGACGGGCGCGCAGGTCGGCGGAGTCGAGTCCGAGACGCCGGATCAGGTCGAGTAGCGATTCGCCGGCCCCGGCGACAATGGTTTGTCCATCAATGGTCAGTTGCATACGGTTAGCCTCCTGAAACGTTTTTGCGGGAACCCCGCCCCCTTTGATCCCCAAACGGAAGCGCCGGCCCATTTCAATCATGCGGGACGCTCAAACGGCGGCCTCATCGGCAGAGGCGGAGCGATTTTAACCCCACAGCAGGGACAGCGCGGGCACAACCTGCTTTTTTCTGGAGATCACGCCCGGCAGGAATACCGCGCCGCCGCGCACGCGCACGTTAAACGCGTGCTCCACGGTTTCGATGTCGCCCACGGCGACAAGCTCCGTCCCCTCGCGCAGCACGTCGGTAATCATCAACAGCAGCATGTCGTACGCATGATTTTCGCGCTCCACCTCCATAATGGCGAGCAGCTCGTCCTTGCGCTCGGACACGCGCTCGGAATCGAGGCAGGTGATCTGTCCAATGCCCAGCGAGTGCCCCGCGATCTGGAACTGCTTGAAATCGGAAAACAGGAGCTCGCGCAGGTCGTGGTCGCCCGCCAGCGACGCTGAAAAAATCTCACGTCCGAGCTCGTCGAGCTGAATGCCCGCAATTTTTGCCATGCGCTCGGCCATCACATGATCCACCTGCGTACAGGTTGGGGATTTGAACATGATGGTGTCGCTGACAATGGCGGCTGCCAGCAGGCCCGCAAGCTTTTTGCTGGGCATGATGCCGCGC
Source organism: uncultured Oscillospiraceae bacterium (assembly GCA_964447605.1). Lineage (GTDB taxonomy): Bacteria > Bacillota > Clostridia > Christensenellales > CAG-138 > CAYUTA01. The sequence goes on along the minus strand of CAYUTA010000053.1, from coordinate 12,259 downwards.
TCAAAAAACATGCCGGTGATGATGGTGCAGGTGCTGCCGACGGGCTCGTTGCGCACATAGACCGGATAGGCCGTCTCCACGTCCGCCAGGCGGTGATGATCGATAATCTCAAGGATTTCCGCCTGCTCGAGCCCCGGCACGGACTGGCTGAGCTCATTGTGGTCGACAAGCACCACGCGCTTGCGCTTGGGCCGCAGCAGGTGGTAGCGCGAGAGCGTGCCCACAACCACGCCGTCCTCATCGGTGATGGGATAGCTGCGGTAGCGGGATTTGAGCGTGGCCTCCCGCACATCGTCCAGGTAATCGGTCAGCTGGAACGAAATCATGCCCTCCTGCTGGCATACGCCCGACACCGGGATGGCCAGAAAGATCATGCGCGCGGCAATATACGCGTCATAGGGCGTGCTGATGACGCAGGTTTCGCCGCAGTCGGCGTAAAACGCGCGGTCCATCTCCGATTCGCACACAATCAGGCATGCGGCCCTGTCGTGGATTGCCTGCCGCGCCACGTCCGGTTGATTGCCGCAAATCACGATGCTGCCCGCCGGAAAAGGCGGCATGCCGCTTGCGTTTGGCAGCGCGAGAACCAGCTTGCCGCTGAGCTCGAACGGCTCGGTCTGTTGGCTCCGGAGCTGTCCGTCAAGGCAGGAGAGCAGGTTGAACAGAGGGATGCCGCTGACGGTGCTGTCATTGACAAACCGCATGTCGTAGGCGGCGATGTCGTCCGGCGTGAGCATGCCGAACAGCTTGCCTTCCTCGTCGGTAACGGGCAGCGCGTAAATATTTGCGTTGTTTTGAAACAGCGATTCCCAGGCGTGATGCACCGTGACCGCGCTTGAAAGAATCGGCGGCGTGTCGTAACCGAGGTCGGAAACCTGCGTGCGCACCGTGCGCAGCAGCGGCGGCGCGTCAAAGCCGAATTTTTCGAGTACAAGCTGCGTTTCGTCGCTGATATCGCCAATGCGCGCAGCCACAAAGTTGCGGTCGCCAAGCGCCTTGCGCAGGCTTGCGTACGCAATGGCCGCAACAATGGAATCGGTGTCCGGGTTCTTATGCCCGGTGACGTAGATGGGTTCCATAAAAAAGCCTCTCCCAGAAATCAGTTTCAAATGCATACGGTTATATTTGATATAGTATACGTGATAATGACAAAACGCACAAGCGTGCTCGCTCCGACAAACACGTTGCTCCTTGACGAATGCGCGCGCCTCGTGAAAAAATAGGTCGGGCGTTAGGTCGGGCGTGTTGAAAAAAAGCGCCGCGCCGGGCTCGTCTTTCCGCTCATTCTGCGGCGCAAGCGCATCGGGGAGCGCTCGTAAGCCGGCCACGGCCTCAACACGGTCTCAAAATAAACAAGCGCACCGATTCAGTTCGGTGCGCACGGTTCGCTTTGCTGCGATCGGCCTGTCCGGCCTTATTTTTCCATTACCGTTCCATCCGGCTGTACATAGACCGTCTGGGTGGTGCTGCCGCTTGTGATCTCCACTTCGTACACCTGCTTATTCTCACGCATGGCGTGCTTGATGGACTTGATTTTGGCGTTTTCATACTTGGCCTTGACCGCGCTGGCGATTTCCGGCACATCGGCCTCTTTTACCTCGGTGCCTTCCTTGAAATCCTTGATCGACGTGCCGCCTGTGCCGCCCGCCGGGTTTCCGTTTGTATCCGGGCTAGTGCTTGCCGACGCGTCAGGGCTTTTCTGCGCGTCCGGCGAGTTCATAGCGTCCGGCGAGGTCATAATGTCCGGCGAGGGTTCGATGATCTCCGCCGTGGGGGTGGCTACCGGCGCAAGCGACGGCGTGGGCGTGGGGGCGACTGTGCCGGAGCACGCACAACCCGCCAGCGAAACGATCATCGCCAGTGCGGCAGCAAAAAGCATTGTTTTTTTGAACATGAGCATGTTCCTCCTTTTATGGTTGCCGCTCATCACGGCATCGGGTTTGTAAGGCTAGTATGCACATGTCCTTTCAAATTCATGCCGCCGATCACGCAGTTATTTTTTTGTTCCAAAGAACCAAAAAACATTTTGCCATGCGGTGCGCAAGCGGGGCGCCGTGCAGCGCGGCATCAAGATGCTGGAGCTTCTTCCGCCGGCAAACCCCGGTTTGCCGCCCTGGCCGTCAAAAAACTTTTTTGTCGGGCGCGCGCCAAAGCGCGCGCTTTCCATGCGGCGTCGTCCCCGGACGATAGCATCGTCTGTCGGTCTTGCCGCGGGCAGGGTGTCAAAAGCGACGTACATGCCGTCACATTTAGCGGATTGTCTGATGCTTCCCACGTTTCCGGCGTGCGCGGACTGGCGGAGCAACCCCGATGCAACCCGTGTTTGACACGCTGAAAAACCGGGCCCGTTTGCTAGTCCTGTCCCCGCTCCCCGTATGCGGAGCGTTCCGGCGCCCCGTCGGCGCGCGCTGCGCGTTGCTGTTCACGCGATGCAAAATACAGCGGAATGAGCGTCAGCAGCGAAAGCGCCGCGCCGTAGAAGAACAGCGCGTCCGTCGGCGCCATGCCCGAGATGCCGAATTCATTGGTAAACGGCACGCCCGCGTGGTTGATCACCGCGCTCGCGCAGGTTGGGCCGATAATCATGGGGATCAGCACAAAAAACAGGATGCGCACGCCCTCGTACTGCCCGCGCCGGGTTTCCGGATACAGGTTTTTGGCCCAGGCGGTTGTGGTTTGCAGCACGAGCACATAGCCGATACCGGCCAGCACGATGCCAAGCTCCATCAACGCGACGCTTGTGCCGGAAAAGCCCAGCGCCATCAGCCCCGCAACGGTTGCGGCAACCGAAAACAGGATGGCCCGCGCCTGCCCGCCGCGGTTGATGAAGCGCGCGGCCGGAATGGTGAACAATACGGCGACGAGCAGTCCCACGCCCTGTATCACGCCCGCGGTCCCTTCGGAAAAGCCCAGCGTATAGATGAAGTAATTGCCCACGTGCGTGAAGTAGAAGTTGAAGCAGATGAAATACGCCGTCATGATTAAAAAGACGAAGAAGAGCTCACGGTTTTTTGTAAACGTTTTAAGATCAAAGACGGAAAGCACCTGGTGCGCAAAGCCCTTTTCATCCCGCACGGGCGCCAGCCGCTTTCCCTCGCGCATGCACAGCAGGCCCACCGCGCCGACGGCGGCGACAAACACGCCCATGATGATAAAAAACACAAAATAATCGAACGCCTCGATGATAAGGCCGGAAACCACCGTGCCCACGATGGTCGCAATCACTGGCTGCGCGGCGATCACCGCGCCAAGCTGGCCGCGGTTATGCGGACCGGTGATGTCCGTCGTCCAGGAATGGAAGCCCGCGTCGTTGCCCATCGACCCAAAGAAGCTCATCAGCGCGTCCATGAACACCACCATCACCGCAGCCAGAACGAGCGGTTCCTTTGGCAAAAATTCGGTTGCGCCAAATACAACCGTGAACAGGCCCCAGAACATGTAGCCGATGCAGACGAACGGCCTGCGCCTGCCGATGCGGTCGCTCCAGGTGCCGCTTACAAAGGTGGAAACGGTGGTAAAGGCTGCCGAAACGGCCGTCATCCAGGCGATAATCGACGGGTCGGGCGCAATTTTTTTATACACGAACGTGTTGAACCACTGGTTTTCCACATTCCAGCAGAGCTGCCCGGCCAGCCCGAACAGCCAGATCAGCGACCAGTTTTTCAGCGACAGCTTTTCAGCGGTTTCCTGCGGTTGTTGTTCCATCCTATTTCCCCCCATCCCAAATTGGCGATGTTAGTCCACCGACAAACTCTGATTTGCCGGTGGGGCCGTCAAAAAACAGAGTGTTTGACGGGCAATTGCTGCGGCGAATTTTCTCCGGGGGATGGACGCGGCAATCCCCCCGGCAGTGTGTCATTTGCAGCGCACATGTCGCTGCAAATGACACAGTATCTGGTGTTTCCCGCGTTTCCAGCGTGCGCGGGCTGGCGCCGCTCTACGATACGAGCGTGGATTTTCCGGTCGGGCTGGAGGAGGAACGCCGGCCTTTTCCAGGAAGCGGGCGAGATGGTGGATAGAACGGATCGGTATGAAATGATCAAGCTGTTATTTCATTTGCATAGCGTGTTCATTGATGAAAGACGAAACGGCGCTCACCCGGCAGGATGCACGCCGCCGTCCGGCACGCCCACGCACAGGTCCGTACCGACCGTTGCCAAGCCCGTTTTCCGGCGGAGCTTCCGTTACAGCGAAAGCGCCTGTTGCCAGAGCGCAAGGTAGGACTGCGCGCGCTCGACGCTTGCGGCCTCGGCGCAGATGCGCAGCAACGGCTCCGTGCCGGAGAAGCGGCAGATGACCCAGCTGCCGTCGGCAAAACAGACCTTGCAGCCGTCCCCCAGCCCCACGCGCTCCACCGGATACGGAAAGGCGGGGATTTTTCGCTCGTCCGTCAGGCGTTCCATGAGGGCGCTCTTGCGCTCCGGGGTCATGGTAAAGTCCGCGTCCGCGCCATACACCGCGCCAAAACGCGCCTCAATCTCTGCGTACAGGGCGGAAAGGCGCTTGCCCGTCTTTGCAACCATCTCGCAGAGCAGCGTGGCGGCATAGATGCCGTCCTTGCCTTGAATATGCCCGCGCACCGTGAGTCCGCCGGACGACTCGCCGCCGATCAGCGCGTCGGTTTCCTCCATCCTCCCGGAAATGTGCTTAAAGCCCACCGGCACCTCATAACAGGCCTGCCCGTATGCTTCGGCCACCCGGTCGAGCAGGTGGGTGGTGGAATTGTTGCGTACGGCCGGCCCGCGCCAGTTGCGGTACTCCAGCAGATAGTAGTACAGCAGCACCAGCAGCCTGTTGGGGTGCAGAAACGCGCCTGCGTCGTCGATGACGCCCAGCCGGTCCGCATCGCCGTCGGTCGCCACGCCAAGGTCGCAGCGGTGTTCGAGCACAAAGGATGCAAGCGAGCGCAGCGTGTCCACATTCGGTGCGGGCAGCCTGCCGCCGAACAGGGTATCGTGGCGATCATGGATCACGTCCACGTCGCAGCGGGCGGTCATGAGGATGGTCTGCAGGCTGGTGCGGCTCACCCCGTACATGGGGTCGAGCGCGACCTTGAGACGGGCCGCTTTGATGGCCGCGGTATCCACCAGCGCAAGGATACTGTCGATGTATCCGTTCAACGGGTTGATCTGCGTTATCAGGCCCCGCTCAAGCCCCGTGTGGTAATCGACGGAGGGAATCTCCGCGGGCAGGCCCTCGATGCACTGCTCGATGCGGCGGGTTACCTCCTCGGTGGCGTCGCGTCCGCCTGCGGTAAACACCTTGACGCCATTGTAGATGGCGGGGTTATGGCTTGCCGTGATGGCGAGCCCGAACGGCAGGCCGTGTTCGCGCACGGTGAACATAATCAGCGGCGTGGGGGCCTCGCGGTCAAGCACCTCGCAGGGAATGCCGTGCCCGGCAAAGACCTCCGCAGCCCACATGGAAGATTCATGGGAAAGAAAGCGCCGGTCGTAGCCGATGGCAACGCCCTTTTGCGCGGAGCCCTCCTCGCGCATAAGCCGGCAAAGGCCCGCGCAGAGCCTGCGCAGGTTGGCCTTGGTGAATCCGTCGGCGATGATGGCGCGCCATCCGCCGGTTCCAAATCTGATCTCGTTCATGCGTGATCCCCCGTTTCCGTTTTTTGGCGCGGCAACGCGCGCGGCCGGCTTGTCAAACGTGCCTATGGCCTGTTGAGAACCGTGGCCTTTGCCCCCATTCATTCCGGTTGGCCGGTAAAACGCCCCGTACAGGCTGTCGGAGAGCTGTGGGAAGCCCGCCTGCTGCGGCTGCAATCGCGTATCGGCCCGTTTGCCGGCGGCGCTGCGTCCGCACCCGCGGATTCTCCGGCCGCGCCGAACCCCTGCGCAGTCGGCCGTGGCTTTTCCCGTCAAACACCGTTTTGCAGCAGCTTACAGCGCGACCCTTACTCCGGCGCGGCCGCCTCGGGAACAATCGGGCCTGTCCGCCCGCGCCCCGCCGGAACTCGTGCGCTTCATGGAAGGGCAAGAAAATCCCGGTCGATGGCGTCCGCAATTTTTTCGGAGGCCGTTCCGTCGCCGTACGGGTTTTTTGCCCGGCTCATCCGCCCGTATGCGCCGGCATCGTCCAGCAGCAGCTTGCAGGCCTCGTAGATGGGCGCTTCCTGCGTGCCCACAAGGCGCAATGTGCCCGCGGTCACGCCCTCCGGCCGCTCCGTGGTGTCGCGCATGACCAGCACGGGCTTGCCCAGAGCGGGCGCTTCCTCCTGAATGCCGCCGCTGTCGGTCAGGATCAGGCAGGCATGGTTGAGGAGGTTATGGAAGTCCGCCACGCCGAGGGGCTCGATCAGCCGGATGCTTGCCGAACCCGCGAGCTCCGCCTCCGCAGCGGCGCGCACGGCGGGGTTCATGTGCACGGGGTAGACGGCCTTTACGTCCGAATAGGCGTCCACAACCCTGCGGATTGCCCGGAACATGCTGTGCATGGGCGCGCCCAGATTTTCCCTTCGGTGCGCGGTGACGACCAGAAGACGGCTGCCCGCCGCCCAATCCGTGATCTCGCTGTGGTAATCTGCCCGGACGGTGGTTTTCATCGCGTCGATGCCCGTGTTGCCCGTCACATAGACGGAGGCCGGCGGCCTGCCCTCCCGCAGGAGGTTGTCGCGCGCCACTCCGGTGGGCGCGAAGTGGTACCGCGCGGTCAGGCTGATTGCCTGCCGGTTGTATTCCTCCGGATACGGGGAATCGAGGTTGTAGGTCCGCAGCCCCGCTTCCACATGCGCGACGGGGATCCTGCGGTAAAAAGCGGAGAGCGCGGCCGCGAATGCCGTCGTGGTGTCCCCGTGTACGAACACGAGATCCGGCCCGTATTCCTCCAGCACGCCGCGCATGCCCGAAAGCACCCGTCCCGTGATATCGTAGAGGGATTGTCCCGCATGCATGATGTTGAGATCATAATCCGGCGTGATCTTGAAAATTTCGAGAACCTGGTCGAGCATATGCCGGTGCTGGGCGGTTACGCAAACCCCGGTCTCCATGTGGCCGCGGCGCATGAGTTCTTTGACCAGGGGACACATTTTAATCGCCTCCGGCCTGGTTCCAAACACGAGCAGCGCTTTCTTTCTCCGTCGGGTCACCATCGCATGCGCGCTCCTTTCTCATTGCTATCCGAAAGCGGACGCTGTATAATCATAGTAACGCATCATCCATCCGGGCACAATAGCCATGCTTAAAAACCGTTGCCGTGGAGGAAGCCGCCTTTGAAGACAAGGCCCGCCAAACCCCAACCCCGCCTTCTCCCTGCGCTGCTCTTGCTTGCCGTTTTGGCCGCAGGGGTCTTTTTCGGGGTGCGCGGGCTGAACCGTGTCCGCCAAAACGTGGAGGATCTGGCGACGGAGCGAGGCCGCTATGCCGCCGCCGCCGCCGCGGAAGCGGCGTTTTTGCAAAGCCTTTCGCTCGATAACGGCGCGCTTGCCTTCCGCCTGGCCGAACAGGGAGAGGCTTACATTCAGCCCTACTACGCCTGCATCAGCGCGGCCGCGCTTTTTAAAACCGGCGACCCGGGCTGCATAAAGGCGGCCAGGGATTATCTTGACTGGCATTTTGCCCATTTGAACATCAAAGCGCCCGATCAAAACGGCCTGTACTACACCATCTATGATTTTTACGCCGACACAGAGGACGGCCGGGTCGTTGCCGAAACCACAAAGCAGACCTACGACTCCGTGGATTCCTATGCCGCAACCTTCCTTTCGGCGCTGCTTGCTTTCTATGAATCAACCGGCGACGCGGACTATCTGCTGGCCCGCTTTGACGCTGTGGCGGGGGTCATCGGCGCCATTGAAGCCTGCGTACAGGAAAACGGCCTGACCGTCGCGCGGCCCGACTACCCGGTTTGCTACCTGATGGATAACTGCGAGGTGTACGCCGGCCTGTCGGACGCGGCCGGTCTGCTGGCCAACGTGTATGCAAAGGCAAAGGACCCCGCCGTGGTGGAGCGGGCATACGCCCTCTTCGATCTGGTGACCGTTCTGTCCAAGAACCTGCTCGCCGCGCTTGAAGCGCACATGTGGAATGCGGCGGGCGCGCATTATGAGGTCGCCTTCCAGGGCGAGGGGCGTTATGCCGATTTCAACTGGGTGAACCTGTATCCGGACGCTGCCGCGCAGCTGTTCTGCATCATACACGGCGTGACGGAAAGCGGCGGCAGCCGCGCAAAAGCGCTTTTTTCACAGTTTTCCCGGTATCAAAGCTGGCAGGAGATGGGGTACCTTGCAACGGGGGAAAGCGCGTTTTACTGGGGCAGCATCCCCTACTGCGCGGTGCTGATGGGAGACCATTCCGGGTTCGACCGCTATCTGACGCTCTATACAAAAAACGTGGCGGAGCAAGGGTATCCCTACCCTATTTTCAACGCGGACTCGGCCTGGGTGCTCATGGCTGCGCAACGCGCGGCGGACGGCCTCTCGGAAGAGATGGACCGCGTCGACCCGCTGGGGCTGTTCCATCGTTAACGGGCGCCTTTTGCAATATGGCGCCGCGGTTTATACGCGGCCTGGCGGCCCCCGGGTTATAAGCGCGCGCAGGCGCTAAAACGCGCCGTAAAAATCATGGGATCGATTCAAACACCGCTTTTACAGCCGCATAAGCGGGCTTTTTGCGGGGGGTAAAGGCTGCGTTTTCGCCCCAGCCGGCAAGCGGCAAAACGGCCGGCGCGCCCGCGCGCGTTTCCCCCTGCAGGGTTGTGATCAGTTCCGCCCCGACGCCCGTAATGGGCAGAGGCGTTTTTTTTGTCGCATACAGGTCGCCGGAGGCGGTCATGGACGAGGGGTCCGTTATGCTGAGCAGCGCCCACGGAATGCGCAGCTCGAACCCATCCTCGCCAAAGCAGAAATCCGAAAGCGAGCGTTCTCCCCCGTCCGCGGCAACCAGCGCGCCCGAAACGGACGTTATTGCCTCCACCAAGTCGTTCTCCGCGTCAAACATGGCCGGGCGGACGTATTGGCGCAGCATGTGGAAATCGTCGCCGTCCTTTTGCGGCTGATGGGTTTTGGTTTCCAGCGACCAGATCTCCCGCCCTTTGTCAAAATACAGCCGGTCGGAATAGGCATGCACATACAGGCGGCTCTGCTGCGTCCCCCGTATGCGCACCACAAAATCCGCCGCCAGCGAAAACGCATAGCCGTCCATGACCCGGCCGCCGGACAAGGGTGAAAGATCAAGGGGGATGCAGACGGTATCTTCCGTTGCCGAAAATCCCGGACACTGCGCATGCAGGTACAGGTACGCCTCGTCATAGAGGTATTTGAGCGCGCCGTCCCCGCCGTCCGTGGCGGAGACCGGCACATTGGCCCATTCCGAAAAATCGCCGTCTATTCTGCACGGCCGTCCCGGATCAAGCGCAACCAGGCCCGTGTTCTGCTCCGTATCCTGCACGTTCTTCCAGTTCCCGTTGGCCGTTTCATATTCCGCCTCGTTCCAGGCCGTGGCCAGCAGGTCGTCCTCATAGGTGCTCACGCAGCCGCCGGCGCAGCCCGCGTCAAAGATGTCCGTAAGCAGCGCGGTCAGGATTTCCGCCTGTCCTTCCTCCCCCGAGCCGCCGCGGTCATGGCCCGTGACCGCGTCGATACCGGAAACGCCCCGGGCCGAGGAGGCGGACACCTCCGTGACGATCACCGGCATGGGATGCTGGCCGGTCAGCTTTTTCAGATATCCAAGGTAGGGATCGACCCGGCCGTCCGGGCCGGCATAGCCATTGTAAGCCGGGTCGAAGCTTAAAAACTGCATGGTGGCGGTTTCTGCATGGTATGCGGCAAAATAGCCCGCCTTGGCCGCCGCCTTCGTTTTAAAATGGATGGTGTTGACGCTCGTCACCACCTCGTAAAGGCCGGGCATCCAGTCGGAGGTATGGATCAGCGCGTCGGTACGCATGCCGTTTTGCACGCCGACCGGAGTTTGGTAATTGTATTTCCCCGTTTCGTAGGCCACAAGGTCGTTGAGCACCCGGGCCAACAGGGTTTCAAACGCCTGCGAGGTGTCCCATACCTCGATGTACCGGCCGGAAAATCTGCCCGCATGCCTGGCGTTGGCCATATTGGTGTACAGCACGAGGCCGCTGTCCCAGTCGTTGCCTACGGCAAACCCAACCACATAGCGCGAAACGTCGTAAGCATAGGTCGCGGCGCCGCGGCGCGCGCCGTGAACCGCGTCGATGGCGAGCCTGCCCCGGGCAATGAGTTTGCCGGCCAGCCCGTCGGCGTACGCGTCGGTCATTCCGGCATACGCTTCGTCGGAAAGACGCACGCCCTGCATGAGATACAGCGGCTCCCGGTTGCTTGCGTTGTGGTCGGAAAGCGCCTGGTAAAAGACCGGCGGCATCACGTCCTCCACCCGTACCGTGTTGGCGTTTAGCGCGGCGATATCGGCAAAGGCGCGCAAAAAATCCGCATGGTCCGCGCGCTGCGCAAAGGTTTTGGAAAGCCCAACGCCCTTGACTATGAACGCCTCGCTGCCCCCGTCGCGGTGGCGCAGCGCGATCCGGCGGCCCGCCGTCTGGAACGTGTACCGCACGTTTGGGCCGCCATGCATGCGGATGGGTACGTCGGTATAGTAAAATAAAACCTCGCAAACCGCTACGGCCAGCGCAAGGGCAACGCCGGCGAGAATCCCCGCCGCCCATATCCGCCGGCGGCGCGGGGCGTGCTTTCGGGAACGTTTGGATTGCTCCGCGCGCCTGTCCTCAACGATGATTGGGTTTTCGTACCGCCTGTGTTCCATTTCCGTCTCCTGCCGCATAAACGCGGGCAATCCTGCCGGCCGGCCTGCACGAAGCGTCACCGGTTGATGCAATAGAGGAAGAGCTTTTCGATGTTCGCGTCCAGAAATTCGCCCCGGCCCCTGATAAACCCCTTGAGCTGGGCTACGGCCTCTTCAAAGCTGCGCAGGTTGCGGTCGGGCGCGTCACGCGCGGACGCGAGCATGTCCAGCTCAAACGTATCGCCCCATTTTTCAAAATTTCGCTCCGCCGCGTCCCCAAGGGCCGCGACGTTTGCGTCGATGCGGGCAACGAGGCTTTCATAAGAAAGCGCGCCCCGGCGCAGCTCGCGGTATTTTTTGACCACCGCGTCTACAAAGGCCCTGTCCTGCGTGAGCCTTGCAAACCAGTTGTTATCCTTCATATAAAACTGATCGGCATAGGATTTGAAATCCGCATAGTTGTCGTACGCGGAGTTGAAATCCCATACGGGCCCCATGATGAGCCTGCCGTTAAAATCCTTGTAGCAATAGGTGGAATGGTAGCCCGCGTCGTCGTTGATGGCAAACTCGTTGAGCACATAGTATGTGGCGAAGGAATCGAGATCGATGTAGCGCATGTATCCGAGCGCAGGGTCGTCGAACGCGTCGGAATAAAGCGCGCGCTCCAATTTGCTTATGTCGGCCTCAATCCAGCTTTTCTGCACATTGGTCAGGGTCCTGATCTTGGGATAGCGGATAAACAGGCCCTTGTCCGCCTTGCCGGCGGCCGTGCCGAACGTACGGACGGCGGGCGACTGGGTTTCCACATAGGATCGCTCCCGCAGGATCAGATAGGGCGTTTGCCCGCCCAGCAGGGAATAGTCGGAAAGCGCGATGCGCTCAGGGCAGACCTTCACGCTTTCCGTCATCACATACACGCCCATGTATTCACCGTTGACAAAGACCTCGCAGTAGCGGGTATCCGGCGCGTAAGCCATGCAGGTGCGGGCAACGTCGTAGCTCAGCTTGTTGCGCATAAGCGCCTTGTCCTGGTAGGGGCCGTTGAGCACCCAGTCGGACTGGGGCTGCATGCCCATCACGGGGATGTTCCGCTCCGGACCGCCATCGTCCTGTGATTCATAAAATTCCAACCGGTACTGCTTTTTATCAAAGCCATAGGAGGAGTTGCCCCGGTAATGGATGGTTGCGTCCGTTTTAAACGCGGGCGTGTCGGTGATATAATTCCTGTCGTCCGTGTTATCGATGACCTCGAGCCTGCACCACACGGCGATGCTTTTTTCAATCTCCCCGTCCCCGGTGTCGATGCGCACAACGGGCAGATGGGAGGAAAAACCGCCTGTACCGCGGGCGTTTTTAGCCGTTTGGGACGCATAGATCCTCTGCCCGGCCGCGCGCGCTTCAATCTGCGCATGCGCGTAAAGGCCAAACATCAGCGCCGCGCACAAGGCCAGGCATGCAAGAATGCCCAGGCATTTTTTCACCGTCCAACCTCCTACTATAATGAATTTACGCTCCATTCGAGTGAGTAACGGATTTCGGAATGG